>NZ_JANINT010000028.1 GCF_024509035.1 Nocardioides sp. | reverse complement strand
CCACGTGGCCGTTCTCGCCGTACTTCACCGGTACGTCGTAGACGGGGTCACCCAAGCCCGGACAAGCAGAGGGACCCCCGGACGAGCCGGGGATCCCTCCACCTCCGAACGAGCCGAACCCCTCAGGACAGCTCGACGAGCAGCTGGCCGCCGGTGACGGCCTCTCCGGGCTTCACCAGCACCTGGCCGACGGTGCCGGCAGCGGGAGCGGTGATCTCGGTCTCCATCTTCATCGCCTCGAGCACCACCAGGACGGCGCCGGCCTCGATGGTCTGGCCCTCCTCGACGGGGATGCGGGCGACGGTGCCGGCGAGCGGGGCGCGCACGCCCTCGCCGTCGCCGCCGACCGGAGCAGCCGCCGGGGCCGCGGCGGGCGGAGCGAAGTTGCCGCCGGCCATGAAGATGCCGAGCGTGGGCTTCGGCTCCTCCTCGACCTCGACCTCGACCTCGTAGACCTGGCCGTTGACGGTCACCTTGAGCTGCATGTCCTCACCTTCGCCTTCGCCTGGCCGTTCACCGGGCACCGTGGATGATCCGGTGACCCTGGACGGCCACGCGACCCTGCTGGGCCCACGCCTGACCGGTCCGGTAGTGCACCTGCTTGACCTTCGCGCGGTGGCCCAGGAACGACGCCACCGCGGCGGAGATCGCGAGCACGACCTCCTCGGGAATGTCCTGCTCCTGCCGCGCCCGGACGGCGGCGACCTCGGCCTCGAGGGCCGCCACCCGGTCCGTGAGCTCGCGGATCGCGGCGAGCAGCTCCTGCTCGGTCGACACCTCGGGGCTCACGTCGGGCCCAGCCCGTGCTTCTTGGCGGGCCGCACGTCGCGCTTGCTGGCCAGCATCTCCAGCGCCCGCGACAGCTCGGCCCGGGTGCAGCAGGGGTCGATGATGTCGTCGACCAGGCCGCGGCCGGCGGCGACGTACGGCGTCGAGAACGTCGAGCGGTACTCGTCGACCAGCTCGGCCCGACGCGTCTCGGGGTCCTCGGCCTCGGCGATCTCGCGCCGGAACACGATCTCGGCAGCGCCCTCGGCACCCATCACCGCGATCTCGGCCGTCGGCCACGCGAACACCTTGTCCGCACCCAGGTCCTTCGAGCACATCGCGACGTACGCGCCGCCGTAGGCCTTGCGCAGCACGACCGTGAGCTTCGGGACGGTCGCGGCCGAGTAGGCGTAGAGCAGCTTGGCGCCGTGGCGGATGATGCCGCCGTGCTCCTGGGCGACGCCCGGCAGGAAGCCCGGCACGTCGACCAGCGTCACCAGCGGGATGTTGAAGGCGTTGCAGAACCGGACGAACCACGAGCCCTTGTCGGAGGCGTTGATGTCGAGCACACCCGACATCACGCTCGGCTGGTTGGCGATGATGCCGACCGTGCGACCGGTGATGCGACCGAAGCCGATCACGATGTTCTGGGCGTAGCCGGCCTGCACCTCGAGGAAGTCGGACCGGTCGACGATGTGTGCGATGACCTCGCGGACGTCGTAGCCCTTCTTGTCCGAGACCGGGACGATCTTCTGCAGCTCGGGGTCGGGCTCGATCGTGTCGTCGGGGTCGACGATCGGCGGGTCCTCGGTGTTGTTCTGCGGCAGGAAGCTGAGCAGCTTCTTGGTGATCAGGATCGCCTGCTCGTCGTCGTCGGCGACGAAGTGCACGACACCGGAGCGCGACATGTGCGCGTCCGCGCCGCCGAGGGCGTCGGAGGAGACCTGCTCACCGGTGACCTGCGCGATGACGTTCGGCCCGGTGATGAACATGTGGGCCTTGCGGGTCTGGATGATGAAGTCCGTCAGCGCCGGGGAGTACGCCGCGCCGCCGGCGCACGGGCCGGCGATGATCGCGACCTGCGGCACCACGCCGGAGAGCAGCACGTTGTTGTAGAACACGCGGCCGTAGCCGGCCAGCGAGCCGATGCCCTCCTGGACCCGGGCGCCGCCGGAGTCGTTGATGAACACGAACGGCGTGCCGGTCGTCAGGCTCGCCTTCATCATCGCGACGACCTTGTCGCTGTGGACCTCGCCCGCCGAGCCGCCCGCGACCGTGAAGTCCTGGCTGGCCACGTGGACCGGGCGGCCGAGCACGGCGCCCTCACCGGTGACGACGCCGTCGGCGGGCATGTCGACCTTGTCGAGACCGAAGTACGTCGACTGGTGGCGGGCGAACATGCCCGTCTCCTGGAACGTGCCCGGGTCGAGCAGCGCGTCGATCCGCTCGCGCGCGGTCAGCTTGCCCTGGTCGTGCTGCTTCTGCAGACGGCTCTCGCCGCCCCCGAGCTCGACCTTGCGGCGGCGCTCGCCGAGCTCGGCGATGCGCTCCTCCATGGAGGCCTGGTGGTGCTTGTGCTTGCTCACCGGATTCCCTTCAGGCTCGCTCGACGGTGACGTCGTGCTTGTGGCCGTTCAACGAGACGGCGTAGTGGATGGGGCCCTTGACCGGACCGCTGCCGGGCTCGGCCGCGGCGGCGAGCTTCTCGGCCGCCTGCTGCGCCGGGTCCTTGCCGACGTTCTTCGGGCCCTCGGGCCGCTCGAGGAAGAACTTCGGGGCGACGCCCGGGAACATCGCGTAGGTCAGCACGTCCTCGTCGCTGCCGTCGGCGCCCTCGAGCGCGTTGGCCTCGCTCTGCAGCTTCTCCCACTCGGGCTCGAGCAGGTCGGCCGGCCGGACGGTGATCGGCTCCTTCTTGGTCTGCGCCTGGGCGGCCGCGACGATCTCGGGGTCGCGGGGGCCGATCGACTCGCCGTAGTAGCCGAGCATCAGGTCGGCGAACTCGGCGGTGAGCACCTTGTAGGGGCCCATCAGCACGTTGAACACGGCCTGGGTGCCGACGATCTGGCTCGACGGGGTCACCAGCGGCGGGTAGCCGGCGGCCTTGCGGACCCGCGGCACCTCCTCGAGGACCTCCTTGAGGCGGTCGCCCGCGCCCTGCTGGCGCAGCTGCGACTCCATGTTGGAGATCATGCCGCCGGGGATCTGGCTCTTGAAGATCTCGGTCTCGACGCCGGTGATCGCCGACATGAACTCGGTGTACTTCGGCCGCACGACGGCGAAGTGGTCCTTGATCTTCAGCAGCCGGTCGTCGTCGAGGTTGGTCTCGTACGGCGTCCCGTGCAGCATCTCGACCAGCGACTCGGTCGGGTTGTGGCCCGGGCCCATCGAGACCGAGGAGATCGCGGTGTCGACGACGTCGGCACCGGCCTCGATCGCCTTCATCAGGCTGACCAGCGTGACGCCGGTGGTGGCGTGGCAGTGCACGTGGACGCGCACGTCCTGGCCGAGCGACTCCTTGATGGCGCCGACGATGTCGAAGGCCGGCTGGGGCCGCAGCAGCGCCGCCATGTCCTTGAGGCACAGCGAGTCGCAGCCGAGCTCCATGAGCTCGTGGGCCATGTCGACGTAGCCCTGCACGGTGTGCAGCGGGCTCTCGGTGTAGCAGATCGTGCCCTGCGCGTGCTTGCCCACGCGGCGGACGGCCTTGATGGCCTCGCGCACGTTGCGCACGTCGTTGAGGGCGTCGAAGGTCCGGTAGACGTCCATGCCGTTCTCGGCGGACTTCTCGACGAACTTGTTGACGACCGTGTCCTCGTAGTGGCGGTAGCCGAGGAGGTTCTGGCCGCGCAGCAGCATCTGCAGCTTGCTGTTCGGCATCAAGCGGCGGAAGGTGCGCAGCCGCTCCCAGGGGTCCTCGTTGAGGAAGCGGATGCAGGCGTCGTACGTCGCGCCGCCCCAGCACTCGACCGACCAGTAGCCGGCCGCGTCGATGTCGGCGCACGCGTCGACCATGTCCTCGAGGGCCATGCGCGTCGCCATCAGGCTCTGGTGGGCGTCACGCAGGATGAGCTCGGTGACCCCGATCTCTCGTCGTGCCGCGGTCGCGCCGGTGGCGCCGACGCCCCCTGTCTCGGTGTCGCCGTTGGTCATGGCTCAACCCTGGCAGAGGGGTGAAGCCGTGCCCCGGGTCCTTGGTCCTTCGTCCGCGGGCCGTTGCTCGTCCGAGCCTGGCCGGTCCCGGGAACGGAGTCCCGGGACCGGCCGATCAGGGCTCGGAGTGGTGCCTCACCGGTGGCGCAGCGTGCCTGCGAACCACTTGTCGGTCCACAGCTTGTCGGTGCGCACGCGGGTGCCGGAGTACGGCGAGTGCAGCACCCACCGGTGGCCGTGCTTGAACCCGGCGTACACGCCGACGTGGTAGACCCCGCCGCCGTCGTAGAAGAAGATCAGGTCCCCGCGGCGCATGTTGCTGCGCTTGATCCGGTCGGCGAAGTGCGCCTGCGCCGCGGAGGTCCGCGGGATGTGCTTGAACCCGGCCTTGCGGTAGGAGAAGTAGGTCAGGCCCGAGCAGTCGAACCGGTCCGGGCCGGCGGCTCCGGAGGCGTAGGGGTCGCCCTTCTGGTTGACCGCGATGCCGACGGCGTGGCCGACCTTGCGGGCGATGGCCTTGCGGTGGAGCTCGCGGCGGGCCTCGCGCTTCTGGGTCTGCTGGGTGTCGCGGCCCGCGGTCGCGCCGTGGGCCTGGTCGAGGGTGACGGGTGCGGTGGCCAGGAGGCCGACCGCGAGAGCGCCGCTCGCGAGGGCGCGCAGGATGAGGGACATGTGCGTGGTTTCCTTCCCACGCCTGTGAGGTGAGCTGTCGGGTTCGGGCGTGGAAGGTGCCCGGCCACCGGCTGGTGGCTTCACCCCGAGCGGTCCCCTGGTCTCGGAAGACGAGGGCGGGACCGCGAAGGTGGGTCCCCCACTCCTGCCCCGGATGTTGTCGACCGGTCACGGACGGGCAGGACTCGGCGTACCCGCGACCGGTTGTGCATGGTGCAAACGGTCGGGAACGGTAGCCAGGCAGACCGGCCGAACACGAGTCGAGCTGCCGCTCGACGCGTGGCGCGGGCCACAGTCCCCGCGTGGATCAGGCCGAAAGATGGACGAAGATCACACGATCACCCGGCCCTCGTCGAGGCGTACGACGCGGTCCGCGACCTCCCACACGCGCTGGTCGTGGGTGGCCACCAGCACCGCCGTACCGCTGCGGGCGGCGGCCGCGAGCGCCGCGACGACCTGCACGACGTGGTCGTCGTCCTGGTGCCCGGTGGGCTCGTCGAGCACGGCGAGCCGGGGGCTGAGGACCAGGGCCCTCGCCACCGCCGTGCGCTGCTGCTCGCCGAGCGAGGTCTCCAGGACGCCGCGGCGGGTGAACGTCGAGAGGTCCAGCGCCTCCGCGAGCGCCGCGAGGGTGGGGGCGGGGTCGCTGCCGGCGCGGTAGGCCGGCAGGCAGACGTTGTCGGCGACGCTCAGGCCGGCGAGCAGCCCGTGCTGCTGGGGCACGACCGCGACGACCGCCCAGTCGGTGACCTGGTCGGCGGGGCGCCCGGCGACGGTGACCTCACCGCGCTCGGGACTCTCCAGGCCGGCCGCGAGGTGGCACAGCGTCGACTTGCCGGAGCCCGACGGTCCGGCCAGTGCCACGAACTCACCGGGGCCGACGGCCAGCGAGACGTCGTGGAGCACCTCGACGCGCCCGGTGCCGGCGCCGTAGCCGTGGCTGACCGCACGGACCTCGAGGACGCTCATGGGGCCTCCTCGGGGCGCCGCAGCCGCACCTCGTCGCCGACGGTCTCGACGACCACGCGGCGCGAGGGGAAGAGCTCGAGCACCGCCGGCGGCAGCTGGAGCCGGCCGGTCGAGTCGATGACCGCCGCCGCGGCGCGGGCGCCGGCGGTCTCGCTGGACAGCACCCCGTGGCGCAGGTGCAGCAGCCGGTCGGCCCGGTGGGTGACCCGGTCGTCGTGGCTGCTGATGACGACCGCGGACCCAGCGGCCGCGACCGCCAGGAGGGCGTCCATGACGAGGTCGGCGTTGGCGTGGTCGAGCTCCGCTGTCGGCTCGTCCGCCACGACCAGCGCCGGTGCGCCCACGAGCGCCAGCGAGACGGCGAGCCGCTGCTGCTCGCCGCCGGAGAGCGCGTTCGGCAGGTGGTCGGCGCGCTCGGCGAGACCGACGGCGGCGAGGGTCTCGCGCGGGTCGGCCGCCGCTCCCCCGCGCCAGGCCGCGACCTGGCGCAGCTGGTCGGCCGCGCGCAGGTGCGGGAAGACCCCGAGCGACGAGCGCTGCGGGACGAAGCCGATGCCGCGACGGCGCAGCGTCCGCAGCTCGCGGGTGGAGACCTCCCCGACGTCGCGGCCCAGCACCTCCAGGCGACCCGCGCTGGGCCGGTCCCGGGCGCCGAGGAGCGTGAGCAGGCTGCTCTTGCCGCTGCCCGACGGACCGGCGACCACAGTCAGCGCGCCGGGGTGCAGCTCGAGGCCGATGCCCCGCAGGGCGTGGGTCTCGCCCGTCGCGGACCGGAAGACCTTCACCAGGTCCTCGCAGACGACGGCCGTCGCGCGCTCAGCCGCCGGCACGGAGCACCTCCGCGGTCCGGCGCCGGGCGGCGCGGCGGGCCCCGACGAGCCAGGAGACCAGCACGATGGCCACCAGCACCGCGGCCAGCGTCAGCGCGTCGGGCCAGCCGGGCCGGGGCCGGGCCAGGGGCGCGATCGCGGTGGTCGCGTCGATCATCGTGGGGGCCACGACGAGGACGCCGACGCTCAGCCCGGCCGCGACCAGCGCGACCATGACCGCCCGCGCGACCTCCCAGGCGCGGGAGCGGGCCAGCTCGCCGGTCGAGAACCCCACACGCCGCAGCAGCACGTCGGACACGGCGTCGCGGTCGGCCAGCCGCAGTGCGAGCACGAGGGCCGCTGCGAAGCCGAGGACGAGGACGACGCCGCCGAGGGCAGCGACGTACGCCGCTGCCCAGGTGGAGGCGACCAGGCCGTTCTCGACCCGCAGACCGTCCGCGGTCACCACGTCGCCGTCGACGGCGACGCGGGCGCCGCGCAGGGTGTCGCGCAGCTCGGTGGTCGACCCGGGCGACCACACCCACGAGCTGAACGCGCCCGCGTCCCCGCGCGAGGCCCCCTTGCGGCGTGGGTCGATCGTCTTCGGGACCAGCGGGAAGATCCGCCGCGAGCTGATCACGACCGTGTAGTCGTTGGGTTGGCTCTCCGAGCCCGGGAAGGCGTCGACGACCCCGACCACCTGGATCGGCACCTGGACGCCCTCGGAGTTGAAGTCGAGCGCCGCCTGGTCCCCGGGCTCCAGGTCGGAGTCGCCCACGATGATCACCGGCACGCCCTCGGCCTCCTCGGCCAGCCGCGGCACCAGCGAGCGGCCGGCCGCGAGGTCGCCGGAGGCGCCCCAGTCGGCCACGTCGGCGAAGGTCTCGGGGTCGATGGCCATCAGCGGCTGCTCGCCGAACCGGGGCGGCACCACCACGCCGTGGCGCCACACGATCGACGTCCCGGGTGCCGGCGCGGTGACGGCGACGCGCCGGCCCTGCCCGCGGAAGTCGTCGGCCACCTCGATCGAGGAGCGGGCGCCCGCCAGAGCCGCGGTCTTGTCGGCGACGCCGTCGTCGATCCCGCGCTGGACGGCGAGGGTGTAGGCGAACATCCCGAGGGCGACGGCGACGACCGCGGCCAGGGCGCTCACCTCGCGCAGCACCGTGCCGCTGCGCCGGCCGGCCAGCCAGCGCGCGCTGCCGGGCCGGGACCGCAGCCGCCACCGACCGGCGAGCAGCGCAGCGGCCCGGGTCACGATCACCGCGACCGAGGTCGCGACGAGCAGTGGCAGCACGATCGCCAACGGGGTGCGGCTGCGCTCGGCCGGGTCGAGCGTGAGGACCGCGATGGCGAGCACGACGGTCGCGACGATCACGGCCGCACCCCAGGGCACGCTGATGCGCCGACCGCCCAGCCGCGACAGCCGAGCCTGGCGGTCGACCGCGAACGCGGTCGCACCCGCGACCGCCGCCACCACGACCAGGGCGAGCCCGGAGGCGGTCCCGGCGCGCACGAGGTCGGCCGTTCCCAGGTCGATGCCGGCGTCCTCGGAGGGTCCGGCCGTGCTCACGCCGAGCACGCCGAGCCCCAGGCCGAGCGGCACGGCCACGAGGCAGACCGGCACGACCTCCAGGGCACCCAGCAGCGCCAGCTCCCCCGGCCGCAGGCCCAGGCCGGAGGCGAGCAGCTGCTCGCGCCGCCTGCTCAGTCCGAGCAGCACCCACGCCGCGGCCAGGAGCAGTACGGCGAGCAGCTGGCCGCCGACGGCGTACGGCCGCACCTGCACACGTGCGGTGTCGGCGGTCGTCTCGGCCCCGGCCACGATGTCGGGCAGGCCGGTGGCGATGTCCAGGCGGGCGGGCTCGGGCTCGCCGTTGCGCAGCGAGGAGCCGAGATCGCTGGCGAGGTCGACGGACTCGCGGCCGACCGCGGCCACACCCCGGGCCGCGGCGGCGGCCTGGCTGGGCGTGAGGTCCTGGTCGAGCAGCAGGTCGGCGGTGAACACGACGTTCTCGAAGACCCTCATCGCGATCCGCTGCATCGTCGCCAGGTTGGTGATCGCGAGCGGTGCGCCCACGCCCGGCCGATCGGGCTCGAAGGGCACCAACCAGCGGTCCGAGGCCGGGAGGTCGGCGAGCGCGGTCGGCAGCACCGACCCCTCGGGCGTCGGGTAGGTGCCGAGGAGGGTGGTCCGCGCGACGGTCGGCTTGCCCTCGAAGAACGTGTCGATCATGCCGAGGGAGACCTGGTCGCCGGGCTCGACGCCGAGCTCTGCGGCCGTGGTGTCGCTCAGCCAGACCCCGTCGGCGTCGGGGTCTCCACCGAGCCGCTCGACGGCGCCGTCGTGGTAGAAGACCGACGCGGGGCTCCGGTGGCCGTTCGCCAGGGCGTAGGCACGCCGCATCCGGCTCTGGCCGAACCCGGCCGCGCCGAGGTCGGGCTCGCCGTACCCCGGCAGCGCCGCGAGCCGGTCGAGCACCACCTGCAGGTCCTGGGGCGGCAAGAACGCGTCCCAGACCACCCGCAGGTCCGCGGATCCGGGGCCGAAGGGGCTGCCGGCGGCGGCGCGCAGACCGGTGTCGAGCGCGGTCGTGCGGGCGGTCCTGACGAACAGCGGAGGCGCCGCGACCGAGGCGACCAGCAGGGTCGTCGCCACCAGCACGAGGGCCAGCCAGCCCGGTGTCCGCGCGAGTCGGCGCGGCGCAGCCCACCACAGCGCGGGGGCGGCGGGCCGGCTCACCGGGCCAGCGTACGGCGGTGGGAGCGCTTCCACGTCGGCTTTCCCGCCGCCCCGGGCAGCCGCGTCTCTGGGAGCCACCCGAGACGTCCTACGTTCTGGGGGTCAGGACGCCCCCCTCGTACGACGTCCCCTGAACCGCCCGGCGGAGGTCATCCGAGGTGGCTGCCCGGGTGACCAGTTCGGATGACGTCCGCGCCGACCCCACCGACATGACCACGAAGCCCCGGAGTCGTCAGGCGGTGGCGGGCTCCACCAGCTCGAGCAGGTCGGCGACGGAGTCGACGACGCGAGTGGGGCGGTACGGGAAGGTCGCGACCTGCTCGGGGCGGGTCGATCCGGTGGTGACCAGGATCGTGCGCAGCCCGGCCTCGAGCCCGCTGATGATGTCGGTGTCCATCCGGTCCCCGACCATCACGGTGGTCTCCGAGTGGGCCTCGAGCCGGTTGAGGGCGCTGCGCATCATCAGCGGGTTGGGCTTGCCGATGAAGTACGGCTGCCGCCCGGTGGCGGTGCTGATCAGGGCGGCGACCGATCCGGTGGCCGGGAGCATGCCCTGCTGGCTGGGTCCGCTGACGTCGGGGTTGGTGGCGATGAACCGCGCGCCGCCGTCGACCAGCCGGATCGCCCGGGTGATCGCCTCGAAGGAGTAGGTGCGGGTCTCCCCCAGCACGACGTAGTCGGGGTCGCGGTCGGTCATCACGTAGCCGATGTCGTGCAGCGCCGTGGTCAGGCCCGCCTCGCCGACGACGTACGCCGTCCCGTGCGGGCGCTGGTCGTCGAGGAACTGCGCGGTCGCGAGGGCCGAGGTCCAGATCGCGTCCTCGGGCACGTCGATCCCGCTGCCGAGCAGGCGGGCCCGCAGGTCGCGCGGGGTGAAGATCGAGTTGTTGGTCAGCACCAGGAACCGCCGACCCGAGGACTGCAGGGCCGAGATGAACTCCTGGGCGCCCGGGATCGGCACCTCCTCGTGGACGAGCACGCCGTCCATGTCGGTGAGCCAGGTCTCGATCGGGCGCGTGGTCATGGCGCCATTGTCGCGGACGTCCCCGCCGGGACGCCGGACATCACCGCCGGGGCAGCAGCACCTCGATGCCGTCGGCGGGGTGGGACCCGGTGACCCGCCCGCCCAGCGCCTCGACCACCGTGGTCACCTCGCCGACCCGGTCCAGGGGCTCGGCGGCGGTCGCCTTGCCCCGCCCCTCGCACTCGACGTGGATGCGCAGGTGCCCGCCCTCCTCGCCGTGGAACACGATCCGCACCGCGCCCGCGCCGCGACGTACGACGTCGGCGAGCAGCAGGTCGGTGACGTGCTCGATCGGTCCGGGCGTGTAGGTGAGCGACAGGTCGCCCTCGGCCGCGGCGGTCAACGTGCGGTTGCGTACGCCGAGCCGGTCGGCCCACCGCTGGGCGAGCTGCGTCGCCAGGTCGACGAGGGGCAGCTCGGCGCCGGCCACCAGGCTGCCGCGCCGCGTCATCTCGACCAGCTCGGCGGCGACCGCGCCGACCTGGTCGACCGCGGCCAGGCCGCGCGCCGCCGAGACCTGGACGTCGGCCGGCACGTCGTCGCGCAGCGTCAGGTCCTCGAGCTCGAGCCGCAGCCCGGTCAGCGGCGTCCGCAGCACGTGGGAGGCGTGCTCGGCGAAGTCGCGCTCACGCTGCACGCGGTCCTCGAGCTGGCGGGCGCTCGCGCGCAGTGCGTTGGAGATCGCCCGCGCCTCCGGCACGCGGGTGCGCGGCAGCTCGAGGTCGAAGCGCCCCCGTCCCAGGGCCGCGGCGGCCACGGCCAGCCGCTGGAAGGGCGAGGAGAGGGCGGAGGCGATGAGGAAGCCCGCGATGCCCGCGACCACCGCGATCAGCACGAACAGGGCGGCGATCGAGCCGGTGTCGCGCCCGACGATGTCCCGGATGACCTCGGGCGACTGGCTCACGGTGAGCTCGGCACCGTCGAGCGCCAGTGCCGAGGACAGGTCCGCGTCGGGGTCGTCGCTGCCGACGTAGTCGGATCCACGCACGACCAGCGGCTGCTCGCCGTCCGCGTCGTACTCCAACCGGCTGTCCGGGCTCACGAGGTCGGAGAGGAACTCGGTGTCGATCGCCCCGCCGGCCTTGGCGCGGTCGTCGAGGATCGCGCCGATCAGCTCCACCTCCTGGCGCAGGTGGGCGGCCTCCTGCTCCTGGATCAGGTCACGCAGGACATAGGAGCGGATCACCCCCGCGCCGAGGAGCAGCACGACGGTGAGGACGACGAAGGCGACAGTCAGGCGCTCACGCATCGGGGGTGCCGCCCTCGAGGCGGAAACCCACGCCCCGAACGGCCACCACTCGGTCTGTCACGCCCACGCTCTCGAGCTTCTGGCGCAGCCGTCCGATGGTGACGTCCAGCGTCTTCGTCGAGCCGTACCAGTTCTCGTCCCACACGTCGGCCATCAGCCGGCCGCGGGAGACCACCTTGTCCCGGTTGGCGGCCAGGATGTTCAAGACCTCGAACTCCTTGCCGGTGAGCGGGACCTCCTCCTCGCCGGCGTACACCCGCCGGGCGTCCACGTCGATGCGCAGCCCGTCGGGCTTGGCATCCTCGGCCGCGGCCGAGCTGGAGGAGGTACGGCGCAGCAGGGCACGCACGCGCGCCTGGAGCTCCGCCAGCCCGAACGGCTTGGCCAGGTAGTCGTCGGCCCCGTAGTCGAGGCCCACCACCCGGTCGAGCTCGCCCGCGCGGGCGGTGACGATCATGATCGCCCCCTCGAACCCCGCTTCCCGGGCGCGACGGCACACCTCGAGGCCGTCGATGTCCGGGAGACCGAGGTCGAGGATCACGACCTCGGGTGAGGTCGCCAGGGAGTCCAGGGCCCGCTGGCCGCTGTCCACCCACGAGACGTCGTACCCCTCGCGCTCCAACGTCCGGACAAGGGGGAACGCGATGTCCTCCTCATCCTCTACGACGAGAACACGGTGCGCCATGGGAGGGAGCATAGGGCCCGAGGCACCTGCTCCGAGGACGGTACTCAACCTTCGCCCTCCGGCGATTCGCGCGTGAGCGCCGCCCGCGGGGGCTGGCGCACCCCGTGCGGGCCGCCCGGGACGTCCCCCGGACCGTCCTCGACCCGCCCGTCGGCCAGCTCGTCGGCCAGCTCTCCTGACGGGCCGGACGGCGCGCCACGGGCGCGCTCGCGGCGGCGCCGGACCTCGGTGGCGAGCAGCAGCACCAGGAGCCCGACCGAGGCCGCCAGGACCACCCGGGTGACCGGATGGAAGATCACGAGGTAGAGGTAGCCGACCCAGGGCAGGGTGTAGACGACGCGGGGCAGCGTCGGCTCGTCCGGGACCAGCACCCACGGGTCCCGCGCCGGCTCGGCGTCGCCGCGCGTGATGATGCCGCGCGGCCCGGTCCGCACGATCCGGTGGGTGACGAGCCCGTCGACCCCCGACGAGGCGGGGGGCCGGAACGTGATGACGTCGCCACGCCGCAGGTCGCCCACCGGCACGTCACGCTCGAAGACGACCGATCCCTGCGGGATCCCGCCCGCCGCGCCCGAGTCCATGGAGTCCCCCGACATCACGTAGCGATCCAGGCCGAGCCCGACCGGGAGCAGCACCAGGACGGAGACCGGGCCGAGGATGACCACGAGCGCGAGCAGGCGTCCCCACGGCGTGGACGCCGGGCGGTGCGGGGAGGTCGTGATCTCCATGGCGGATGCTCTCCGAGAGCGGGTAGGGGGCTGGTTCTGTCCGGCGCTCCCCCCCAGCAGCGCCGGACAGACG
>NZ_JANINT010000027.1 GCF_024509035.1 Nocardioides sp. | reverse complement strand
CTCGGGATCCATGATGTGCATGTACTCGATGCCGGTGGTGCGGCAGTAGGAGTCGCGCAGGATGCCGAGGATGTGGCGCAGCTTCATGAAGCGCCGGCCCTCGCCGCCGAACGAGCCGGTGGCGAACTGGCGGTCGAGGTCCCACAGGGTCAGGCCGTGCGACTCCACCTCGAGGTCGGGGTGGCTGCGCTGGCGGTACTCCAGCGGGTCGGTGTCGGCCATCATGTGGCCGCGCACCCGGTAGGCGTGGATCAGCTCGAGGATCCGGGCCTGCTTGCTGATCTCGTCGTCGTGGCTGACCGAGATGTCGTTGGCCCAGCGGATCGGCTCGTAGGGGATCCGCAGCGAGCGGAAGATCTCGTCGTAGAAGCCGTCCTGACCCAGCAGCAGCTGGTGGACGCGCTTGAGGAACTCACCGGACTGGGCGCCCTGGATGACGCGGTGGTCGTAGGTCGAGGTCAGCGTCATGACCTTGCTGATCGCGTTGCGCGAGATCACGTCCTCCGACGCGCCCTGCCACTCGGGCGGGTACTCCATCGCGCCGACGCCGATGATCGCGCCCTGGCCCTTCATCAGCCGGGGGACCGAGTGGCTGGTGCCGATGCCACCGGGGTTGGTCAGGCTGATCGTCGTGCCCTGGAAGTCCTCGACGGTGAGCTTGTTGTCGCGCGCCTTGCGGACGATGTCCTCGTAGGCGGTCCAGAACGCCGCGAAGTCCATCGTCTCGGCGGCCTTGATGCTCGGCACCAGCAGCTGCCGGCTGCCGTCGGACTTCTGGACGTCGATCGCCAGGCCGAGGTTGATGTGGGCCGGGGTGATCAGGTTGGGCTTGCCGTCGACGGTGTCGAACCCGACGTTCATCTCCGGCATCGACCGGACCGCCTTGACCAGCGCGTAGCCGATCAGGTGGGTGAAGGAGACCTTGCCACCGCGGGCACGCGCGAGGTGGTTGTTGATGACCGTGCGGTTGTCCCAGAGCAGCTTGACGGGCACGGAGCGCACGGACGTCGCCGTCGGCACGCTCAGCGAGGCGTCCATGTTCTGGGCGGTCCGCGCGGGCGCGCCGCGCAGCACGGTGTACGTCGGCTCGTCGCTGGCCGGTGCGGGGGCGGCCGGACGCTTCTCCTTCGGGACCGGGTTGGTGGTGCCCTTGGCCGGCTCGGCGGCCTTCGCGCTGGGGCGCGGCTTCGCCACGGGGGCCGGGGCGGGCTTCTCAGCCGACGGGGCGCTCGCCTGGGCGGCGGCGGGCGTGGCCGGGGTTTGCTGGACGGGCGCCGGGGCCTGCTGGGTCTTCTCGGCCTGCTGGGTCTTCTCGGCCTGCTGGGCCTTCTGGGGCGCCGCCTGCGCGCCGTTGGTCGAGCTGCCGTTGCCGGTGCTGCCCTTGGCCTGGAAGTACTTCACCCACGTGGGATCGACGCTGTCCGGATCGCGTTGGTACTGGTCGAACATCTCCTCGACGAGCCACTCGTTGGCTCCGAAGTCGGCTCCGACCTGGGCCGAGGAAACGTCGGATTGACTGCCTTTGGACTGCGGCACGGGTACTTTCGCCTCTTCCGGTGCGGGCGCGGGGGAGTAGTTCAGTCGTCAAGGCTAGTCCCCCACACCAGCAAATGCAGACTGTCTCAGTGGCATTTCGGCGTGGTGTGCGTCGAGCCACATCGAGGTCGCGGACACTGCCATGCGACGGCACCTCCGCACCGCCGTTCGTCGGCAACGAGAGAGGGGCAGCAGCCATGACCACATCCGCACGCCGAGCCTACGTGGCCGGCCCGTTCTCACCGGCGCGGGCCCTGGGTCTCGCCCCGACCCTGGCGCTGAGCCTGGTGCTGAGCCTGGCGCTGGGCCTGACGCTGGGCGCGTGCAGCGGGGGCGGCGACGAGCCCGACGAGCCGGGAGCCGGGGGCACCACCTCCGCCGTACCGACCGCGCCCGCCGTGGAGACGGTCGTCGAGGTCGGCCGCGTCACCGGCCGCCTCCCGAAGGACGCACGCGACCGGGTGGTCGGCGAGGTGGCCGCGGTCGTCGACGGCTGGACGCAGGCCGCCTACCTCGGCGGCGACTACCCCCGCCGCGACTTCTCCGACTCCTGGCCCGGGTTCACCACCGGCGCCCAGGAGGAGGCGCGCCGCGACCGTGCCTTGATGAGCAACGAGGACATCGGGGAGCGGATCGACGGGGTGCAGCTGCGCCGCAGCCGGGTGCGTGTCGACGTGCTGGCCGTGCGTCAGCGCGCGGTCGGCGTGACGGCTCGGGTGCTCCTCGGGTTCCGCACCACCGGGGAGGTCGAGCGGGTGGTCCGGGTGGAGGGCCGCCTCTACCTCACCCACACCGAGCGCGGTTGGCGCGTGTTCGGCTACGACGTGACGAAGGGGACCGTGTGATGACCGCGATCGTGCATGGGCTCGAGAGCCGGTGCCGCAAGGCCCTGCGGTGGGGCGCGGTCGGTCTGATGCTGACGGTCGCGGCGCTCGTCGTACCGGCCTCGGCG
The DNA here is from genome assembly GCF_024509035.1 of Nocardioides sp. GTDB lineage: Bacteria > Actinomycetota > Actinomycetes > Propionibacteriales > Nocardioidaceae > Nocardioides. The sequence goes on along the minus strand of NZ_JANINT010000027.1, from coordinate 10,396 downwards.
GTCAAGAGCACCGAGGTCGCCCTCGTGAAGGTGGACCGTGCGGACGGTGTGGACCTGACGCCCGACGTCGTGTGGATCCTCGCGGTCGGCTCCGACGCGCGGCCGGGCGAGGACATGACCCGCACCCGTGGCGACGCCTTGCAGCTGATCGGGATGAACACGAGGACCGGCGCGGCGTCGGCGATCGGCGTGCCGCGCGACTCGTGGGTGTCGATCCCGGGCCACGGCTACGACAAGATCAACGCCGCTCTGTACTTCGGTGGCCCCCAGCTGCTCGGGCAGGCCGTGGGCGACCTCGTCGGCATCCAGCCCGACTACGTGTTCGTCAGCCGGTTCAAGTTCTTCCAGGCGATGATCCAGGGCATCGGCGGCATCGAGGTCTCCAACCCGGTCGCGTTCGACGACACCTACCTCAAGCCCGAGGGCTTCCCGCGGGGACGCATCCATCTCGGTGGGTACGACGCGATGGCGTTCTCGCGGATCCGGCACAACCTCATCCGGGGGGACTTCGACCGGTCGGCCAACCAGCAGCGAGTGCTGCGCGGCATCCAGGCCAAGGTGCGCGCCCGGGCGCACGTGCCCGGGTTCATCGAGCGCGGCGTGCTCTCGGTGATGGAGCACCTCTACACCGACCTCTCGCCGGCCGAGCTGTTCCGGTTGGCGCAGGTGGTCGCGCACGTCGACCCGCACAAGATCACGACCTGCGTGGTGCAGGGCGGCATCGGCAATGTCGGTGGCGCGAGCGTCGTGCTGCCGTCGGTGGCCATGGCGCGTCGACTCGGGGACGAGGCCCGGGACGACGCGACGATCGGGCACTGCTGACCCGGAGGTCGGCAGTGCCCGATCGTGGCGTGCGGTGTGGGGGTGTTGCGTCGTACGGGCCGAGGATCAGTTCGGCGTGATGTGCGCGCCGGCCCAGCCGAGCTCGAGGATCGAGCCCCCCGGGATCAGGTCGGGAAGGGTGAGGACGAGGGCCTTGACCTCGGCGCCGGTCCAGTTCTGCTTGACCACGCGGTAGCGCAGCAGGTTGTTGTTGCCGAGGTCGACGACCTCGCCCGGGTCGGGCAGCTCGATCTCCTGGCCGTTGAGCGTGATGCGGGCCAGGGAGGTGTCGATCGTGCGCTTGACCTTGGTCGTGCCCTTGGGCTTGAACAGCGAGACCTTCGAGGTGATGCCGTCGATGACCAGGCCGAGGCTCGGGATCTCCAGGGCGCCGATCTTGCTGGAGACGAAGCCGTTGGCCGTGCCCTTCGCCTTCTGGTCGCCGCGCAGCGCGTACTCGAGGCCGGTCAGGTTGACCAGGCCGCCGAGCACCCGGACGTCACCCACCTTGTGGACCTGGGTCTTGCCGTTGGTGCCCGAGCAGCCGATCGACTGCTCCTGCAGTCCGCCGAGGCGGAGCAGGTCGTTGCCGCCGAAGAGCTCCATGCCCATCGCGCGGGACTGGAAGACGCCGGCGGGCACCGGGGACGAGACCGCGGTGCGGGCCCGACCGAGGGTGATCGACGTCGGGTGGCCGGTGACGTCGAGCGTCAGGCGCAGCGCGTAGGACTGCGAGGCGGCGCCGGTCTTGTTCGCGTAGCCGGACTTCACGCCGGCCAGGCCGATGCTGCCCAGGCCCGGGATCTCGATCGTGTTGCCGGTGACCGACGTCAGCAGGTCGAGGACCTGGTTGACCACGTTGCCGACGGTCGAGCCGAGGATGTCGAGGAGCTGCTGGAGCTGGGGCGTGATGGGGGTGTCGGGCAGGTTGCCGATCGTGAGGCCCTCGAAGGTGAAGCCCTCGGTGTGCCCGAAGGTCCCGTCGGCCTTGCGGAAGGCATCCGCCGTGGACTTCAGGCCGACGAGCTTGAGCGTGGGCGTCTGCTGGCCGCCGAACTCGCCACCGAGCTCGAGGTCGGCGATCGTGCTGATCCCGCGGACGCCCTGCGCCGCGGCCGTCTTGTAGGTCTGGGTGTAGCTCTTGGTCAGGCCGCCGCGGATCAGCGGGTTGTCGGGGATCGACAGCACGGAGTCGGCGACCTCCTGGAGGCCGACCTGGCGGGTGCAGCGCTGCTGGGCGAAGGCGTCCTTGGCGTTGCGCACCTCGACCCCGTCGACGATCACCTTGGTGCCGTAGACCGTCGCCTTGTAGCCGAGGTCGGTGATCTTGGACGAGGACGCCCGCTCCGCACGCGGCTGGTCGGGTGCCGCCGACGTCGCTGGCGGGACGAGGACGAGGGCACCGGCGAGGCCGGCGCCGCAGACGGCGACCGATGCGATCGCCTTCTTGATGGACCTGTTCACTGCGTGTCCTGCTTTCGTTGCCGGAGCCGCTGCGTCCCTCCCCGTCGGCGCGGCTTGCTGGTCCCATGTCGGTCGTCATCCCGAGACGCTGACTGGCGATGATTGTGCGTGCGGAACGGGGCCGTGGGGAGGTGCGGCATCGAGAAACACGTCGCCGGTCAAGACCAATGGAGGCCTTTTCGTGGCCGCGCGTAACCCCGCAGGCCGGAGGCCGTTTTCATCGGGCCGCTCGGCTCGGACACCGGTTCCCGGGCCTCGTCGACGCGGATCGCGGACGGAGCGGCCGTCAGGGCACGCACGGAGCATCGGCCTCGACGCCCGCCACGTCAACCCTCCGCCCGGGCAGAGATCCGCGCACCTGACGTGGATGTCGTCTGATGGTGGCTGGCGGAGCATCTGCGTCAGGTGCGCGGACGCCGGCGAGCCGGATGATCGTGCGCGAAGAAGAGAGCGCCCCCGGCAGGATTCGAACCTGCGGCACCTGGTACCGGAAACCAGTGCTCTATCCCCTGAGCTACGGAGGCACGCGCCCCGCACTGCGAGGCTGCGCCGTCACCCTACAACTGACGCGGGACGGACGCGCAATCGCACCGGTGTGGTCCGCGGTCATGTCCCACGGCGGATATCGATGCAGGGTCCGACGCCCGACGCCGATACCCTGGCCCGGTGACTCCTGAGCAGCTCTCCACCGCGATCGTCGACGTTCTGACGACGCTGTCCGCCGAGGGTGCGATCACCCTCCCCGACGGCGTCCCGACGAAGGTCACGGTGGAGCGTCCGCGATCCAAGGAGCACGGCGACTACGCGACGAACATCGCGCTGCAGCTGGGCAAGAAGGCCGGCATGAACCCGCGCGAGCTCGCCACGCTGGTCCAGGAGCGCCTGCAGCAGGCCGAGGGCATCGCCGGTGTCGACATCGCCGGGCCGGGCTTCCTCAACATCACGGTCGCAGCCGGGGCCCAGGGCGTCGTGGCGGCCGAGATCGTCGACGCCGGCGCGGCGTACGGCCACACGAACACGCTCGGCGGGGAGAAGGTGAACGTCGAGTTCATCTCGGCTAACCCGACCGGACCGCTCCACCTCGGCCACACCCGCTGGGCGGTCGTGGGCGACGCGATCTCCCGCGTGCTCGAGGCGGGCGGCGCGACGGTGACCCGCGAGTTCTACATCAACGACCGCGGCAACCAGATGAACCTGTTCGGTGCCTCGATCGAGGCGGCCGCGCTCGGTCGGCCGACCCCGGAGGACGGCTACCACGGCGGCTACATCACCGACCTGGCCCAGCAGATCGTCGCGGAGGACCCCAGCGTCCTCGAGCTCCCCGAGGACGAGCGGCTCGTGGCGTTCCGCGAGAAGGGCTACGCGCTGCAGCTGGCCGACCAGCAGGAGCAGCTGAAGCGGTTCAACACCGTCTTCGACGTGTGGTTCTCCGAGCGCAGCCTCCACGACAGCGAGGACGTCACCACCGGCCTGGAGAAGCTGCGCGACCAGGGGCACCTCTACGAGGACGACGGCGCGCTGTGGATGCGCACGACCGACTTCGGGGACGACAAGGACCGGGTGCTGATCCGGTCCAACGGCGAGCTGACCTACTTCGCCAGCGACACCGCCTACTACGTCAACAAGCGCTCGCGCGGCTTCGACCGGTGCATCTACCTGCTCGGCGCCGACCACCACGGCTACGTCGGGCGGCTCAAGGCGATGGCCGCCTGCGCCGGCGACGACCCCGAGCGCAACATCGAGGTCCTCATCGGTCAGCTGGTGAAGATCGTGCGCGGCGGCGAGGAGGTGCGGCTGTCCAAGCGCGCCGGTGACATCGTCTCGCTCGAGGAGCTCGTCGACGAGATCGGCACCGACGCGCTGCGCTACTCCCTGGCGCGCTACCCCGCGGACTCGCCGCTGACGCTCGACATCGCCGAGATCACCAAGCAGTCCAGCGACAACCCGGTGTTCTACGTGCAGTACGCCCACGCCCGGATCGCCTCGATCCTGCGCAACGCTGCCGAGCTCCAGATCGCCTGGTCGACCAGCGACTTCGACCCCGCCCTGCTCTCGCACCCCAAGGAGGGCGAGCTCCTGCGGGCGCTCGCGGAGTTCCCGCGGGTGGTCGCCAGCGCCGCCGAGCTGCGCGAGCCGCACCGGGTCGCGCGCTACCTCGAGGACATGGCCGCGGTCTACCACCGCTTCTACGACAACTGCCGGGTGCTGCCGATGGGCGACGAGGAGGTCGGCGACCTCCACCGCGCCCGTCTGGTCCTGGTCGCGGCGACCCGCACCGTGCTCGCCAACGGGCTCGACCTGCTCGGCGTGTCCGCACCGGAGCGGATGTAGCGGTGAGCACGACCCACGAGGCCGGCTGGGCCCACGCGCCCGGCGGGCTGCGCGGGCCGGCCTGGCTGAGCCCGCCCACCGACGCCGACGCGCTCGTCCCGCACCTGTGGTCGCTGACCGCCCACAAGGTCGACGGCGAGCTGCACGTCGGTGGCCTGGCGGTCCCCGAGCTGGTCGCGAACGTCAACACCCCGGCGTACGTCCTCGACGAGGCCGACTTCCGCTCGCGCGCCCGTGCGTTCCGTGACGCGTTCGCGGCGTACGACGTCTACTACGCCGGCAAGGCCTTCCTCTGCACCGCGGTCGCCGGTTGGGTGCAGGAGGAGGGGCTCTGCCTCGACGTGTGCTCCAACGGCGAGCTCACCGTCGCGCTGCGCGCCGGGTTCGACCCCGCGCGGATCGGCTACCACGGCAACAACAAGACCACGACCGAGCTGCGCCGAGCGCTGGCCGCGGGCATCGGGCGGATCATCGTCGACTCCTTCGACGAGATCGCGCGGCTCGAGACGATCACCGCCGAGGGCGACCTGCGCGCCCGGGTGATGATCCGCGTGACCGCGGGGGTCGAGGCGCACACCCACGAGTACATCGCGACCGCGCACGAGGACCAGAAGTTCGGCTTCTCGATCACCTCCGGCGACGCCTTCGAGGCCGTACGCCGCGTGGAGGCCGCCCCGGGCATCGAGCTGCTGGGCCTGCACTCCCACATCGGCAGCCAGATCTTCGACTCCGCCGGCTTCGAGGTCGCCGCCCGCCGGGTCCTCGCGCTCCAGGCCCGGGTGTCGGAGGAGCTCGGCGTCACGCTGCCCGAGATGGACCTCGGCGGCGGCTTCGGCATCGCCTACACGACCCAGGACGACCCCGCCGACCCGGCGCAGCTCGCGACGGAGATGTCCAAGATCGTCGAGCACGAGTGCCGCGCCCTCGGCATCCCCGAGCCGCACCTGTCGATCGAGCCCGGCCGCGCCATCGTCGGCCCCTCGATGTGCACCGTCTACACCGTCGGCACGGTCAAGGAGGTCCGCCTCGACGGGGGTGCCGTGCGCACCTACGTCTCCGTCGACGGGGGCATGAGCGACAACATCCGCACCGCCCTCTACGACGCCGACTACTCCTGCACGCTCGCCTCCCGGCCCTCGGCCGGGGGAGCGGTGCTGGCGCGCGTCGTCGGCAAGCACTGCGAGGCGGGGGACATCGTGGTCAAGGACGAGTTCCTGCCCGCCGACGTGCGTCCCGGCGACCTCCTGGCCGTGCCCGGCACCGGCGCCTACTGCCGGTCGATGGCCTCCAACTACAACCACGCGCTGCGCCCGCCGGTGGTCGCGGTGCGGGACGGAGTCGCGCGCGTGCTCGTTCGCCGCGAGACTGAGGACGACCTGTTGGCGACAGACATGGGTGATCAGTAATGGAGAGCGACAAGCCGCTCAAGGTGGCCGTGCTGGGCTGCGGCTCGGTGGGGTCCCAGGTGGTGCGCCTGCTGGAGGAGCAGGCTGCGGACCTCGCGGCCCGGGTGGGCGCGCCGGTCGAGCTGGCCGGCGTCGCCGTACGCCGCCTCGACGCGCCCCGCGAGGTGGAGGTGCCGCCCGGCCTGCTGACGACCGACGCCACGGCGCTGGTGACCCGCGACGACGTCGACCTCGTCGTGGAGGTCATCGGCGGCATCGAGCCGGCCCGCTCGCTGATCCTCGCCGCGCTCGAGAGCGGCAGGTCCGTGGTCACCGCGAACAAGGCGCTGCTGGCCGAGGACGGGCCCACGCTGTTCGAGGCCGCCGAGAAGGTCGGCCGCGACCTCTACTACGAGGCCGCCGTCGCCGGCGCGATCCCGATCCTGCGCCCGCTGCGCGAGTCGCTCGCCGGTGACCGCGTGACCCGGGTGCTCGGGATCGTCAACGGCACCACCAACTTCATCCTCGACCGGATGGACACCTCCGGCGCCGGCTTCGCCGAGGCGCTCGAGGAGGCCCAGGAGCTCGGGTACGCCGAGGCCGACCCGACCGCGGACGTCGAGGGCTTCGACGCGGCGGCCAAGGCGGCCATCTTGGCCTCGCTGGCCTTCCACTCGCGGGTGACCGCCTCCGACGTGCACCGCGAGGGCATCGCCGAGGTGACCGCGGCCGACGTCGAGTCGGCGCGCGAGATGGGCTGCGTGGTCAAGCTGCTCGCGATCTGCGAGCTGCGCGAGAACGCGGGCCAGAGCGCCGTCGCCGTGCGCGTCCACCCGGCGATGATCCCCCGGAGCCACCCGCTCGCGTCGGTGCGCGAGGCCTACAACGCGGTGTTCGTCGAGTCCGAGGCCGCCGGCCAGCTGATGTTCTACGGCCCCGGCGCCGGCGGCGCGCCCACGGCCTCCGCCGTGCTCGGCGACCTGGTGACCGTGGCGCGCAACCGCCTGGCGGCCACCCGCGGCGTCGGGGAGTCGGCGTACGCCGACCGTCCGGTGCTGCCGATGGGAGAGACCGTCACGCGCTACCACGTGGCGATCGACGTCGACGACCGCGCGGGCGTGCTCGCGGCGGTCGCGACCGCGTTCGCCGAGAACGGCGTGTCGATCCAGACCGTGCGCCAGGAGGGCCGCGGCGCCGACGCCCAGCTCGTCGTGGTGTCCCACGAGTCGACCGACGCTGCGCTGAGCGCGACCGTCGAGCACCTGCGCGAGATGGACATCGTGCGCGAGGTGACATCCGTGATGCGCGTCGAGGGAGCGACCGAGTGAACCCCCAAGGCTTCGTCCCCACCCGCCAGTGGCGTGGTGTGATCGAGGAGTACCGCCAGCTGCTGCAGATCCCCGAGGGCACGCCCGCGGTGACGCTGCGCGAGGGCGGTACGCCGCTGGTCGCCTCCGAATGGCTCTCCGGGCTGACCGGCGCGCAGGTGTGGCTCAAGGTCGAGGGCAGCAACCCCACGGGCTCCTTCAAGGACCGCGGCATGACCGCGGCGATCTCGGTGGCCAAGCACGAGGGTGCCCAGGCCGTCGTCTGCGCGTCGACCGGCAACACCTCGGCGTCGATGGCGGCGTACGCCGCCAAGGCCGGCCTCAAGCCGCTCGTGCTGGTGCCCGAGGGCAAGATCGCGGCCGGCAAGATGGCCCAGGCGATCCTGCACGGCGCCCAGGTGATCATGGTGCGCGGCAACTTCGACGACTGTCTCGGTCTGGCCAAGGCGCTCGCGTGGGACTACCCGGTCGCGCTGGTCAACTCCGTCAACCCGGTGCGGCTCGAGGGCCAGAAGACCGCCGCTTTCGAGATCGTCGACTTCCTCGGCGACGCGCCCGACTACCACCTGCTGCCGGTCGGCAACGCCGGCAACATCTCGGCGTACTGGCTCGGCTACACGCAGTACGCCGACTGGGGCTTCGCGAGCAGGCTCCCGGTGATGCGCGGCTTCCAGGCCGAGGGCGCGGCCCCGCTGGTGACCGGCGAACCGTTCCCCGACCCCGAGACGCGCGCCACCGCGATCCGGATCGGCAACCCCGCCTCGTGGAAGCTCGCCGAAGCCGCGCGCGACGAGTCCGGCGGTCGGTTCGCGGCCGTCAACGACGGGCAGATCCTCGCCGCGCAGCGCGAGCTCGCCAGCCGTGACGGTGTGTTCGTCGAGCCCGCGTCGGCGGCCGGCATCGCCGGGCTGCTCCAGGAGCTCGCCGCTGGCGAGGACTACCGCGGCACGACCGTCGTGGTCACCGTGACCGGCCACGGTCTCAAGGACACCGCGACCGCCCTCGAGGGGTTCGCGGAGAGCGGCGGCAGCATCGTCGACACCGTGATCGACGCCGACCCGAGCGCCGCGGCCCGGGCCGCGGGCCTGGCGTAAGCGCGGTCCGTGGCGACCTTCGTCGACGGGCCCGTACGGGTGTCCGTCCCGGCCACCTCGGCCAACCTCGGGCCGGGCTTCGACTCGCTCGGGCTCGCCCTGGCGATGCGTGACGAGCTCGAGGCCGAGATCGGCGGGTCGGGTGTCGCCGTCGAGGTGACCGGTGCCGGTGCCGGTGAGGTTCCGCTCGACGAGACCCACCTGGTCGTCCGGGCGATGCACGCCGCCTTCGACCTGCTGGGTGTCCGCCCGCCCGGACTGCGACTGACCTGTCACAACGTGATCCCGCACGCGCGGGGACTCGGCTCGTCGTCGGCCGCCATCGTCGGGGGAGTGGTGCTCGCCCGCGGCCTGGTCGCCGGGGGAGCGCTGCTGGTCGACGACACGGCGCTGTTCCGGCTCGCCGCCCGCATGGAGGGCCACCCCGACAACGTCGCACCTGCCTTCTACGGCGGGTTCGCCATCTCGGGACACGAGGAGGACTTCTACGCCGTCTCCTCGCCCGTCGACCCGCGCATCGAGACCGTGGTGTTCGTGCCGCCCTCGCCGGTCTCGACCGAGATGGCCCGGGGCCTGCTGCCTGCCGAGGTCCCGCACGCCGACGCCGCCGCGGACGCGGGCCGCACCGCACTGCTGGTCGCCGCGCTCGCCGGCCAGCCCGAGCACCTGCTGCGGGCCACCCGTGACTACCTCCACCAGGACTACCGCCGCGGCGCGATGCCCGAGTCCCTCGGCCTCGTCGACACCCTGCGCGCCGAGGGAGTGCCCGCCACCGTCTCCGGGGCCGGGCCGAGCGTGCTGGCGTTCACCGACGCGTCGGGTGCGGGGGCCCTGCTCGCGCGCTGCCCGGCGGGTTGGGCCGTGCACCACCTCGCGGTCGATCGCGAAGGCGTGCGCGTCCTGGGTTGAGGCCCTCGGCGCGCCGATGGTGCCCGATGTCACACCCCGTTGCGGCGGTGGTATGTTGACCGCGCGCCGGAGCTCTTCGGCGTAGCACCAGCGGATGCCCATCGATGGCGCATCGGCATCGTGCACACCCCCTCCTCGCCCACCTGCCGGCCACGCCTCCTGCGTGCACCGGGGTGTCCTCACACGACAGGCTCGGCGGACGCAGGAGACCATGACCAGGACGCCGCCGGCCGTCGGCCGCTCGGCACTGATACGTGCGAAGGACCTCACGTGACCGAGACCATCGACCCCAGCAGCGCCCCCGAGAGCGCAGCCTCCGCGGGCGCCGCCGGCGAGGCAGCCGCGCCGTCGAAGAAGCGTGGTGGCGGGCTCAGCTCGATGCTGCTGGCCGACCTGAAGTCGATGGCCTCCGGCCTCGGCATCCCGGGCGCGGGCTCGATGAAGAAGGCTCAGCTCGTCGAGGCGATCAAGGCCCGCCAGAGCGGGGGTGACCGGACGCCGTCGTCCGAGCGCCCGCAGCGGGACCGGGACCAGCAGGAGCGGGCCCGGCAGGAGACCCCCCCGCAGGACCGCGGCGAGCAGGACCGCGGTCGGCAGGACCGTGAGCGCTCGGACCGCGCCGGGGAGCCGGCGGGCGAGCAGGACCGGTCGGAGCACCGGGGGCAGGGCCGCTCGCAGGGCCGCCAGCGCGAGCGCAACCGTGAGCAGGGCCGCGGCCAGCAGGAGCAGTCGGCGTCGGACCAGGCGAAGCAGGACCAGCCCAAGCAGGACCAGCCCAAGCAGGACCAGCCGAGGCAGAAGCAGCCGAAGCAGGACCAACAGAAGCAGGACCAACAGAAGCAGGACCAGGGCCGCCAGGACCAGGGCCGCCAGGACCAGAAGCAGGACCAGCCGAAGCAGGACCGGCAGCAGGACCGGCAGCAGGACCAAGGCCGGCACGACCAGCAGGACCAGGGCCGGCACGACCAGCAGGACCAGGACCGGCACGACCAGCAGGGTGGCGACGGCGAGGGCGAGGGCAGCCGGCGCAACCGCCGCCGCCGCGGCCGCGACCGCGACCGCG
>NZ_JANINT010000026.1 GCF_024509035.1 Nocardioides sp. | reverse complement strand
AGCGCGATCTGGGCGCCGAACAGCAGCGGGCGCCGGGCCAGCTGGCGGGTCGGGACGCCGAGGGCCATGCCGATGCCGATCTCGCGGCGCTGGGCCTCCACGACGCGCGTGGTCAGGTTCAACGACGCGAAGGCGGCGCCGAGCAGCACGAGCAGCGCGACGATCCGCCACAGCTGCTCGTCGCCGTCGATGTCGTCGTACAGGACGCGGTAGGCGTCGATCTCCTCGCGGGTGGTGATGTCCGCGGCGAGCGGCTGCGCCGCGTTCTCGAGGGCGTCGGTGAGCTCGGCCGCGACCACGTCGCGGTCGGCTCCCGGGCGCAGGGTGAGCACCAGGTCGTTGACCTGTCCCGGAGCGCCGGCTGCCCGCTGGACGGTGTGCAGGGAGGCGAAGAGGACGCCGTACCCCTTCTGGGTGAGGAACGGCACGCCTCCCTCGCCGCCGGTGACGAAGAAGTACTCGGGCGACTGGCCCCGACCGATGACCTCGAGGGCCTGTCCGCCCGAGACCGTCAGCCGGCTGCCGACCGGCAGGTCGTTCTTGTCCGCGAACGCCTCGTCGGCCACCACCACGGCGGCGCCGTCCTCGTCGGAGGTCGGCCCTCGACCGCTCGTGACGTGGACGGCGTCCACGGGCGCGCCGGGCCGGGTGTCGGTCCCGATCAGCTCGCCGGTGACGAGGAGGTCGTCGGGACCGGCGACCTGGGTGGGCAGCACCAGCCGCTCCCGGGCGGCGTCGACGTCGCGCGCGTGGTCGATCGCCGCGACGGCCGCGAGGAGCCGGCCCTCGTCGGTGGTGCTGCCGCTCGGGAGGGCGACCCGCAGGTCGTGGGTGTGCAGCAGCGCGAAGCTCTCGTCGTTGGACTGGGTGCGCCACGCCGACGTGCTCATCAGGCCGGCGTACGTGCCGGTCCCGAGCGCGATGACCAGCGCGATCGCGGTCACGACCGGCCAGCGCCGGCGCAGGTCGCGCCACGACCAGCGGATCCAGAGCCCGGTCTGTGCCACCGCGGCCTACCAGTGCAGGTCGTCGATGGCGGCCGGACCGCCGACCGGAGGCCCATCGGCGACGATCCGGCCGCTCGACAGCTCGATGACCCGGTCCGCGACCCGGGAGATCTCCCTGTTGTGCGTCACGACGATGACGGTCTTGCCCACCTCGGCCTGGGCACGCAGCAGCTCCAGGATCTGCACGCCGGTGCGGAAGTCGAGCTCACCGGTGGGCTCGTCGGCGAGCAGGATGGGGTTGCCGGTCGCGAGCGCGCGGGCGATGGCCACCCGCTGCTGCTCGCCACCGGACAGCTGGTGGGCGAAGTGGTCGGCCCGGTCCCCCAGGCCCACCTGGTGGAGGACCTCGCGAGCGACGGCGTCGGGGGCTTCCCGCCCGGCGACGTCCGCGCCGAACTGGACGTTCTCCAGCGCTGTGAGGCCCGGGAACAGGTTGAAGCTCTGGAAGATGAAGCTGACCGTGCTGCGTCGGGCCCTGGTCCGCTCGGCGCGGGACGCGGTGGTCAGCTCGACGCCGGCCAGCCGCACGGTCCCCGACGTGGGAGCGTCGAGCGCCCCGATGAGGTTCAGCAGCGTGGTCTTGCCGGACCCCGACGCGCCGAGCACGACGACGAACGCCGACTCGTCGACGTGCAGATTGACGTCGTCGAGGGCCTTGACGACCGTGTCACCGACCTCGAAGTGGCGACTGACGTCGTCGAGGTCGATCCGAGTCCCCTCGCTGCCCGCTCGCGCGTCGACCGCTGGGCGGGGCGGAACCACCCCTTCCATCCTCCGACCCTCGCGCGCCCGCGCCGCGCACGGCCAGAGGAGAAGGGCTCGACCCGCCCGGGCCCTGGGTCCCGGCCCCCGAGTGCTCCTCGGTCCGAACTCAGGGTCGGGGCAGGGCTGCTCCCGATGTGCGGCGTCCGCGAGGAGGCGCACAGTGGAGGTACCGGGGAGACACCCGGGACACCAGCCCCGTCACCAGAGGAAGTGCACCACCATGAACGACATCCACCAGACCTTCGCCGGCAACGGGCTCGTACGGCCGCGGGACCACCGGGTCCTCGGCGGCGTGTGCGCCGGTCTGGGTCGTCGCTTCGGCCTCGACCCGTGGGCGGCCCGGATCCTGTTCGTGCTGGTGCTGATGGTGCTGCCCGGCAGCCAGCTGCTGATCTACCCGATCCTGTGGATCCTGATGCCGTCGGAGGAGTACGTGACCTACGGCCCGTCGGTGCCGCCCACGCACTACACCCCGCCGACCCCGCCGAGCGTCTGACCCGAGCGTCTGACCCGGGCGTCTGACCCGAGCGTCTGACCCGGGCGCCTGACCCGCGCGTCTGACCCGGGCGGGTCCGACCCTGCCCCTTCGGCAGTCCGGGCTCCTCAAGCAGGCAGGTCCCCCGACCGATGACCCCCGTGTCGGGGGACATCTATCGGGGGACATCTACGAGGAGGACCCACATGGGCCACACGACTGGCCGGCTCACGCGCACGCTCGCCGCCGCCGCCGCGACGATCGTGCTCACCACCGGCGTGGCCGGCATCGCGCAGGCCGGCGACGCCACGGACCCGGCAGCGCCCTGCGCCAGGCAGACCACCCAGGTCGCGAAGGCGGAGGACGCGCTCGCGCGGGTCACGGCCGTCTTCGAGCGCTCGCACGTCGCGGTCACCGACGCCGAGGCCGCGGTCGCCGCCGCCACGACGCCGCGGGAGAAGGCCCAGGCCAAGAACCTGCTTCGCAAGGCACAGGCAGCCGAGGCCAAGGCCGCCAAGACCAAGAAGGCGCAGCAGCAGCGGCTCGACAAGGCCGAGGCGCGCCTGGCCACCTGCCTGGCCGCGGTCCCGACCGAGCCTCCCGTCGAGGAGCCGCCGGCCGTTCCCTGACCGGGAGCACCACCGAGGCCCAGGAGTCGCTCAACGCAGCACGCGCACCCGGCGGTGGGCGATGGCGGCACGTGCGGCGTTCATGCCGGGCGCGCCGTGCACACCGCCGCCCGGGTGCGCCGCGGCCGAGCCCAGGTAGAGCCCCCGCACGGGCGTCTCCGCGCGCCCGAGGCCGGGCATCGGCCGGAACACCAGCTGTTGGTGGAGCTGCGCCGTGCCTCCGTTGAGACCGCCGCCGATCAGGTTCGCGTCGCGGGCCTCGAGCTCGCGTGGGCCGAGGACGCGGCGGGCGATCACGCGTGACCCGAATCCCGGCGCGAGCGCCTCGATGCGTGCCTGCATGCGGTCGGCGAACCGTTCGCGGTCACCCTCGTCCCACACGCCGCGGACGGTGCCGTCGCCGGCGTCGCGGACGGTGTCGTGAGGCACGTGGGTGTAGGCCCACATCGACTCGGTGCCGGCCGGCGACCTCGTCGGGTCGCTGGTCGTCATCTGGCCCGCGAGCATGAAGGGCTCCGCGGGGATCGTCTGCGAGGTGACCTGGTGCATCGCCTCGGCGATCTGCTCGACGGAGTCGGCCACGTGGAAGGTGCCGGGGTCGTGGGGCGGCGGCACCCGCCACGGCACCGGCCCGTCGAGCGCCCAGTCGACCTTGACCGTGCCCGGGTCCATCTCGAAGGAGCGCATCGCGGTGACGACCCGCGAGGGCAGCGCGGCGGCGGGCACCAGGCGGCCGTAGAGGTGCGGCGCGGCCACGTCGGCGATCACCGCGTGGCGCGCGGCGTACCGCTCGCCGTCGGCGGTGCGTACGGCGACCGCGCGCCTGCCCTCGACCTCGATGGCCGTGACCTCGGCGTCGCAGCGGATGTCTGCGCCCGCGGCCCGCAGCCGGTCGGCCAGGGCGTGGGCGAGCACGCCGGCCCCGCCGACCGGGACCGGGAATCCGACGGTCTGGCCGAGCATGGACATCACGATGCCCATCAGCCCCGACCCGGGGGCGTTGAGCGGGATGTCGGCGTGCCCGGCGTTGCCGGCGAGCAGGATCCGTGGCGCGACGCCGCCGAAGCGGTGGCGTCCGAGGTCGGCGACCGGCGTCAGGAGCTCGCGGACGAACCGCAGCCCGCCCACCGACCGCAGCTTGGCGAGCGCGGCGATCCCCGGCCGCACGGGCGGGAACGGCGTGAGCAGCGCCCCGATGACGGCGTCGCCGATGCGGTCCCATTCGCCGCACAGCGCCAGCCAGGCGTCGCCGTCGCCGGGGTGCTGGGCGTCCATGAGCGCAGCCGTGACCTCGCGGTCGCGGTGCAGCAGGGCCCACTCCCCCTCCTGCTGGCTGGCCCTCGGGCCGGTCGGCACGCAGTGGCCGAGCACCGCCGGGGCATGGGTCCACTCGAGACCGTGCCGGTCCAGCCCGAAGTCCTGGATGAACGGCGAGGCCGCGGCGAGCGGGTAGAACGCGCTGAACGTGTCGTGCACGAACTCCGGGTGCAGCTCCCGGTCACTGGCCACGGCACCACCGACGTCGGGCTGCGCCTCCAGCACGAGCACCGACCACCCGTGGTCGACCAGGTGGTTCGCGGCCACCAGTCCGTTGGGGCCCGCGCCGATGACGACGGCGTCGTACGTCGAGCTCATCGGCGGACCGTACCCCGCCGCACCGCGTCCATGCGGCGGCCCGGTTGTGTCCGTCGGGGACAATGGCCGGGTGACCGAGCTCCCCCGCAAGGCAGTGGCCCGGACGGCCAAGCTGGCCGCCCTGCCGCTGGGGTACGCCGGTCGGAGCGCGGTCGGCCTGGGCAAGCGGATCGGTGGCGCCCCGGCGGAGGCCGTCATGACCGAGATCCAGCAGCGCACGGCCGAGCAGCTGTTCCGCACCCTCGGCGAGCTCAAGGGCGGCGCGATGAAGGTCGGCCAGATGCTCTCGATCATGGAGTCCGCGCTGCCCGAGCAGGTCGCCGGCCCCTACCGCGAGCACCTGACCCGGCTCCAGGACGCGGCGCCGCCGATGCCGACGCAGACGGTGCGCGACATCCTCGCCCACGACCTCGGGCCCGACTGGCGCGAGCAGCTCGTCTGGCTCGACGGCGGGCCGACCGCCGCCGCGTCGATCGGCCAGGTGCACAAGGGCCGCTGGCACGACGGCCGCGAGGTCGCGGTCAAGGTGCAGTACCCCGGCGCCGGCGACGCGCTCCGCGCCGACCTGCGCCAGCTCTCGCGCGTGGCCCGTACGGCCGCGCCCCTGATCCCCGGCCTCGACCTCAAGCCACTGGTGGCCGAGCTGCAGGCGCGCGCCGAGGACGAGCTCGACTACAGCCTCGAGGCCGACGCCCAGCGGACCTTCGCCGCGGCGTTCCGCGGCGACCCCGACATCGTGGTGCCCGACGTGGTGGCCGTCGGCGAGACCGTGCTGGTCACCGAGTGGCTCGAGAGCCCGGCGTCGCTCGCGTCGGTGATCGCCGAGGGCACCCAGGAGGAGCGCGACCACTACGGCGAGCTGCTGGTCCGGTTCCTCTTCTCCGGCCCCGCGCGCACCGGCATGCTGCACGCCGACCCCCACCCCGGCAACTACCGGGTGCTGCCCGGCCCCGACGGCGAGCCCGGCCGGCTCGGCGTGCTCGACTTCGGCGCCGTGGCCCGGCTGCCCGAGCGCGGCCTCCCCGAGGCGATGGGCCGGCTGCTGCGCGTCGCGGCGATCGCCGACCCCGTCGAGCTGGCCGAGGGCCTGCGCCGCGAGGGCTTCATCAAGGACAAGGTGAAGGTCGACCCGCAGCAGCTGCTCGACTACCTCGCGCCGTTCGTCGAGCCCACGAAGGTCGAGCGGTTCCGGTTCTCCCGGGAGTGGATGCGCGGGCAGTTCGCGCGGATCAACGACCCTCGCGACCCGGCGTACACCGTCGGCATGAAGGTCAACCTGCCGCCGTCGTACCTGCTGATCCACCGCACCTGGCTCGCCGGCGTCGGCGTGCTGTGCCAGCTGGAGTGCGAGGCGCCGTTCCGGCAGATCCTCACCGAGTCGCTGCCGGGGTTCGCCGACCCCACGTGAGGGGGACGGGCCGAGCTCGCAGCAGCGTCGCGCCGGGCCATTGCGCCGGCTCGCGGTCCGGGAGCACGCTGGACCGACCCAGGAGGTGCCCCATGTCACTGACCGACAGCGTGGTCGCGGTGATGCTCCCCATCGGGGACGTCGCGCGCGCCCAGGAGTTCTACGAGACAGGTCTCGGGCTGCCCCACGACGGCACGACCCCCGCAGGCGAGCTGTTGTTCCGCCTCGCCGGCGGCCACCACCTCACCCTGCGCCCGCTGCCGGAGGTGCGGCCCTCGCCCAACACCGCCGTGAGCTTCGAGGTCGGGGACATCACGGCTGCGATCGCCGACCTCGAGTCGCGCGGCGTGCGGTTCGAGGACTACGACCAGCCCGGCTTCACCACGGTCGACCACGTCTTCGACGACGGCGCGACCAAGGCTGCCTGGTTCCTCGACCCCGACGGCAACGTCCTCTGCCTGCACCAGCAGGTCTGAGCCGCCGGGCTCATTCCCCGGTGGCGCCGTCGATCGACTCGCGGATCAGGTCCGCGTGGCCGTTGTGGCGGGCGTACTCCTCGAGCAGGTGCAGCAGGATCCACCGGACGGTGGCGCGATCACCGCTGTGCGGATCCGCGCGTGTCGCTTGGTCGTCGAGGTGGGCGGCCGCGTAGATCTCGTCCGCAGCGGCGACCTCGGCCTCGAACAGCGACCACAGGTCCTCGGGTGAGTCGTCGACGGCCGAGTGCCACTCCCAGTCGTCGTCGTCCTTCCAGCCGCCCGACGCCCACGGCTCGGCCATGGGCTGGCCCAGGAACACCCGCCGGCTCCAGAACGCCTCGACCCAGGCGAGGTGCTTGAGCATGCCACCGAGCGTCATCGTCGACGGCGGGTGCCGGAGGGCGAGCTGCTCGGCGCTCAGGCCGCTGCACTTGCGACGCAGCACGTCGCGGTTGTGGTCGAGGAACCCCTGCAGCGCCGCGCGCTCCGGGCCGTCGTTCATGGCGCCGGTCACGGCTTCCGCCCGGTGATGCAGTACGTCGTCCCGACCGGGTCGGCCATGACCGTCCAGTGCTCGTGGACCCGCACGATGCGCGCGCCGAGCGCGACGTGCCGGGCGGCCTCGGCCTCCCGATCGTCGGTGGCCAGGTCGAGGTGCGCCCGCACCTCCCCGCCCGGGTCGTCGAGCCGCTGCAGCAGCCAGCGCAGCGGCTGGTCGGCCGGCGGGTGGAGCCGGGAGAACTCCGGGGACACCGAGTCCTGGAAGTCCCAGCCGGTCAACGCCTGCCAGAACACGACCTCGGCCCGGTGGTGCTCGGGCGGGAGGTCGAGGCAGACCTGGTCGACGGCCGACCTGTTGCCGCCCGGCCAGGTCGCCGGCGCGGGACGCCGCGAGGCGTGGTGGCGCACGAAGCAGAACACGAAGCCGCCCGGCGAGCGGAGCACGACGTACCCCTGCTCGTGCCGCATGAGCACGTGGGCACCCAGCTCGATCGCGGCCTCGGCGGCGATCGTGGGGTTCTCGACGTGCAGGTCGAGGTGCACGCGGCCATCGCCGTCCTCGAGCCGCTGCACCCGCAGGTAGTCGTCGGCGTCGGGTGGCACGAGCGTGGCGAACGCGCCGTCGACACCGCGGCGCTCGGAGAGCGAGTACCCGGTCACTCCTTGCCAGAACGCCACGGCCGGCTCGAAGTCGCCGGGGGCGAAGTCGAGGAACGCGCTGACCCAGAACGGCGAGGTGCTCATGGGACCACCGCTCCGACGGCCCCGCCCACGGACCTGTGCAGGATCGCGCTGCTCGGCGTCATCACCACGTCGTCCCCCTCGGCCACGGCCGAGCCGTCGACCAGCAGCGTGAGGCCGCCGCTCTCCGCGGGCGGGAACAGCAGGGTCGCCGTCGGGTTCGCGCCCACGTTGGCGACCGATCCGCGGCCGGGGTTGGCGACCCGCAGCGCACCGTCGGCAGGCACCGCGCGCACCGAGACCGCCTTGACCCGCCCGTCGGTCGTGGTGAGGAGGTAGCCGCGGTCGAAGTCCTCGAGGGTCTTCGGCACGTCGGCGAGGTCCACCGGGATGCTCATGTCGGGGTCCCCGCGGAGGCGTGAGCGAAGCGAGCGGCTTCGTGGGGTGGGTTCATGTCGGGGTCCCCGCGGAGGCGTGAGCGAAGCGAGCGGCTTCGTGGGGTGAGCTCATGGAAGCAGGCTATCGACCCAGGTCTCGCCGGCCACCTGCGTTTCCGCCGTGCCCGCGGTCAGCTCGGCGAGCAGCGCCGCCAGTCGCGCTTCCTCCGCGGGCGGCACGCCGAGCCGGAGCGTCACCCGCGCGGTGTACGCCGTGTCCAGCACCGCGATCCCCCGGGAGCGCAGCTCGCTCTCGATCCGGCCCGCGTCGGCGTGGTCGAGCTCGAGGAGGTGCTCGCGCACCAGGGTGCGGCGCAGGGTGCCGGCCTCCTCCAGCCCGGCCCGTACGGCGTCCCCGTAGGCGCGCACCAGTCCGCCGGCCCCGAGCAGCGTGCCGCCGAACCACCGGGTGACGACCGCGACCACGTCGCCGACGCCCTCGCCGGCGTGCCCGCGGAGCACCTCGAGCATCGGGGCGCCGGCGGTGCCGGCGGGCTCGCCGTCGTCGGAGGAGCGCTCCACCTCGGGACGTGGGCCGGGCCCGATCCGGAACGCCGAGCAGTGGTGCCGCGCGTCCCAGTGCTCGCGCCGCATCCGGTCGACCACCGCGCGCGCGGCGGCCTCGTCCTCGACCCGCACCAGCGCGCAGAGGAACCGCGACCGCTTGACCTCGATCTCGGCCTCGGCGTCGCGGGCGATCGTGAGGTAGCCCGTCACGAGCCCCACCTCACGACCACAGCCCCACGACCTCGCCGCCGATGCGGACCACGAACGCCGCGACGACCACCACGAAGAACACCCGGACGAACCGGGCGCCGCGCGCGACCGCCGTCCGCGCCCCGAGGTAGCCGCCGACCAGGTTGCAGGCGCCCATCACCAGGCCGACGTGCCAGACCACGGCACCCTGGGGCACGAACACGCACAGCGCCGCGAGGTTCGTCGCCCAGTTGGCCAGGCGCGCCTTGGCGGAGGCCTCGAGGAAGCTGTAGCCCAGCAGGCCCACCAGGGTGATCACGAAGAAGCTGCCGGTGCCCGGGCCGAGCGCGCCGTCGTAGAACCCGACCGCCACGCCGGTGAGCACCGCCGCGGTGGTGTGCCGGTGGCCGGCGAAGCGCAGGAGCGTCTCCTCGCCGAACGTCGGCCGCAGCAGGACGTAGCCGCCCACCACGACCAGCGCGACGAGGACGATCGGCTGGAAGGCGTCACCGGGGATGTGGCTCGCGACCACCGCGCCCGCGGCCGACCCGGCGAACGCGAACAGCATCAGCGGTCCGAACGTCCGCGGGTCGGGGCGGATGCGGCGGTAGTAGGTCGCACTGCTCATCGTGGTGCCGCAGATCGAGGCGAGCTTGTTGGAGGCCAGCACCTGCACGGGCGCTGCCGACGGCATCCCGAGCAGGAGCGCCGGCAGCTGGATCAGCCCGCCCCCGCCGACGACCGCGTCGACGAACCCTGCCGCCAGCCCCGCCAGGCCGAGCAGGACGAGCACGGTGAGCGTGGGGTCGTCCATGCGACCTTTCCGGTGGTCGGGTTGCGAGCGAGGCGAGCGTATCGAGACTCCAAGTCAGCTCCCAGTCGACCTCAAGCGGGCCGCGACAGGGTCCTCCCACAGGTCCTCACACAGGCCGAGACACCCAGTTCGCTCAACGAGAGAGAGACACCATGCACCGCCGCTGGCTGACCCGGGCGCTGATCGCGCTCGCCGCCCCCGCCCTCACCGTCGTCGCCCTGGCGCCGGCCGCCAACGCGGCCGCCGAGGTCCCGACGATCGACGCCGTCGCGAAGATCTACCCGCACCTCGAGGGCGGCACCGCGAGCGTGAGCACGAGCAAGGTCTACGGGCCCGCCAAGAAGTGCAAGACCAAGGTGATCAAGGGCGCCTCGCAGACGAGCGCGTCGTACTCCCCGGACTACAGCTCCGGCGACCCGGACGTCTTCACGATGACCGGCGCACACCCGGGCGTGTCCGCGACCGCCATGGAGTTCCCGAACACCAAGGCCGCGATCGCCTACCTGCACGGCTACTCGAAGTACACCAAGGACTGCCCCGGCTCCACCCCCGGCGGCGGTGGTAGCGGCGGCGGTGGCGGCACCCCCGACTGCAAGACCTCGATGAAGAAGATCAAGTTCACGCTCGGCGACGAGCGCTGGGGCTACCAGATGCGGTCGACCTGCAAGACCGGGACGCAGACGACCACCATGGTGTTCAACTCGCTGTTCGCCCGCCAGGGCAAGTTCATCGTCTACACGAGCGCGATGTCGATGGACGCCACGGCGCCCTCGATCCCGCTCTCGATCGACATGACCGAGCTGGCGCTGAAGACCGTCTGAGCCAGCGGCACCACCCGATCCGCACGCACCGACCCCGGGCCTCCCCCTAGGGTCGGTGCGTGCGGATCGTCTCGTTGCTCCCCTCCACGACCGAGATCCTGTTCGCGATCGGCGCCGGCGACGACGTCGTCGGCGTGACGTTCGAGTGCGACTTCCCACCCGAGGCCCGCACCCGCACCGTCGTCTCCACCTCGGCGATGCCGCACGGGCTGACGCCGGCGGAGATCGACGCGTACGTCGTCGGCGCGATGGCCCGGGGCGAGGACCTCTACCACCTGGCGGCGGACGCCCTCGCCGGCCTCGACGCCGACCTCGTCGTCACCCAGGACCTGTGCGCGGTGTGCGCGGTCGACGTCTCGGTGGTCGACGACGCCCTCGCCCACCTCGGCTGCACGGCCGAGGTCCTCACCATCGACCCCCACACGCTCGACGAGGTCTTCGCCTCGATCGTCGAGCTCGGCCGGGTCACCGGACACCTCGAGTCGGCTGCGGCGCTCGTCGACGCGCAGCGGGCGCGGCTGGACGCCGTGGCGCAGCGGGTCGCGGGCCGACCCCGCCCGCGCGTGATGCTGCTGGAGTGGACCGACCCGCCGTACGCGCCCGGGCACTGGGTGCCGGAGATGGTCGAGGCGGCCGGCGGCGTACCGCTGCTCGGCAAGGCGGGGGCGAAGTCCGAGCGGGTGCTCTGGGAGAGCATCCACGAGGCCGCACCCGACGTCGTGGTGGTCGCCCCGTGCGGCTACGACCTCGCCGGGGCGACGACGCTGGCGGAGGAGCTGGTGGCCTCGGACGTGCTCCCGACGGGCGTGCCGGTGCACCCCGTCGACGCCAACGCGTCCTGGGCGCGACCGGGCACCCGGCTCGTCGACGGCGTCGAGGAGCTCGCGGCGATCCTGCACCCGGCCTGAGGTCCCGATCCCCCGCAGCACTCAGGCCGCGAGGTCGTCCCAGCTGCGGGCCAGGCACAGTCCTGCGTCCCACCCGGGCGCCCGGCCGCCCGGTGGCGGCGCGAGCCCGTCGACGTCGTGCCCGCTGCCGACGAGCAGCCAGGAGACCAGCGAGTTGGAGTTCCACATCTCCCCGAGCTCGAGCTCGTCGCGGCCCCAGGTGAGGCCGGGCACCAGCGGCACCAGCGCGAGCAGGTGGACCGCGCGCATCGCGTCGGTGTCCACCAGCACCGGTCCGCCGATCGCGGCTTCGCGGTCGGGGATCACGCCGTCACGCCACCGGCGTACCTCGTAGCGGAACAGCCGCGAGACGCCGAGCCACCGCAGCCCGACCGGACCCGTCGCGACGACGCCGCGGTCCTCCGCCACGCGGCTCCACGCCGGCGCCATCTCGATCACGTACGACGCCGCGCCCACCTCGACCTCGAGCGCGGCGTGGAAGAGCTCGCAGGCGGCGCGGTGCTCGCGCCGCGCGGCCCGGGCCTCGAAGGCGCGACCGTTGCGCGCCACGATCCGCCCGCCCGCCCCGAGCGGCAGCCAGTAGACGCGGACGCGCGCGTGCTCCACGCGCCCATGGTCACGCTGCCGCGCGCGGTGCCCCAGGGTCCTAGGGCCCGTTCCTCCCGGATGTCGGCGCCCGCCGATAGACAGGGCTCATGGGCGAGATGTCGGTGGCCGACGCGGTCGAGCACTACCTGGCGGCGGTCGTGGAGCGCGAGCCGCAGGAGCGCGAGTGCCTGGCCTGCTTCGTCGACCGGATGGTCGCGGAGTTCGGATGCGACTCCACCCTGCTGTGGGCCACGCGCTTCCGCGACCTGCGCTCCCCCACCGCGACCGCGCTCGAGCAGCGCTTCCTCGCGATGGCGGTCCGTTGCGACTGCATGGTCCTGCAGAAGGCCTACCAGCCGGTCCGCGAGGTCATGGTCCGCGACGTCCACACCGACGACCTCGAGCGTCCTGACCGGATGCCGCCCTGCGCCGGCGTCCGCCGCACCAACACCCGCCCCTGCGCCCACTGGGAACGCGGCCGGATGGCCGGCTACCCCGACTGACCATTGGTCGTCCCGTCGTCGGTGGTCGAGCTCGTCGAGCCCCCGCAGCCCGCGCACGGCGGTGGATGTACGTCGGGCTGCGGGCTGCTTCGGGTTGCGGTCGTTCGGCAGCAAAGCGGGACGGTTTCGCCGTGGCCCGGACCTCCTCCCGGCTCTCGGGCCGCCGCCTCACGGAAACATCAACCCGCGTGTTGACTTTCCGAGCACACGTGCGATAGACTGCCGCCACGACTTCATCTCGGGAGTGGCGATGACCGCACAAGCTCACCCATCACATCGGGTCACGCGCGCCGTCACTCAGATCGATTCGGTTCTCGATCAGGTTGCTGACGCGTCTATGTGGTCCATGGATGTCCACGAGACTGCGTCCACGTTGGTCCAGCTGACCCGGGTGATCGCCCGAGCTGCTGAGCTCGAGGCCCGGCTCGCCTCCCATGCCGACGCCGTGGGCGTGGCCAACCAGTCCGGCGCGACGTCGCTGGCGAACTGGTGGGCACACCAGACCCGGATGACCCGAGGCGAGGCGCACCGCAAGACCCACCTCGCAGCTTCCTTCGAGCACCACGACCCGGTGCACGA
>NZ_JANINT010000025.1 GCF_024509035.1 Nocardioides sp. | reverse complement strand
GCGCACCTGCGGATCGGCCACGCGCACGACGCCGCGCAGGCCGGAGCCGTTCGCGTCGGCGTACTCGTGCTCCCCCGGTGTCGTGAAGACGTGGGTGTAGCCGCACTCGTTCGTCAGGGCGGTGCTGCCCAGGAACGCCTTCTGACCCTCGACGGCGAACGGGCGGGTGGCCGCGTCGGGTGAGTTCCACAGCACCATGTCCCCGGCCTCGACCGTCACGCGCTCCTGGTCCGGGACGAAGCGGCCCGGGTCGGCGGTGCGCTCGTCGCAGCAGTCGCCGTGGCGCTCCTTGACGAACCGGACGGTGACGGCCGTCTGGTGCATCTCCCGCTCACGCTTGGAGGTCTTCTCGACCACCTCCACGACGAACGGGAACTCGGCGGTCGCGCCGGCGCCGCCGGCCGGGATCAGCGCGTAGGGGTAGGTGCCGGGCTTCATGAAGCGCTGGCCGTAGCAGTCGGTGTGGCGCAGCGCGCGGCTGTCCAGGTTCTCGGTCATGGCAGCCTCCTCAGGCCGTGATGTCGGCGAGGACGACGAGCTCGTCCTCGGGTGGGTTGTGCTGGATCTCGGCGCCCAGGCTGTCGACCGTCACGAAGACCGCCGGGTCGAACGGGCCGGACGCGGGCAGCACCTCGAACAGCGCGGGGACCTCGGTGATCGGGAACCGCGTGCCTGAGACGAACGGCGTGATGATCGGCCCGAGCAGGCCGGTCAGCCCGGCGATGCCGATGGCCGCGACGACCGCGCCCGCCAAGACCGCCAGGAAGGGTCCGATGAGCGGCACCCAGGCGACGGCGGCCGAGACCGCCAGGCCGATCGCGGCCAGGAGCGCGGCCGTCGAGGCGCCGAACTGCAGGCTCGGGACGCCCTGCACGATGCCCTCCACCTTCCAGACGCCGCCGGCCAGGCTGAGGGCGACGCCGAGGTCGACGGTCGTCAAGAGGTAGTCGCCGAAGGAGACGGGGACCGTCACCGTCGGCCAGACGATGTCGATCTTGGGCGTGCAGACGGTGCCGACGCACGGGATGTGGACGCACACCTGCGGGATGTGGATGTCGGGGATGAAGTCCCCGATGTCCAGCTGGAAGCTCAGGTCGACGTGCCAGTCGAGCCTGAGGTCGGCGATCTCGACGGTGGCCGGCGCGATGAGGTCGACGGTCCCGTTGGAGAGGGTCCCGCTCACGGCGTACGAGACGCCGAAGGGTCCCAGGGAGGAGGAGCCGCTCGTGGACTGGGTCCCGAGCGCGGCGACCTCGGTGTCGAACAGCTGCTGGGCGGCCATCTCGTCGATGGCGGCGATGATCTCGGACATGTCTGCCTCCTAGAAGTCGCCGCGGGCCAGGACCCGGTTGACGTCGATCAGGGGACCCACGGTGGGGGTCAGGGTGAAGGCGCCCAGCTCGAGCGCGGTCACGGGGAGCGAGAGCGTGGCGAGCACCGAGCGCAGCACCATCGTGAGCAGGCACTCGATCACCGACTCCAGCGCGTTCGGCTCGATGTCGACGATCTCCACGGCGTCCACGGCGAAGCCGATCGCGCGCTGGCCGTCCGCCCAGGTGCTGACCAGGTGCCCGACGGCGTAGACGTCGAGCCGGCAGCACATCGGGTTCTGCGCCTTGCCCCAGTCGTCGCGGTCGTCGCGCCACGGGTCGTCACGGTGCTCGTGGTTCGGATCCTTCGGATCGTCCTTCGGCCCCTCGCCGGGGTGGTCGTGCCCCGGGTCGTGGGTGTCCTGGCGATCCTCCTTGCCGCGCGACGCACAGTCCACGCACAGCCGGACGGTCGTCGACAGGCTGAACTGGCCCGCGCCGAGGCTCAGCTCGGGCGGGAGCGCGTCGTCCTGCTTGAACAGGTCGAGCCGCGGGGTGCGCAGCTCGACCGACCACTGCAGGCCCGGAGAGCCGGGGAACGGGATCGGCGCCATCTGGGTGGCGGAGATGCTCGACGCGGGGACGAACGCCGGCGAGCCGTAGTGGAGCAGGTGTGGCCTGGTCGTGCAGACCGCGGTGATGAGGTCGTTGAGCGCCGACTCCTCGACGGCGACGAAGACCTCGCTGGTTTCGGTGAGACTCATGGTTCCCTCCTGGTCGTGCGACCCCTGAGACGGCCGCTGACGGTGAGGAGGTGCTGAGTCGGGTGGTGATACCGGGACCACGTGATCTCGTCACCGCGGAGGACGACGTGCCGGCTGGTCAGCTCGTCGACAGGTCGGCGGCGACCGCGTGTGCGATCTGCACCTGCCGCAGCAGGAACGCGCCGTCGTCGCGCCTCTTGCGGCGCAGCCAGGTGGTCACCTCGGTGTTGCACTTGCTGGCGTTGCACGAGGCACAGGCCGGCACGACGTTGGTCAGCGTGTAGCGGCCCCCGCGCGAGATCGGCAGCATGCAGTCCTTCTGCAGCGCGGCCGCCTCGTTGCCGCAGTAGGCGCAGCCGCCCCACGCCTCCAGGAGCGCGAACCACTGCGCGTCGGTCAGGTCGTGGGCGACGGCGGCCATCCGGCGCTGGCGGCGGCGCGCGTACGTCGCCGCGCGGGTGCGGGAGGCCACGGAGCCAGCCTAGGCCCGCGACCTCGCGCATCTGGGCCCGCGCGGGGCGTGTCTGCGCCACGATGGCGGGCATGGACGAGCCCACCTTCCGCACGATCTTCGAGCCGTTCCGGATCCACTCCGTGGAGCCCCTGCGGATGAGCACCCGCGCCGAGCGCCGCGGCTACCTGCGGGAGGCGGCGTACAACCTCTTCCAGGTGCGCGCCGAGCACGTGCTGGTCGACCTGCTCACCGACTCGGGCACCGGCGCGATGAGCCGCGACCAGTGGGCCGCGATCCAGCACGGCGACGAGTCCTACGCCGGCTCCCCGTCGTACTACGTCTTCGCCGACGCCGTCCGCGAGCTGTTCCCGTTCGAGCACGTGATCCCCGTCCACCAGGGCCGGGCGGCGGAGAAGATCCTGTTCTCGGTGATCGGCGGCCCCGGCAAGGTCGTCCCCAACAACACGCACTTCGACACCACCCGCGCCAACGTCGAGGCGACCGGCGCGCTGGCGCTGGACATCCCGATCCCGGAGGGCCGCGACCTGTCGTCCCAGCACCCGTTCAAGGGCAACATGGACCTCGGGGCGCTCGAGGCGCTGCTCGCGGCCCGCGCCGACGACGTGCCGTGCGTCTTCGTCACGATCACCAACAACAGCGGCGGCGGGCAGCCGGTGTCGCTGGCCAACCTGCGCGGCGTCCGGGAGATCTGCGACCGCTACGGCAAGCCGCTGTTCCTCGACGCCTGCCGGTTCGCCGAGAACGCGTGGTTCATCCGCGAGCGCGAGGAGGGTCAGGGCGCGCGGGAGGTCGCCGACATCGTCCGCGACGTGGCCGGGCTGGCCGACGGCATGACGATGAGCGCGAAGAAGGACCCGATGGGCAACATCGGCGGCTGGCTGGCGATGAACGACGACGAGCTCGCCGCCGCCTGCCGCAACACGCTCATCCTCACCGAGGGGTTCCCGACGTACGGCGGGCTCGCCGGCCGCGACCTCGAGGCGCTGGCCCAGGGCCTGAAGGAGGTGGTGGAGCACGACTACCTCCGCTACCGGATCCAGTCGACGGCGTACCTCGGCAAGGCGCTGCAGGAGCGCGGGATCCCCGTGCTCAGCCCGTTCGGCGGGCACGCCGTCTACATCGACGCCCGCGCGCTGGCCGCGCATCTCGACCCGCTGCAGTACCCCGGCCAGTCCGTCGCGGTCGCGCTGTACGAGACCGGAGGCATCCGCTCCTGCGAGATCGGCACGGTGATGTTCGGCCGGCAGCCCGACGGCACCGAGGCCCCGGCGTCGATGGACCTGGTGCGACTGGCGATCCCGCGCCGGACCTACACCCAGAGCCACATCGACTACGTGATCGAGGTGTGCGAGGAGGTCGCCGCGCACGCCGAGGAGCTGCCCGGCTACCGCATCGTCGAGGAGCCGAGGAGCCTGCGGCACTTCACCTCGTCGTTCGAGCCGCTGACGTAGACCGCCGCCGCACGAGCAGCGCCACGAGCCGCCAGCCCAGCATCGTGGCCGCGAGGAACAGGCCCGCGACCACCAGGAACCCGGGCGCCAGGCCCCGGCCGGCGAGGGCCCGGAGCACCATCCCGAGGGCGTAGGTGACGACCGCGACGACCGCCCCCTCGGGCCAGACCCGCGTCGTGGACCGCCCGCGGGAACGGAGCGCCGCGTGGGCGGCCGCTGCCGCGAGCGCGAACGGCCACGCGATGACGAGCACGACCCAGTCGGACTGGTCGGCGTCGTGGGTGTCCTTGCCCCCGATCGCCAGCGCGAGCACGCAGAGCAGGTCGGCGGCCAGCGGAGCGAGCCATCGGGCGGGCCGGGACATCGACGTCACCCGGTCAGGGTCGCAGACGTCCGACGGGGTCCGGGTGTCGCACCCCGAACCACTGCTCGGCGCCGAACTCCTCGAAGCGGTCGACCTCGCTGAACCCGAGCCGCTCCGCCAACCGCATCGACGACTCGTTGGCGGTCTGGGTGCAGAGCACGACCGGCTCGCCCGGCAGCACGTCGGCAAGCCAGCCGAGCGCCGCGGAGCAGGCCTCGGTGGCATAGCCGCGTCCCCAGGTCTCCGGCAGGAAGAGATAGCTGAGCTCGACCTCGGCCACGCTTCCCGGGAGGTGTCCACGACGCTCGGGGTCGCGCCGGGTCATGCTGACGGTCCCGATCGCCGCTGCGTCGAGGTCGACGACGAAGTAGCCGGCTCGCTGTCCCGGCACCGGTGGCACCTCCCGCTCGAGCTCGTCGCGCGGGCGCGGACCGCCGAGGAAGGCGTGCACGTCGGGCGAGGAGTAGAGGTCGATGACCAGCGCTCGGTCCGCAGGCTCGGACGCGCGCAGCACCAGGTGCGGTGTCCTGATCGGGGCCGGCGGCCAGGGGACGGGTCCGAGATCTCCCACGGGCGCAGCGTAATCGGCTCAGGCAGCAGCCAGCTCAGGCGCTGTGGTTGTTCCAGATGTACTCGAAGTGGCTCGCGTACGCCGCCAGAGCCGACGCGAACGGGACCTTCACCGTCACCTCGTCGTTGAACCGCGACACGTTGGACCAGTTCTCCGACCCGGTCCACACGCCCTTGAACGGCTTGCCGGCCCACTGGCCGGAGAGCGACATCCACTTCTCGTGTGAGAAGACCTCCCATCCGGTCTCGTCGAAGCCCGTCAGGGGGTCGTCGTCGAGGTCGAGCGCGGAGCTGCGGAGGGCCACCCCGGCGCCGCGCAGGATCCCGTGGACCCGGCGCCCGGCACCGCTGACCAGCACCCGGACCCGGCACCCGGACCGCGACAGCGCCGCGACCTTCTTCGCGAGCTGGATGCCGCGGTCGCCGACCCAGCCGTACATCATGATGCGGATCACCGTGTGCCCGCCGTCGCCGTACCCGGCCGGGGCGCGGCAGCCGACCTTGTCGAGCCGCTCGTAGACATGGTCCTTGGTCCCCGTGGCGCGCGGGTCCGACCCGAACTCGACGGTGTACGGGCCGTCCTGCACCACCTGGTAGGGGTTGGGGCGCCACTGGTCCTGGGCCATCTGCCCGAAGATCCTGCTGAAGTCGTCGAACATCTGCTGGTTGCCGAGCACCGTGTAGAGGTCGTTCCAGTGCACGTTCGCGGCGTAGCTCATCAGGTTGTTCGACCCGAACATCACGACCGGCTTGCCGTTGCCGCTGGCGGAGAACAGGTAGAACTTGGAGTGCTGGTTGGACCGCTCACTGCCCAGGCGGCAGGCGCCCTTGCACACCTTGAAGAAGCTCGGCACCGGGTACGGCTTGCGTTTCGGACCGAACTTCCGGGGGTGACACTTGTCCTTGAACTTCGGATGGATGTCGGTGCCGAGGTAGCGCATCATGCGCCCGGCCTCCCGACCGATCGAGTTGTCGTTCAGCACCAGCTGCACCGACACGCGCCTCTTGCAGGCGCGGATCAGCGCATCGCCGATGTCGCGCCGGTTGTAGGAGTAGACCGCGATCTGGATGACTCCGTTGCGCGGCACGCTGTCGATCGTGTTGCGCACCTTCGCCATGTTGACGTTGCGCGCGGTGTAGTCGCCCCGAGGGTTGTTCCAGGTCGGGCCCGGGCGTGGCGTGAACGACGACGGCTCCGCGGCCGCGGGGGCCGCCGAGAGCTGACCGACGACCACGGCCAGGACCAAGGCCAGTACCACGGCCCTGCTGACGAGGACTGCACGCGCGAGCACCCGATTCCCCCTGCTTCTCATCCCCCGACAACCCCTGGATCCTAGGTGGGCCGACGAGGACGGAGCAGACGAATCGCCGACCCTGCCCATATGGGCAATCTCGCGTTGCCCGTGGGTGGGCGACGCACCAGACGCATCTGCCGCCGCGCCGGCCGGGCGGCGACATCTGCGTCAGGTGCGTGCGAGCGGCGGCAGGCAGCGGCCCGACCCGGATCAGCGCACCGGGTAGCCCGCGCCGGCGAGCGACTGCTTGACGTCGGCGATCCGCAGCGTGCCGAAGTGGAAGACGGTCGCGGCCAGGACGGCGTCGGCTCCGGCCTCGACGGCGGGCGGGAAGTGCTCGACCGCGCCCGCGCCGCCGGAGGCGATCACCGGGACGCTCACCTCCCGGCGTACGGCGCGGATCAGCTCGAGGTCGAACCCGTCCTGGGTGCCGTCGGCGTCCATGGCGTTGAGCAGGATCTCCCCGGCGCCGAGCTCGGCCGCGCGGACGGCCCACTCGATCGCGTCGAGCCCGGCCGACTTTCGCCCACCGTGCGTGGTGACCTCGAACCCCGACGGTGTGCCCGCCACGCGCCGGGCGTCGACGGACAGCACGAGCACCTGGTTGCCGAACCGGTCGGCGATCTCGGCCACCAGCTCGGGGCGGTTGATCGCGGCGGTGTTGACCGCGATCTTGTCGGCTCCCGCGCGCAGCAGCCGGTCGACGTCGGCCACCGAGGAGACTCCCCCGCCGACGGTCAGCGGGATGAACACCTCCTCGGCCGTGCGCGAGACGATCTCCATCGTGGTCGCGCGCCCCTCGTGGGAGGCCGAGATGTCGAGGAACGTCAGCTCGTCGGCGCCCTCGGCGTCATAGGTGCGGGCCAGCTCGACCGGGTCCCCGGCGTCGCGGAGCTCCTTGAAGTTGATGCCCTTGACGACCCGGCCGGCGTCGACGTCGAGGCACGGGATGACCCGGACCGCGAGCGTCACGCCCCGCTCACCTCGGGCCCCTGGGTCAGCGCGAGCGCGTCCTCGAGCGTGAAGCGACCCTCGTAGAGCGCGGTGCCCGCGATCGCGCCCTCCACGCCGAGCGGCACGAGGTCCATCAGTGCGCGGATGTCGTCGAGCGTCGTCACGCCCCCGGACGCGACGACCGGCGCCGAGGTGGCCGCGCACACGTCGCGCAGCAGCTGCAGGTTGGGCCCCTGCAGCATGCCGTCCTTGTTGACGTCGGTGACGACGTACCGCGCGCAGCCCTCGGCGTCCAGGCGTGCCAGCGTCTCGTAGAGGTCGCCGCCCTCCTGGGTCCAGCCGCGCGCGGCCAGGGTGCGACCGCGGACGTCGAGCCCGATCGCCACCCGGTCGCCGTGCTCGGCGATGACCCGGCGGCACCACTCCGGCTGCTCGAGCGCCGCCGTGCCGATGTTGACCCGCCGGCAACCCGTGGCGAGCGCGGCGGCCAGCGACTCGTCGTCGCGGATGCCGCCGCTCATCTCGACCTGGATGTCCAGCGCGCCCACGATCTCGGCCTGCAGCTCGCGGTTGGAGCCCCGCCCGAACGCCGCGTCGAGGTCCACCAGATGGATCCACTCCGCGCCGGCGTCCTGCCAGCGCATCGCGGCGGCGATCGGGTCGCCGTACACGCGTTCGGAGCCGGCGACGCCCTGCGCCAGCTGCACGGCCCGGCCCTCGGTGATGTCGACGGCGGGGAGGAGCTCGAGATAGTCGGTCATGGTGCCCTTCAGGTGCGTCGGAACAGCATCGTGTGGAAGACGGGGGCGGCCAGCACGCTGACCACGAACGCGGCGAGCCGGATCTCCCACTCGCCGAAGAACACCCAGGCCAGCAGGTTGAACGCGAGCAGTCCGGCCAGCAGCGCGCCGTTCTGGCGCCGGCGGCGCTGGGCGAGCGCGCCGGTCGGGCGCTTCGGCAACTTCGGGAGCCGCGAGGTGAGCGCGCGCCGCCGCGCGTCGCGCCGCTCCTGGCGCTCTGCCTCCGCGGCTCGGGCAGCGGCCAGCACGGCCGCCTGCCGCTCGCGCTCCGCGCGACGCCGCGCTCGCTCCTTGCTCACGGCGCCCTCACCGCAGCGACTCGACCCAGTTGCGCAGCAGCGCGGCACCGG
This sequence comes from Nocardioides sp., assembly GCF_024509035.1. Taxonomy (GTDB): domain Bacteria; phylum Actinomycetota; class Actinomycetes; order Propionibacteriales; family Nocardioidaceae; genus Nocardioides. Next base: position 4,630 of record NZ_JANINT010000025.1, on the reverse strand, counting down.
CGTCGCCGGACTTCTCCGGGTGGAACTGCGTGGCACTCAACGGGCCGTTCTCGACCGCCGCGACGAACCGGTCACCACCGTGCTCGGCCGGCCCGGTCTCGGCCCACGTGACCAGTGGCGGCCGGGTGCGGCCGTGGGTCTCCAACGTCCAGTCGCGTACGCCGTAGGAGTGCACGAAGTAGAACCGCTGGTCCTCGATGCCGCGGAACAGCGTGGTGCCGGTGGGGACCTCGACGGTGTTCCAGCCCATGTGGGGCACGACCGGCGCCTGCAGCCGCTCGACCACGCCGGGCCACTCGTCGCAGCCTTCGGTCTCGACGCCGTGCTCCACGCCGCGCTCGAACAGGATCTGCATGCCCACACAGATGCCGAGCACCGGACGCCCGCCGGCGAGCCGGCGTCCGATCACCTCGTGGCCGCGGACGGCGCGCAGACCGGCCATGCAGGCCGCGAACGCGCCGACGCCGGGCACCAGCAGGCCGTCGGCGTCCTGGGCGAGGGCCCGGTCGGCCGTGAGCGTGACCTCGGCGCCCGCGCGCTCGACGGCGCGCACGGCGGAGCGGAGGTTCCCCGAGCCGTAGTCGAGGACGACGACGGTCGGACGGCTCATGCGGGGTTCCCGCGGCGTTGTCCGGTGGAGGAGCGAAGCGGGGGAACCGGAGAACGTCGTGGGGTGCTCACAGAGCGCCCTTCGTGGAGGGGATGCCCGTCTCGCGCGGGTCGAGCGCGACGGCGTCGCGGAACGCCCGGGCGAACGCCTTGAACTGGGTCTCCACGATGTGGTGCGGCTCGCGGCCGGCCAGCACCCGCACGTGCAGGGCGAAGTGGCCGTGGAACGCGATCGACTCGAACACGTGCTGCGTCAGCGAGCCGAGGTAGGCGGGCGTCGTGCCGCCGAGCTGGACGTACTGCTGGCCCTCCGGCTCACCGGTGTGCACGCAGTAGGGCCGGCCCGAGACGTCGACGACCGCCTGCACGAGCGCCTCGTCGAGCGGGACGGTGGCGTCGCCGAAGCGGCGGATGCCCTGCTTGTCGCCGAGCGCCTGCCGCAGCGCCTGGCCGAGCGCGATCGCGGTGTCCTCGACCGTGTGGTGGGCGTCGATGTGGGTGTCGCCGTCGGTCTGCACGGTCAGGTCGACCAGGGCGTGGCGGGCGAACGCGGTCAGCATGTGGTCGTAGAAGCCCACGCCGGTCGAGATGTCGTGGCGCCCCGAGCCGTCGAGGTCGACCTCGACGAGCACCTTCGACTCGCTGGTCTGGCGCTCGATGCGTGCGGTGCGACTCATGATTCCTCTTCCATCACGTGGGTCAGTGCCTGGCGGAACGCGTCCATCTCATCAGCGGTGCCGATCGACACCCGGAGCCAGCCGTCGGGGCCGACCTCGCGGATCAGGACGCCCCGGTCCAGCAGCCCCTGCCAGACAGCATGGCGGTCTGCGAAGGTCCCGAACAACACGAAGTTGGCATCGCTGTCGGCGACCGTCAGCCCCGCCGCCCGCAGCCAGTCGACGGTGCGGTCCCGCTCGACGCGCAGCTCGTCGACCTTGCCGAGCAGCTCCGGAGCGTGCCGCAGCGCCGCCAGCGCGGTCGCCTGGGTCACCGCCGAGAGGTGGTAGGGCAGCCGCACGACCCTGATCGCGTCCAGGATCGCAGGGTCGGCCGCCAGGTAGCCCAGCCGCAGCCCGGCGGCAGCGAACGCCTTGCTCATCGTGCGGGTGACCACCAGGTTGCGGTGGGTGGGCAGCAGCTCCAGCGCGCTCGGGACGCCCGCGCGGCGGAACTCGCCGTACGCCTCGTCGACGACCAGCAGGCCCTGCTCCCCCACGGCCTCGCACAGCGCGCCGACGGCGTCGGGCGGCAGGGCGGTGCCGGTGGGGTTGTTGGGGCTCGGCAGCAGCACCACGCTGGGTCGCTCGGCGCGCACGAGGTCGACGGCGTGGGCGACGTCGAGCGAGAAGTCCTCCGCCCGGCGGCCCTGCACCCAGCGGGTGGAGGTGTCGCGGGCGTACTCGGGATACATCGAGTACGTCGGGGCGAAGCTCAGCGCGCTACGTCCCGGACCACCGAAAGCCTGCAGCAGCTGGAGCATCACCTCGTTGGACCCGTTGGCCGCCCAGACCTGCTCGGTCGCGATGCCGTGCGGGGTGTCCCGCGACAGGTACGACGCGAGCGCGGTGCGCAGCGCGACGTGCTCGCGATCGGGATAGCGGTTGAGGCCGAGCGCCGCCGCCCGGACCGACGCCGCGATGTCGTCGGCACACGACTCGGAGGGCCCGTAGGGGTTCTCGTTGGTGTTGAGCTGGACAGGCACGTCCAGCTGCGGGGCGCCGTACGGCTCGAGGCCGAGCAGCTCCTCGCGCAGAGGAGGCCAGGTCATTGCTGGAACCGCACCGACACCGCCGCGCCGTGGCCCGGCAGGTCCTCCGCCTCGGCCAGCGTCACCACGTGGCGCGCGACCTGCTCGAGCCCGTCGCGCGTGTAGTCGACGACGTGCACCGACTTGGTGAACGCCCGGACCGACAGGCCCGAGGAGTGGCAGGCGCAGCCGGCGGTCGGCAGCACGTGGTTGGACCCCGCGCAGTAGTCGCCGAGGCTCACCGGTGCGTAGGGGCCCACGAAGATCGCCCCGGCGTTGCGCACGCGGGCGGCGTACGCCGACGCGTCGGCGGTGTGGATCTCGAGGTGCTCGGCCGCGTAGGCGTTGACGACGTCGAGACCCTGCTCGAGGTCGTCGACGAGCACGACGCCGGACTGCTGGCCCGCGAGGCTGGTGCGGATGCGCTCGACGTGCTTGGTCGCGGCGACCTGGGCCTCCAGCTCGACCTCGACCGCCTCGGCGAGCCGCTCCGAGGGCGTGACCAGGACCGCAGCGGCCAGCGGGTCGTGCTCGGCCTGGCTGAGCAGGTCGGCGGCGACGTACGCCGGGTCGGCGGTGTCGTCGGCCAGGATCGCGATCTCGGTGGGGCCGGCCTCGGAGTCGATGCCGATGAGGCCCTTGAGGAGCCGCTTGGCGGTGACGGTGTAGATGTTGCCGGGTCCGGTGACCAGGTCGACGCGGCGGCACGGGCCGGTGCCGTAGGCGAACATCGCGATCGCCTGGGCGCCGCCGACGGCGTACACCTCCTCGACGCCCAGCAGGGCGCACGCGGCCAGGATCGTGGGGTGCACGGCACCGCCGAACTCGCGTTGCGGCGGGCTCGCGAGCGCGATCGACTCGACGCCGGCGGTCTGGGCGGGCACCACGTTCATCAGCACGCTGGAGACCAGCGGCGCGAGACCACCGGGCACGTAGAGACCGACGCGGCCGACCGGCACCTTCCGGTGGGTCACCCGGGCGCCGGGCGCCAGGTCGGTGACGGCGTCCTGCTCGAGCTCGGCGGTGCAGGTCGCGCGCAGGCGCGCGATCGACTCCTCGAGCGCCGCGCGGATGTCGGGGTCGAGCCGGTCGAGGGCTTCGGCCAGCGCCTCCGGGGCGACCCGGATGTCGTCGACGCGCACGCCGTCGAACTTCTCCGACAGCTCGCGGATCGCGTCCAGGCCGCGGATGCGCACGTCCTCGCAGATCGCATGGACCGCCGGCACCGCTGCCTCGACGTCGAAGTCGGCGCGGGGTACCGCCGCGCGGTAGTCGACGGAGTGGTCGGCTCCTCGCAGGTCGATGCGTCTCATGGGTCCGATTCTACGGGCGGCCGCCTGTCGTCCCCGACCGGCGACAGAGGCTGGACTACGTTGGCACCGTGCCCGACCCCTTGCCGATGTTCCCGCTGAACATGGTGCTGTTCCCGGGCGTCAGCGTGCCGCTCACGGTCTTCGAGGACCGCTACCGGGCGTTGATCCACCACCTCCTGCGCATCGAGGACCCGGCCGCGCGGCTGTTCGGGTCGGTGGGGATCCGCGAGGGCTACGAGGTCGGCGACCACGGCGCCCAGTCGCTCTACCGGGTCGGCTGCCGACTGCAGCTCACCGACGTCGAGGCGCACCCCGACGGCACCTTCGACGTGATCGCGGTCGGCCAGGAGCGCATCCGCCTCGACCGGCTCGACGCCTCGGGTCTGTTCCCCGTGGGACACGTGACGGAGCTGCCGGACTCCCAGAAGCCGGTCGCGGAGACGGTGCTCGAGCAGGCCCGGGTGGCGTTCACGGCCTACCGCGCGGCGCTGGCCGACCTGAGCGGCGACCCCTACTCCGGCGCGCTCCCCCGCGACCCGACCTACCTGTCCTGGACGCTGTCGGCGCTGGCACCGCTGCCGATGCCCGACCGGCAGTCGCTGCTCGAGGCCGAGAGCCCCGAGACCCGGCTGATCCTGGTCACCGACCTCCTGCGCAGCGAGCTGCGCGCGATGAACGTCATCCCGTCGCTGCCGGCCACCGACGTGGCCCGCACCAGGTGGTCGCCCAACTGATGGCCAAGAAGTCCTCCGGCGGCACGCCGGCCACGGTCGCCCTGACCCAGGCCGGGGCACCGTTCACGCTCCACGAGTACGCCCACGACCCGCGGGCCGCGTCGTACGGCCTCGAGGCGGCCGAAGCGCTCGGCCTCGAGCCTGCGCAGGTCTTCAAGACGCTGATGGCCGGTGCCGCCGGCACGCTCGCCGTCGGCATCGTGCCGGTCACCGGCCAGCTCGACCTC
>NZ_JANINT010000024.1 GCF_024509035.1 Nocardioides sp. | reverse complement strand
GGCGGTCTCGGACGGCGTCTTGCCGACCTTGACGCCGACGGCCTCGAGGGCCTCCTTCTTCGCCTGGGCGGTGCCCGAGGAGCCGGAGACGATCGCGCCGGCGTGGCCCATCGTCTTGCCCTCCGGGGCGGTGAAGCCCGCGACGTAGCCGACGACCGGCTTGGTCACGTGCTCCTTGATGTACGCCGCCGCCCGCTCCTCGGCGTCGCCGCCGATCTCGCCGATCATCACGATCGCCTTGGTGTCGGGGTCGGCCTCGAACGCCTCGAGGGCGTCGATGTGGGTGGTGCCGATGATCGGGTCACCACCGATGCCGATGGCGGTGGAGAAGCCGTAGTCCCGCAGCTCGTACATCATCTGGTAGGTCAGCGTGCCCGACTTGGAGACGAGGCCGACCGGACCGGTGCCCGCGATCGTGGCGGGCGTGATGCCGGCCAGCGACTCGCCCGGCGTGATGATGCCGGGGCAGTTGGGCCCGATCATCCGGGTGCCACCGACGTTCGCGTCGCTCTGCAGGTAGGCGAAGACCTCCGCGGTGTCCTGGACCGGCACGCCCTCGGTGATGACCACGAGCAGGCCGATGCCGGCGTCGATGGCCTCGATGCAGGCGTCCTTGGTGAAGGCCGGCGGCACGAAGACCACCGACACGTCGGCGCCCGTCTCGGCCATCGCCTCCGTGACGGTGCCGAACACGGGCAGGTCCTTGCCGCCCAGCTCGACCGAGGTGCCGGCCTTGCGTGCGTTGACGCCGCCGACGATCTGGGACCCCGCCTCGACCATGAGGGTGGTGTGCTTGGAGCCCATGCCACCGGTCATGCCCTGGACAATGATCTTGGAGTCCTTGTTGAGGTAGATCGACATTCTTCTGGTCTCCAGTCTCAGGCGTTCGCGAGCTCGGCGGCCTTGTCGGCGGCGCCGTCCATGGTGTCGACCATGGTCACGAGGGGGTGGGCGGCCTCGGTGAGGATGCGGCGACCCTCGTCGACGTTGTTGCCGTCGAGACGCACGACGAGCGGCTTGGTGGCCTCGTCGCCGAGGATGTTCAGCGCGCCGACGATGCCGTTGGCGACCTCGTCGCACGCGGTGATGCCGCCGAAGACGTTCACGAACACGCTCTTGACCTGCGGGTCGCCGAGGATGACGTGCAGGCCGTCGGCCATCACCTGGGCGTTCGCGCCGCCACCGATGTCGAGGAAGTTGGCCGGCTTGACGCCGCCGTGCTTCTCCCCGGCGTAGGCGACCACGTCGAGCGTGGACATGACCAGGCCCGCGCCGTTGCCGATGATGCCCACGGAGCCGTCGAGCTTGACGTAGTTGAGGCCCTTGTCCTTGGCCTGCGCCTCGAGCGGGTCCTCCTCCTCGCGGATCGCGAACGTCTGGTGGTCCTCGTGGCGGAACTCGGCGTTCTCGTCGAGCGAGACCTTGCCGTCGAGCGCCTCGAGCTTGTCACCGGCCAGCCGCGCGAGCGGGTTGACCTCGACGAGCGTGGCGTCCTCCTCGACGAAGACCTTCCAGAGCGCCATCACCGTCTGCACGGCCTGCTCGGTCAGCTCGGCGGGGAACTTTGCGTCCGCCACGATCTCGCGTGCCTTGGACTCGTCGACACCGGCGCCGGCGTCGATCGGGATCTGCCGCACGGCGTCGGGGTTGGTCTTGGCGACCTCCTCGATCTCCACACCACCCTCGACGCTGGCGATGCAGAGGTACTTGCGATTCGCACGGTCGAGCAGGAACGAGAAGTAGTACTCCTCCTCGATGCTCGCGGCCGGCGCGATCAGCACCCGGTTGACCCGCAGACCCTTGATCTCCATCCCCAAGATCGCCTCGGCGTGAGCACGGGCCTCCTCCGGGGTCTTGGCGAGCTTGACGCCGCCCGCCTTGCCGCGGCCGCCGGCCTTCACCTGCGCCTTGACCACCACCACGCCGAGCTTCTCGGCCGCAGCCTGCGCCTCGTCGGGGGTGTTGGCGACGATGCCGAGGGTGACCGGTACGTCGTGCTTGGCGAAGAGCTCCTTCGCCTGGTACTCCATCAGATCCACTGATCCACCATGTTCCTCTTATCGGAGCGGGCGGACGCGCTGTTCGACGTCCGCGCGCCGCTTGGGATGTCGCTCGGGTGTCCTCGGGCACCCTAGTCCGCGCTCAGGCGTACGACGAGGCCCGGCGGACGTGACGCATGGCATATGTGCCCGGGCACATAGACCCGGAAACGGGGTGGGGCCGCCCGGGTCAGCCCGCGGCGCTGGCCGCGAAGTGCTCGGCCACCCACCCGGTGATCTCGGTGGTGGCGGCACCCGGGGTGAACACCTTCGCGACGCCGAGCTCCTCGAGCAGGGGGATGTCCTCCTCGGGGATGATGCCGCCCCCGAAGATGACGATGTCGGAGGCGTCGCGCTCCGCGAGGAGCTCGGCCAGCCGCTTGAAGAGCGTCATGTGGGCGCCGGAGAGCACCGAGAGCCCGATCAGGTCGGCGTCCTCCTGGATGGCGGTCTCGACGATCTGCTCGGGCGTCTGGTGCAGCCCGGTGTAGATGACCTCGTGGCCGGCGTCGCGCAGCGCGCGGGCCACGATCTTGGCGCCTCGGTCGTGGCCGTCGAGGCCGGGCTTGCCCACCACGATCCGGAGCCGCGTCGCGCCCGTCGAGGGGGGCGCCGTAGGTGTCGTCGAGGTCATGCTGGCAGGCTAACCCACGCATTGATCGGCGCCGTGACTCTCGCCACGTCGAGGGCCGCTCCACCGCTCGCGCGGCCGGTAGTACCCGGTTTTCCTCCACATGATTCCCCCGAACGTTTCTCGCGCCCGTGATCTTTCCGTTACAGTCGGGCGTCGCCGTCTGAACCCCGAACAGCGGAGAACGAATCTATGGGCAACCACCGAGCGGAACGTCGCGGCTCCAGCCGCCGTCCCTCGGGCCTCGCGACCCCGATCGAGGCCACCACCCAGATCGACCCCGTTGTGACCTCGGCGGCCGCCTCGCCGGTGACCCCGTCGGTCGCAGGCAAGCGCAAGGCGGTCAAGCCGGCCAAGGCGGTCAAGCCCGCGAAGGCGCCGAAGCCCGTCAAGCCGGCCCAGGTCGCCGCGCGCACCGAGACCCGCGTCGAGATCCGCGCCGCGGTTCCTGTCGAGGGCACCGCACCGGCGCGTGAGGACGCTGCCCCCGGCCGTCGAGCGCACCGTCACTCGGCCCCCCGTGGTCCGCTGTTCCGTGGTCTCCCCTCTCCCCCGATCCTGATCGGCGTCGCCGCGCTGGCCATCTCCGCGGGCGGCGCGATCACGGCCGCCAACGGCGGGCTGGACGACCAGGCCCCGCGCTTCAGCCAGGCGAGCGCCCTCAGCGGCGCGAGCGACGTCTCGCGGGTCAGCCTGATCGACCGCAGCACCGTCAGCCGCGACTCCCGCCGCGACGCGCTCGACGACAAGGCCGACGCCAAGCTCGTCGCCGAGGTCGAGGACCAGGCCCGCCAGCGCGATGCAGCCCTGGCCAAGATGGCCCAGCTCGCCGAGCAGCAGGCCGACAAGCTGAAGCTCAACCAGTGGGTGCTCCCGGTGGCCGGCTACCACCTCACCGCCGGCTTCGGCGAGTACAGCGGCCTGTGGTCGCACTACCACACGGGCCTGGACTTCGCGGCCCCCAGCGGTACGCCCATCGTGGCCATCGCCAACGGCGTGGTCACCTCGGTCGGCTACGACGGCGCCTACGGCAACAAGACCGTCATCACGCTCGACGACGGCACCGAGCTGTGGTTCTGCCACCAGACGTCCTACACGGTCAACGCCGGCCAGGAGGTCCGTGCCGGCGAGGTGATCGGGTACGTCGGCTCGACCGGCAACGTGACCGGCCCGCACCTCCACCTCGAGGTGCGCCCGGGTGCCGGCGACCCGGTGGACCCGTACCAGGCGCTCGTGGTCCACGGGCTCCAGCCCTAGCGAGTCCTACAGCTTCTCGACCGGCGCGTAGCGCAGCAGCAGCCGCTTGACGCCCTCGGAGCCGAAGTCGATCGAGGCCACGGCCTTCTCGGCGACGCCCTCGAGCGCCACGACGGTGCCCATGCCGAACGAGTCGTGCAGCACCCGGTCGCCGGGCTCGAGGCTGGGGATCTCCCGGGCGGGCTTGGCGCGGGCGGCGGCGTCGGCGCGGACCGCGGCCGCCGAGAAGTTGCGGCGCCCCGCGGCGGTGGGCGAGCCGAGACGGGCCGCGGACCCGCTGGCCAGGTCGGGGCGACCCCACCGGGTCTGGGCGGCCTCGGTGCGCCGCCAGTCGACCAGGTCGACGGGCAGCTCGTCGAGGAACCGTGAGCCGGGGTTGTGCGAGGGCGCGCCCCACGCGGAGCGCACGACGGCCCGGGAGATGTAGAGCCGCTCGCGGGCCCGGGTCAGGCCGACGTACGCCAGCCGGCGCTCCTCCTCGAGCTCGGGCTGGTCGCCGAGCGACCGGGCATGGGGGAACACGCCGTCCTCGAGGCCGGTCAGGAACACCACGGGGAACTCCAGGCCCTTCGCGGTGTGCAGGGTCATCAGCGTGACGACGCCGGCGTCGTCGGGGTCGTCGTCGGGGATCTGGTCGGCGTCCGCGACCAGGGCCACCCGCTCGAGGAAGTCGCCCAGGCCCGGCGCCACCGTGCCCGCGTCGACGTCGGCGGGATCGGCGGACGGACCGGCCACCGGGTCGTCGGCGAACTCGCGAGCCACGGCGACGAGCTCGGCGAGGTTCTCCAGCCGGGTCTCGTCCTGCGGGTCGTCGCTCTCCTCGAGGGCGGTGAGGTAGCCCGAGCGCGCCAGCGTGGTCTCCAGGATCACGTCGGGGCGCTCTCCCCCGTCGACCATCGACTGGAGCTCCTCGATCATCGCGACGAAGCCCTGGATCTGGCTCAGCGACCGGGTCGCCAGCCCCGGGGCGTCCTGCGCGCGGCGCAGGGCCTCCCAGAACGTCGTCCGGTCGCGCTCGGCGAGTGCGTTGACGCAGGCGACCGCCCGGTCGCCGATGCCGCGCTTGGGCGTGTTGAGGATGCGGCGCAGCGACACCTGGTCGGCCGGGTTGACCAGCAACCGGAGGTAGGCCAGCGCGTCACGGACCTCGCGCCGCTCGTAGAAGCGCACGCCGCCGACGACCTTGTAGGGCATCCCGAGGCGGATGAAGATCTCCTCGAAGACCCGGGACTGGGCGTTGGTGCGGTAGAAGACGGCGACGTCGCCGGGCCGGTGGGCCTGGGCGTCGGTGAGCCGGTCGATCTCCTCGGAGACGAACCGCGCCTCGTCGTGCTCGTCGTCGGCGACGTAGCCCACGATCCGCTCGCCGTCGCCGGCGTCGGACCACAGCCGCTTGGGCTTGCGGCCCTTGTTGTGGCCGATCACGGCGTTGGCGGCGTTGAGGATCGTCTGGGTCGAGCGGTAGTTCTGCTCGAGCAGGATCGAGGTGGCGTTGGGGAAGTCCTGCTCGAAGTCGAGGATGTTGCGGATGTTGGCGCCGCGGAAGGCGTAGATCGACTGGTCGGCGTCACCGACCACCATCAGCTCCGCGGGCGCGACCCGCTCGACGGCCGGGTCGACGTCCTCCATCTGCTCGGCGCAGAGCTGGTGGATGAAGGCGTACTGCGCGTGGTTGGTGTCCTGGTACTCGTCGACCAGGACGTGCCGGAACCGCCGGCGGTAGGTCTCGCGCACCTCGGGGAACTGCTGGAACAGGTGGACCGTGAACATGATCAGGTCGTCGAAGTCCAGCGCGTTGGCCTCGCGCAGCCGGCGTTGGTAGAGCGTGTACGCCGCGGCGTAGGTCTCCTCCAGGTGGTTGCGGGCGTCCTTGGTGGCGTCCTCGGGGTCGTGCAGCTCGTTCTTGTGGTTGGAGACCCAGTGCAGGAGCGCGCCGGGCTGGTAGCGCTTGGGGTCCAGGTCGAGGTCGTTGCAGACCAGCGTCATCAGCCGCTTCTGGTCGGCGGCGTCGTAGATGGAGAAGTTGGACTTGAAGCCCAGCTTCTCCACTTCCTTGCGCAGGATCCGCACGCACGCGGAGTGGAACGTCGAGACCCACATGATCCGCGCGCGCCGGCCGACGAGGTCCTCGACCCGCTCCTTCATCTCGGCGGCGGCCTTGTTGGTGAACGTGATGGCCAGCACCGAGCCGGGGTGGGCCCTGCGCTCGGAGATCAGCCACGCGATCCGCCGGGTCAGCACCCGGGTCTTGCCGGAGCCTGCTCCGGCGACGACGAGCAGCGGAGCGCCCTCGTGCACCACCGCGGCCCGCTGGGGGTCGTTGAGGCCCTCCAGCAGCTCCTCGCGCGAGGGTCCACGACGGGTCGGCTCGGGCCCGTCGTGGGCGGGCGGGGCGGGCATGCCGGGCAGGGGGATCGAGATGCTCATGCTGCCCGCCAGCCTACGTGCCTCCACCCCCGGCTCGGGGGCGGTGGGCGAGGGTCAGGAGAACACCGTGACGATCGACAGCGTCCCGCTGCCGTAGCCCGCGACCTCCAGCGTCACGTCCTCGCGGGCACCGACGGTCGCCGCGCAGGAGGCGATGTGCGGCGGCAGCGGGTCGGCCGGCGCCAACGTGGTGGAGAGCCGCTGGTGGACCCCGGACGCCTCCCCGATCGGGGCGGCGAGGACGTTGAGGATCTCCGACACGTTCTCGAAGAGGTTGTCGGGCAGCACGCCGTCCTCGATCGCCGCCTCCGCCCCGCCCTTGGGGATCAGGGCGAGCGCGGCTCCGGCGTACGCCGCGAGCGGCAGGTCCATCACCGCGAGGAACGCGAGCTGGTGGTGGGGGTCGATGTACGTCGCCACCACGGGGCGGGGCGCATCGAGGCTGATCGGGGTCCCGTCGCCGACGGCGACGTCGCGGCCGAGCAGGCCCTCGAAGACGTCCTTGATCAGCTTGCGGTCGGGAAGACTCATGATCTCCTCCTCAGCCGAGCATGCCGACGAGTGCCGACTCGAAGTGCTCGGGCGTGAACGGCTTGGCGATGAGGAACAGCGCGCCGGCGGCCTGGGCGGTCTCGCGCATCTCCTCGGAACCCTCGGACGTGACGAACCCGAACGGGACGGGGTTGCCGCTGCCGCGCAGGTCGCGCAGCAGCTCGATCCCGGTCTTGTTCGGCATGTTCCAGTCCGAGAGGACCAGGTCGGGCTGCTCGGTGACGACCTTGTCGAACGCGTCCGCGCCGTCGGTCGCCTCGACGTAGTCGTGGTGTCCGAAGCCGGCCTGGCGCAGAGTGCGCATCACGATCTGCCGCATCACGCGGCTGTCGTCGGCGATGATGACCTTCATGGTCGGGTGCCTCCTCGATGGCGGGTGGTCAGTGGGTCAGGAAGCCGTCAGGCGGCGGGGGCGTCCGGCACGATCTGCACGTGCACCGGCGCGCCGCGCCAGGAGACGACCAGGCTCTCCTCCGATGCCGGCGGCGAGGCGCTGGCGCGGACGCCCGGGAGTCCCAGCGTCATGGCGCCGTCGATGGCGCCCTTGACGCTGCCGCCGACGACGTTGAGCACCTCGCCCACGGCGTCGTGCACGTCGATCTCGTCGATGACCTCGTCGGGGCCCATGCCCAGCAGCGCGCTGGCGATCTGAGCGGCGACGTCGCGGTCACAGGTGAGCACGAGACGACCGTTCCAGCCTCCGCGGATCTCGATGTGGGCCTGGAGCCCGGTCTCGAACTCGGCCGGCACGCCCTCCGGCCAGGGATCGGCCGCCTCGAAGAGCATGGATCCCCACACCTGCTCGATGGCGGCGTGGACGAGCGCCTGGTCCGGCGCGCTGTAGAGGGTCATGAGTGATCTCCTACGGGGGTCGGGAGGAGCCCGAGCAGGTCGAGCTTCTCGACCAGGGCGTCGCCGGTGAACGGCTTGATGAGGTACTCGTGGGCACCGGCGGCCAACGCGCGCACGATCCGGTCCTGCTCGCTCTCGGTGGTGACCATCATCAACGTGATGGACCGCCACTGGACCTGCTTGCGGACCTGGGTGATGAACGTGAGCCCGTCCATGACCGGCATGTTCCAGTCCACGCACGCGAGGACCGGCAGGTCGCCGTCGAGGGACGCGAGGACGTCCAGGGCCTCCTGGCCGTCACCGGCTTCGACGGTCTCGAATCCCGCATCAGCCAGGATGCGCCCGACGATCCTTCGCATGGCGCGTGAGTCGTCAACGATCAAGGCACGCATGTGCGCTGTTCCTCTCTGATCCGGTACACGGAGGACCGCCCGGCCGGTACCCGTTCCCAGGCGTCGTCGACGCCCATGGTCATTTCCGCCGCCCCCAGGAACAGGTGCCCGTCCGGTGCCAGCACCTGGCGGACGCGACGCAGGATGTCTCGCTTGGTCGCGAGATCGAAGTAGATGAGCACGTTGCGCAGGAAGACGACGTCGAACTTCCCCATCGCCGGGAACGGGCGCATCAGGTTGAGCTGGCGGAACTGGACCTGCGCGGCGAGTGCCGGGTTGATCCGCCAGTTGAGGCCGGCGCGTTCGAAGTGCCGCACCAGCGTGGTGGCCGGGAGGCCTCGGTTGACCTCCAGCTGGGAGTACTCCCCCTTGCGGGCCCGTTCGAGCATCTCCAGCGAGAGGTCGGTGGCCAGCATGTCGATCTTCCAGCCGGCGATCTCGGGGGTGTCCTGGGCCGTCATCAGGATGCTGTAGGGCTCCTGCCCGCTGGAGCAGGCGGCGGCCCAGACCCTGATCTCGTGCTTGGTGCGAGTCTTGGCCAGGGTCGGGAAGACCGACTGCCGCAGCGCGGTGAACGGATCGGTGTCGCGGAACCACGACGTCTCGTTGGTGGTCAACGCCTCGACGACCAGCCGCATCGACGCGGGGTTGCGGCGGGTGGCGAGCTCGGCGACGAACGCGTCGACGTCCTTGTGACCACCCTGGCGGGCCAGCGGCACCAGGCGCGACTCGACGAGGTACTCCTTGCCGGGCTCGAGCACGATGGCGCTCTCCGCCCGCACGAGCTCGCGGACGAAGGTGAAGGCCTCGTGGCCGATGGTCATGACGAGGCTCCAGCCGGGACGAGGGACGGACGTTGACGGGCGAGCCGGCGCAGGATCTCGGGACCGAGCTCGAGGAGGGGAAGGACGCGTTCGGCCAGCCCCGCGGTCGCGACGGCCCCGGGCATCCCCCAGACGACCGAGGTCGCCTGGTCCTGGGCCAGGACGCTGCCGCCCTTCTCGACGATCACCCGGGCGCCCTTGCAGCCGTCGGAGCCCATCCCGGTCAGCACGACGCCGAGGACGGCCGGCCCGACCGCGGCGACCGCGCTGCGGAACAGCACGTCCACCGCCGGACGGCAGTAGTTCTCGGCCGGCGCCTGGGTCAGCCGGGTGCGGAGACCGTCGGCGTGCGGCGCCACCTCGAGGTGGAAGTCACCCGGTGCGATCGCGACGGTGCCGGGACGCAGCGGTACGCCGTTCTCGGCCTCGACGACCTCGAACGGCAGCTGACGGTCGAGCCGACCCGCGAACTGCTTGGTGAACAGCGGCGGCATGTGCTGGACCACCGCGACCGGGACCGACAGCGGCGGCAGTGTGTGGAGCAGGGCGCTGAGCGCCTCCGGCCCTCCGGTGGAGCTGCCGATGACCAGCAACCGGTAGCCGCCGAGCGGCGGGTGGGAGGGAGCGTGCAGCTGGACGGGCGCGGTCGGCGCGACGGTCAGGCCGGCCGGGTGCGGCGAGACCCCGACGCGCGGAACCAGGGACTTGATCCGCGGGATCAGCGCCTCACGGACCTGCTCCATCGAGCGGCCCACGCTGCCGACGTTCGCGGGCTTGGGGACGTAGTCGGACGCGCCTGCGGAGAGGGCGTCGAGGGTCGCGACCGCACCACGCTCGGTCAGCGTGCTGAACATGATGATCGGCACCTTGTTGCCGGTCGCCCGGATCGCACGCACCGACTCGATGCCGTTCATCTCCGGCATCTCGATGTCCATCGTCACGATGTCCGGCTTGAGCTGGGCGACCTTCTGCACCGCAGCGCGACCGTTGACCGCGGTCCCGACGACCTCGATGTCGCGGTCGGCGGCCAGGAGGTCGGACACCAGCTTGCGGATGACCACGGAGTCGTCGACGACGAGCACCCTGATGCCGGGCATGCGCATCCCCTCCTTCCGTCCCCCCGGGCGGCGGACGTAGTGACCATCGGCGAACCGCGCCGAGTCCTGAGGAGTGCGTCGCGAGGTTGTCCGACCGGTCTGCTCCGGACGCCGCCGGCCGCTCAGACGACGGAGAGGGGCCCGTCGGAGCCGTGGACGAGGTGCCAGGGCCGCATCAGCACGGCCGAGGTCCGGGCCGGGAGCAGGTCGGCGACCACCACGGCCTGGATGACTCCCGAGACGGCGTTCCACACGCCGTACGCCGCGTCGCGAGGCGTCAGGCCCCCGCGCTGGAAGGCGATCACGCCCGCGAGCTGCGCGTCGCACGCGAGCCGGAGCCGGTCGGCCATCGAGACCGCCCAGCTCGCCTGGTGCATGGCCGGCGCCCACTCGGCCGTGCGGAGCCGCTGCTCGTCGACCACCCGCCGCCACGCGGAACGGGTCGACTCGTCGCTGGCGGCGAGCCGGTCGAGGACCCGGTCGAGCCGGGCCATCCCGGTCGAGGCCGTCTCGTCGCGGGTCGCCAGGTCGGCTCGCAGGTAGGGGGTGGCCATGGCCCGACGTACGCCGGCGTCGAGGCGGTCGCCGAGGAAGCCGCTGATCGCTGCGTCGGCGAGCACGTCGGCCGCCGAGGAGGCGGTCGGGTCCTGGACGGCCATCGGACCGCTGTGCAGCCAGGTCCAGTCGAGGAGGTCGTGCCGGAGGAAGTGGTCGAGCGCGTGGGTGTCACCCAGCAGGCTGGTCTCGAGGCGGCGCAGGAGCGTGGAGGCGCCGGTGGTCACGGCCTCCTCGACGGCCTCGCCGGCCAGCGGCAGCACCGAGCGCACGGTGGCCGCCCGGGCGTCGGCTCGGGCGGTGGCCTGGAGCCAGGGGCCCCGGGCCACCGCACCGGGGTGCTGGGCGGCGCACCGGTCGAGGTCCGCGGCGTCCGCGGTCAGCGCGGTGCGGAGCACCGCGGCGGCCTGGTGGCCGCGAGCGAGACGGGCCAGGTCGAACCCGAGGGCATGCGCTCCGACGAGGGAGTAGGGCATGAGCGCCTCCCCCTCGTCGGTCGCCGTCGTGATCGAGGATCAGGCCGTGAAGCCGGACACTGCTGCCCGCAGGTCGTTGGCCATCCTGGCGAGATCATCCACCGCGGTGCGCGTCTGCGCCAGCGCCTGGGTCGTGGAGTCCGCCGCAGCGGAGACGCCGGAGATGTTGGTGGCGATCTCGCCGGAGCCGGTCGAGGCCTCCGCGACGTTGCGCGACATCTCGTTGGTCGTCGCGGTCTGCTCCTCCACCGCCGAGGCGATCGTGAGCTGGTAGTCGTTGATCGAGGAGATGATCGTCGAGATCTCACCGATCGCCTCCACCGCACCACCGGTGTCAGCCTGGATCGCCTCCACCCGGCGCGCGATGTCCTCGGTCGCCCGCGCCGTCTCCTGCGCCAGCTCCTTGACCTCGTTGGCCACCACCGCGAAACCCTTGCCGGCCTCACCAGCACGAGCCGCCTCGATCGTGGCGTTCAACGCCAACAGGTTCGTCTGCTCCGCGATCGAGGTGATCACCTTCACCACGTTCCCGATCTCCTGGCTCGACGCCCCCAGCTTGCCCACGGTCTCGTTGGTCAGCTCCACCTGCGACACCGCCTGCGACGCCACCCGAGCAGCCTCGTTCGCCGAGTGCGCGATCTCCCGGATCGACGCACCCATCTGCTCCGAACCAGCCGCCACCGTCTGCACGTTGCGCGAGACCTCCTCAGCAGCACCCGACACCACACCCGCCTGCACCGAGGTCTCCTCAGCACCCGCAGCGATCTGCTGCGACGACGCCGACAGCTCCTCCGACGCAGCCGCCACCGCATCCGCCGAACCCACCACCGTGCCGATGAGGTCGCGGAGCCGGTCGACGGCGGTGTCCAGGCTCTGGGCCATCAGGCCGACCTCGTCCTTGGACGAGACCTCGGCGTGCTGGGTCAGGTCGCGCTCGGCGAGCGCATCGGCGACCTTCTTGACCTTGGCCACCTTGCGGGTCAGCGCGCTGGCGGTCACCCAGCCGAGCAGGACGGCGAGCGCGACGCCGGCCACGAGCAGGATGAGGCTGAAGGTCCGGCTGCTCTCGTACGACGTGCGGGACTGCGCCGCGGCTGCGGCGGCGTCCTTGCCCTCGAGGTCCACGAGCGTGCCGATGTCGCTCATCATCGACGCCGTGATCGGGCTCACCTGGGTTTCGTTGGCCTTGAGCCAGGCGGCCCGGTCGCCGTCGATCGCCAGCGGCTCCATGACGGTGTGCTGCACGGTGACGTACTGGTCCACCGAGGCCGACAGCCGGTCGAAGATCTCCTGGCGCTTCGCGTCGAGGCCGCCGGCGGCGTACTGGCCCGCAGCCTCGTCGAACGCCGCCCTCCCGTCCTTCTCGATCGCGTCGATGGCGGCCTTGGAGTCGTCCTCGCTCAGGGCGATGAGCGCGTCGCGGGCGCTCTGCCGCATCTCGTAGATCGCACCCCGCATGTCCGACGCCGCCGTCGCCCCCACGAAGTTGTCGGCGTAGATGGCGTCGGCGCGGTCGGCCGAGCCACTCAGAGCGTTCAACCCGACCACACCGACCACGACGGCGACCACGGCCGTGACGAGAACGGCGGCGAGCACCTTGGTGCGGACACCGAGGTCCCCCACCTTGTGCAGGAGTGAGCGTCGTGCGGGCGTGCTGGTCATCGCGGGGTCCCCCGGTAGGTCGTGTGAGTGAGTCAGTCGGCCGCACGACGTCGTCGTCGCGCTGCCAGAGGTCAGCGGCGGAAGCGAGCGACCTCGGTGCGCAGGTCCTGCGACATGCGGGCGAGCTCCTGGATCGCGGTCAGCGTCTGGTTGACCGCCTGCGTCGTGGTGTCGGCCGCGGCCGCCACGCCGGAGATGTTGGTGGCGATCTCGCCGGAGCCGGTCGAGGCCTCCGCGACGT
>NZ_JANINT010000023.1 GCF_024509035.1 Nocardioides sp. | reverse complement strand
CCGACCTGCTGACGGACCGGCTCAGGGCGTCAGCCGGGTGAGGTCGCGCGGGAACAGCGTGACCTCCCGGATGTTCGCCGCCCCCGTCAGCCGCGCCGTCCACCGCTCGAGCCCGATCGCGAACCCGCCGTGCGGCGGCATCCCGTGCTCGAAGGCCTGCAGGTACGTCGCGTACGCCGCCGGGTCCTCGCCCCGCGCGCGGATCGCGGCGTCGTACGCCGAGGGCCGGTGCAGGCGCTGCCCGCCGGTGACGAGCTCGAGCCCGCGGAACAGCAGGTCGAAGCTGTTGGACCACGTCTCGTCGCCCGGCCAGGGGTGGGTGTAGAACGGCCGCTTCGCCATCGGGTAGCCCTCGACGGCCACGAAGTCGCTGCCGTGCTCGGCCAGCGCCCACGCCCCGACCGCCCGCTCGTGCTCGGGCGCGAGGTCGGGCTCGTCCTCCGGTGCGCCGACCAGCGCGAGCGCGTCGCGGAAGTGGATCACCGGGATCTCCTCGGGCACCACCGGCACCTGCGCGCCGGTGCGCTCGACGGCCGCACCCGCGTGCTCGTGCACTGCGGCCACCATCCCGGCCAGCACCTCGCGCAGCACCGCCAGCACGTCGCGGTGGTCGCGGACGAAGCCGAGCTCGACGTCCAGCGAGACGTACTCCGCCAGGTGGCGCACGGTGTCGTGCGGCTCGGCGCGGAACACCGGTCCGACCTCGTAGACCCGTTCGAAGACCCCGACCAGCTGCTGCTTGTAGAACTGCGGGCTCTGCGCGAGGTACGCCGGGCGCCCGAAGTAGTCGACCTCGAACACGTTCGCGCCCGACTCGGTCGCCGACGCCACGAACTTCGGCGTCTGGATCTCGGTGAAGCCGGCCGCGTCCAGCGTGGCACGGAAGCCGCGGACCGACGCCGCGGCCAGCTCCCACCGGGCCCGCTGCGCCGGGTGGCGCCACATCACCGGCGCGTGGTCGAGCAGCGTCGGCAGCGAGACGTCGAGGCTCGGTCGCCACAGCTCGGCCGGCGGGGTCGCCGCCGGCTCGGTCAGCGCGGTGATCACGGGCTCGGTGACCTCGATGCCGCCGGGCGCCTGGGCGTTCGCGGTCGCGACCCCGCTGACCTCGATCGTCGTCTCCTCGGGCGGCACGGGCGAGCCGTCGCGGACGACGACCTGGGCCAGGCCGCTGCGGTCGCGCACCACCAGGAACGTCAGGGCCGAGAGCTCGCGGCGGCGGTGCACCCAGCCCTGGAGCCGGACCGTCTGGCCGGGCGTGACGGTGGGCAGGTCTGAGCAGAGTGTGCGCGGTGGTGCGGTTTGCATTGATACCTCCAGTCGGCGGAAAGCCCTGGAGGTGTGGGCGGGGGCCAGATCGCGGTGCCACCACACCTTCGCCGAAGAGAACCCTCGGCCTCTCGTCGGTACGCCGTCCGCGCGGGCCCGGCTGTCACGAGGGTCGTCACGCCTCACCGATCCACGTCCAGGGTAGGTCGGCACGCCGCGACCGCGCGAACCCTTTGCCGCCGTACGCTCTGGCCGTGCTGGTCCACCTGCGTCTGACCGTGCCCGAGCAGCTCTCGGACCCGGTCCGCTCCCTGCTCCTCGAGCACGAGTGCACCACCAACGTCACCGTGAGTGCGGGCGCCTGCCTGCAGCCGGCGGGTGACCTGATCGAGTGCGACGTCGCCCGCGAGCAGACCGGCTCGCTGCTGCACCACCTCGACGAGCTCGGGCTCGACCAGTCCGGTGGCATCGTGATCACCACGCCGACGGGGGCGCCGTTCGAGGCGGCCCGCCGGCTCGAGGCCGCCGCTCCGGGACATCCCGACGACGCGGTGATCTGGGAGGCGGTGGAGGCGCAGGCGGAGTCGGGCGCCGTGCCGACGGTCTCCTACCTGATCTTCCTGGTGATCGCGGTCGCGCTGGCCTCGATCGCGGTGATCACCGACTCCGCCGTGCTCGTGGTCGGCGCGATGGTCGTCGGCCCGGAGTTCAGCGCGATCGCCGCGGCCTGCGCCGGCATCGTGCTCGGCCGCTGGGGCCTGGTCGGGCGGAGCCTGCGGCTGATCCTGCTGTCGTTCCTGTTCGCCATCGTCGTGGTCACGCTGCTCGCACTGCTGGCCCGCTGGACCGGGGCGATCATGGCCTCCGACGTCACGCGGCCGCGCCCCAACACCGGCTTCATCTGGCACCCTGACCTCTGGTCGTTCGTCGTCGCGCTGCTCGCCGGCGCCGCCGGCGCGCTCGCGCTGGCCATCGAGAAGACCGCCACGATGGTCGGCGTCTTCATCAGCGTCACCACCGTGCCCGCGGCCGGCAACCTCGCCCTCGGCATCGCGGTCGGCGAGCCGAGCGAGATCACCGGGTCGTTGACCCAGCTCGGCGCCAACGTCGGCGGCATGATCCTCGCCGGCACCCTGCTGCTCGCGTTCATGCGGGTCGCGTGGCCCTGGGTCACCGCGCGCAGCGAGCGGCTCCTCGGCGCTCAGTCGGCCGGGACGGGCGCCGGCGCGAGATAGCGGTAGGCGTGGTGGGTGGTGAACCCCAGCCCCTCGTAGAGCGCGATCGCCGGCGCGTTGTCGCCGAGCACCTGCAGGTACGCCGTGGTCGCGCCGCGCTCGGCGCCCCACTCCAGCAGCGCCGCCATCACCGCGAGCCCGAGCCCCTGACGGCGGTGCTCCGGCGCCACCTCGATGCTCCGGAACCCCACCCAGTCGCGGTCGTAGGCCGCCACCCCGCTCGCCCGGTCCCCGATCCGGACCGTCACCAGGTCGCCCTGCTCGTCGTACGTCGGGTCCGCTGGTCGAGCCCGTCGAGACCCCCGCAGCGCGCGCAGGGCCTGGCTCACCCCGCTCACCTGGAACAGCGTGTCGGCGTCGTTGCTCTCCAGCCCCCACCCGCGGCTGCGGAACAGCTCGTCCTCGGCCGAGT
This sequence comes from Nocardioides sp., assembly GCF_024509035.1. Lineage (GTDB taxonomy): Bacteria > Actinomycetota > Actinomycetes > Propionibacteriales > Nocardioidaceae > Nocardioides. The sequence goes on along the minus strand of NZ_JANINT010000023.1, from coordinate 10,167 downwards.
CGGGCAGCACCGCAGCGATCGGCCGGCCGGTGGTGCCGGCGTAGAACGCCACGACCTGCTCGTAGGCGTCGTCGACCCCGGTCGGTCCCATCGCCAGCACCGAGTTGGCGCGCCGTGCGGTCGAGGTGGGGGAGTGACGCAGCAGCCAGTCGCCGACCGGCTGCGTCTGGAGGTCGGGAAACAGCGCCAGCGCGCGGAGCTGCGCGTCCTGCGGCTCGATCCGCAGCCGAGGCGAGGACCGCGGCGGCACCGTCTTGCCGGAGACGATGTCGGCGATCGCGATGTGGACCGCATCGCTCTCCCCGGGCGAGTCGCGCTGCACGACACAGAGTCCGTCGCCCCACGACACGCACGTCCCGAGCACGTCGGAGAACGCCGGCCCGCCCGTGGGGCCGACCTGCTCGCGCAGGACCCGGCGTACGACCACGCGCTGCCCCACGACATGCGGGCCCAGCATGTGGGAACCGACAGCGTGCCCGCCCACATACTGAGGGTCTGCCGCGTCAGCCACGGTCTGGATACTAGGCTGTGGCGAGCAGCACGCCCGCTACGCCCTACAGGAGGAACCGGTGACCTACGTCATCTCCCAGCCGTGCGTCGACGTCAAGGACCGGGCCTGTGTCGACGAGTGTCCTGTCGACTGCATCTACGAGGGCAAGCGGATGCTCTACATCCACCCCGACGAGTGCGTCGACTGCGGTGCGTGCGAGCCGGTCTGCCCGGTCGAGGCGATCTTCTACGAGGACGACACGCCGGAGCAGTGGAAGGGCTACTACGACGCCAACGTCCACTTCTTCGACGACCTCGGCTCGCCCGGTGGCGCGGCCAAGATGGGTGAGATCGACCACGACCACCCGATGATCGCCGAGCTGCCTCCGCAGAACCAGGACCACTGAGCTCCCGCGTGCGGAGCCGGGTCTCCGAGCGGCTCCCCGACTTCCCCTGGGACCACCTGGTCCCGTACGGCGAGCGCGCCCGCGCGCACCCCGACGGGATCGTGGACCTCTCCGTCGGGACCCCGGTCGACCCCACGCCGACGGTCGTCCAGGAGGCGCTGCGCGCAGCGGCAGACTCACCTGGCTACCCGACGACCGTCGGCCGGGCCGACCTGCGCGAGTCCTGCCTCGACTGGCTGGCACGCCGGCACGGCGTGACGGTCCTGGACAGCCTCGACACCGTCCTACCGGTGATCGGCACCAAGGAGCTGATCGCCTCGATGCCGGTGCACCTGGGCCTCGGCCCGGGTGACCTGATCGTCTATCCCGAGCTGGCCTACCCGACCTACGAGGTCGGGGCGGCGCTGGCCGGTGCGGAGGCGATCGCCACCGACTCGCTGACCTCGCTCGGACCGCGGACGCCGGCGCTGCTGTGGCTCAACTCGCCGTCGAACCCGACCGGCCGCGTGCTCCCGCCCGAGCACCTGCGCAAGGTCGTCGACTGGTGCCGCGAGCGCGGGACGCTGCTGGTCTCCGACGAGTGCTACCTCGAGTGCTCCTGGACCGACCAGCCGGTCTCCGTGCTGCACCCCTCGGTCTCGCGCGGCTCCGCCGAGGGCATCCTCGCCGTGCACTCGCTGTCCAAGCGCTCCAACCTCGCGGGCTACCGCTGCGGCTTCGTGGCCGGCGACCCGTCCGTGATCGCAGAGCTGCTCGCCGTGCGCAAGAACCTCGGGCTCATGCTGCCCGGGCCCCAGCAGGTCGCGATGAAGGCCGCGCTCGACGACGACGCCCACGCGCTGGAGCAGCACGACCGCTACGCCGCCCGCCGGGCCAAGCTGCGCGACGCGCTGGTGGGTGCGGGCTTCACCATCGACCACTCCGAGGCCTCGCTCTACCTGTGGGCCAGCCGCGACGAGGACTGCTGGGACACCGTCGCCTGGCTCGCCGACCGGGGCATCCTCGTCGCTCCCGGCGCGTTCTACGGCCGCGCCGGGTCCCGCCACGTGCGGGTGGCGTTCACCGCCACCGACGAGCGGGTCGACGCGGCCGTCGCCCGGCTGGCGTAGCCGAACTGCCATAAGTCGCCGGGCGGCTGCCCCTCAGGCGGCGCCGCTGCGCGAGTCGGAGACAATCGGTCGTCCGGCTATGCGGGCCACGACAGCCTCGAGCACCGATCGCACGTAGTCGGGGTCGAACATGACGTCCTCCCAGGTGAACCGCAGCACCAGCCAGCCGTCGGCGACCAGCAGGTTGTAGCGCTTGGCGTCCCGTGCCAGGGCCTGCCGGTCGCCGTGCCAGGCGAAGGAGTCGGCCTCGAGGATCATGCGGAGCCGGCCGTCGACCAGGTCGGGACGACACCAGGGCGTCACGCTCCTGATGAGGACCTGGGGGACCACCTCCAGGCCGGGCACCTGGTTGGCGATGGCTCGCAGGCAGGACTCGAACGGGTTCGCTGCCTCCGCGCGTGCATCGCGCGCCACTGCGCGCACCCGCGCCGCTCCGCGACCACGCGCGAGCGCGGCTGCCTGGCGCAGCGCGGAGACGTCGTCGGCGCGCAGGGCCGAGTCGGCGACCGCCAAGGCTTCGTCGTAGGGGAGCGAGCGCAGGCACTGCAGCAGTGTCAGCACCTTGCCGGTGGCGATGCCGGCGAGATCGGCAGGGTCGATGTCGGCGTAGTGGACCTGCACCGGGCCCCAGCCACCCCGCGGTGCCTTGCGGCCCCGAGACACGGCGATGTGCGGCTGCTCGGGGACCGTCTTGACGGCCCACCCGTGATGGAGCGCCGCGCTCGTCAGGCTCAGCACGCCCGAGCGCGCATGGGCGGCTGCGACGGCCTCGTCGGCCGCTGGGAGTGCATAGCGCCCTCGCGCGGGGACCACGATCGCCCCCGACTCCAGCGCCCGGTCGACATCAAGACGCGAGGTGGCCGCGACGAGGACGGCGCGGGTGGCGACCCCGCCCAGCTCGCGCAGCACCTCGGTGACGTCCACGCCGTCAGTCTGGCGAGACTCCGAGGAGAGCGTCGGCGCTCATCCACAGGTCAGCCCTCGATGATCTGCTCGACCGAGATGATCCGGTCGTGTCCTTCCCAGCCGTTGCCGGAGTCGCGGCCGGGCCCTCCGTTGATGACGTCGTCACCCCTGGAGCCGTACACGACGTCGTTGCCGCCGCGGGCGTAGATGCGGACCGGATCCCGGTAGTCGCTCGCCGAGATCCCGTCGGGGCCGTCGGTCCCGAGCAACGTCCAGAGCTCACCCCGCGGAGCCTCGACGCTCTCGATGCCGGTGAGCCGGGCCGACCACGTGAATGGCCCGAGGCGGGCGACCAGGGTCTCGGCGGTCATGTCGATCCGTCCGGTGACCGCCTTCTGCTGCCGGCCCTCGTCGTCGACGAGCCACAGGCTGCTGAGTCGGTCGCGGCCGGGGCCGCCGACGAGCAGGTGGCCGTCGGTCGCTGTCATGTCGTCGTGGAACGCGTCGGACCCGGTGCCGCCGTGGGACCGGTCGACCCCGCCACCTCCCTCCAGGAGGTCGTCGCCGGCGCCGCCGCGCAGAAGGTCGTCGCCGTTGCCGCCGAGCACGAGGTCGCCACCGGCGCCCCCGACCAGCTCGTTGGTGTCGGTGTCGGGATCTCCTGAGCGGACGCCGGCGACCAGCACGTCCTCGCCTCCGCCACCGGCGACCCGGTCGCTGCCGCCCCCGCCGTACAGCCGATCGGGACCGTCGGTGCCGGTGATCCGGTCGTCGAACGGCCCGCCGAGCACGGTCCCGACCGCACCGACGATGGTGTCGGTGCCCTCGCCGGTCGCGGTGCCGGCACCGAGGTCGACGACCAGGGGAGCGGTGGCGTGCTCGAAGAGCACCACGTCGACCGGCCCGTGGGGTCGCCCGTCCTCGCCACCGTCGAGGACGTCGTCGCCGGGCCCGCCCTCGAGCTCGTCGCCGCTGTACATGTAGTGACCGGGGTCGTCGGAGACCCGGCCGTCGCGACCGCCGTCGAGGAGGTCGTTCCCGGCGCCCCCGAGCAGGCGGTCCCGCCCGCCCTGACCGCACAGCACGTCGTCGCCGCCCAGCCCGATCAGCAGGTCGTTGCCACCGCTGCCGGCGATGACGTCGGGTCCCTCGGTGCCGCGCAGCGTCTCGCCCTTGATGGTGCCCTGGATCGTCGGGTGGTCGCACGGTCCGGCCGCCTCGGCGGGGACGCCGGCCGCGGAGCCGGCGACCAGCGCGAGCGCGAGTGCTGCGGCGGCCCCGAGCCGGACCACAGCGCTGATCACGACGCCGGCGCCATCAGTCGCGGCGTGCGCGTCCCGGACGGGTCGTCGAGGTCACCGAAGGGCGAGTCGACCGGCTCGGTGCCCTGGTCGAGCCGCCGCCCCATGGCCTGGAGTTTCTCGATGACGATGCCCCGCTCGGGGAAGCAGGCCTGGGGAAGCCGGACCGTCAGCGTGTCCGCGCCGTAGTCGGCGACTCCGCGCAGCGCCGGACAACGGACCGGGAACTCGTCGGCCGAGTCGACCCGTGAGATCCAGCCGTACTCCGACCAGGTGCCCTGATCGTCGACGCCGGCGGTCCACGTCACATAGAGATGGTCGTGCTTCCGCGGGATCTCGAACGTCACGCCCCAGTCCCGCATGCCGTTGCGGCTCAGGTCGTCGTAGGTGAAGCGGAGGACCAGGCGCTGTTCCAGTCGCCGGATGTCGGTGGCCACCAGGTCGACCGACCGCCCACCGGTGGGCGGCTGGCCCGGCCAGGCGTAGACGTCGCCCGTCGGGTCGTCGAGGTGCACCTCGCTCACCGGCTCGGAGGCGATGGCGAGAGGAGCGGCGCCCCTGAGCCCCGCCGCGAGTCCGACCACCGTCAGGGCCGCTGTGAGCGTGGTGCGGATCCGAGATGTCACCGAGCCCACGATAGGTCAGCGGCCGCCGAGGATCCGCTCGATCGAACGGATCCGGTCGTGGCCGCCCCAGCCGGTGCCCCGGTCGAAGCCGGGGCCGCCGTTGAGGACGTCGTCCTGGTCGGAGCCGTAGATGCGGTCGTTGCCGCCGCGGCCGTAGATGCGCACCGGGTCGCCGAAGAACCCGGCCATGATCTGGTCGGGGCCGTCGGTGCCGAGCACCGTCCAGAGCTCGCCGCGCGGGGTGTTGACGTCCTCGAAGCTGCTGACGGTGAGCGACCAGGTCAGCGAGCCGACGCGCGCGACGACCGTTCCTGCGGCCATGTCGAAGCGGCCGGTCGTCCGGCCACGCCAGCGGCCCTGCCGGTCCACCAGCCCCAGCCCCGCGAGGTAGTCGGTGCCGGGGCCGCCGTCGAGCACCTGGCCGCCGCCGGGGGCGACGCCCTCGTCGTTGATGCCGTCGTCACCGGCGCCACCGTAGGAGCGGTCGGCGCCTCCCTCCATCTGGAGGAAGTCGTCGCCGGACCCACCGCGGGCCAGATCGTCCCCCTCGCCGCCGAAGATCCGGTCGCCGCCGGGGCCGCCGAGGATCGTGTTGGGCGCGGTCTCCGGCTCCTCCTCGAACCGGCCCCCGGCGTTGAGGTCGTCGTCGCCGCGGCCACCGGAGATGCGGTCCGAGCCGGGTCCGCCGTAGAGCACGTCGGGGCCTTCGCTGCCGGTCATGACGTCGTCGAAGGGGCCGCCCACGACGGCGCCGATGCCGCCGACCACGGTGTCGGTGCCGTCGCCGGTGACGGTGCCCGCCGCGAGGTCAACGATGAGCGGACCGGGAGCATCGGCGTAGGTGATCCGGTCGACGGAGCCCTCGTGGCGGGCGTCCCGGCCGCCGTCGAGGAGGTCGTCGCCAGGCCCACCGTCGAGCTCGTCGCCGAAGTAGAGGTAGTAGTCGGTGTCCTCGGCCTCCTTGGCGTCGATGCCGCCGATCAGGTGGTCGTCACCGGGACCGCCCACCAGCCGGTCCTGCCCGCCCCCGCCGCACAGGACGTCGTCACCGCCGAGACCCCGGATGACGTCGTTGCCGCCCCCGCCGTCGATCACGTCGGGCCCCTCGGTGCCGCTCAGCCGGTCGTCGCGGTCGGTGCCGCGGACGGTGGGCTGGGCGCACGGCCCGCTGCTGGCCGCGGCCGGCACGCCGACCACCGCCCCGCCGAGGAGGAGCGTGCCGACGACGAGGACCCGAGAGGCGGACATGCAGTCACCCTAGGCGGGCGTCAGTCGAAGACGTCGACGTGCACGTGGTCGCGGTGCTCGAGGATCGCCCGGTCGCCGGACCGCTCCGGCGGGTCGTAGTCACGCCAGCCCTCGTCGGAGGACGACCCGGAGGTCCAGATGCGGTCGTCGAAGATGACGTGCTGGATCGCGAGCCGGTCGGCCATCGCCACGAGGTACTGCGCGATCGCCCAGCCGCGCACCTTGTTCTCGGCGTTGACCGGCCGCACGAAGATGTCCACGGCCCGCCCGTCGTAGTGCGCCGAGCCCGCCATGTGGCCGGTCGAGACGCCGCCGGGCTCGAAGCCGCCGAGCGGCGGGTTGCCGAACATCTCGCCGACCTCGCGTCGTACGACGTCGGCCCGGCGCGTCAGCCCGGAGCCCTTCAGCGTGTCGGACGCCTCGTCGGGCGCGTCGCCGATGCGGCAGCTGAACGCGTGGGGGGAGTTGCCGGTCAGCGCGGAGGCGAGCACCCGCGCGTCGGCCTCGTGGTCGGCGTAGGCCTCGGGGAAGCCGGAGCGCTGCACCTCCTGGGCCGCGACCGTCACCCGCATCGACTCGTAGTCGCCGATCTTCTCCAGGGCGTCGTAGAAGGCGTTCGTGGCGTAGAACGGGTCCAGCACCTGGTCCTCGCTGCCCCAGCCCATCGACGGGCGCTGCTGGAACAGCCCGAGCGAGTCGCGGTCGCCGGACTCGACGTTGTAGAGCTTGGACTCCTGGTACGCCGTCGCCAGGGCGATCGTCGCGGCCCGCGCGGGCATGCCGCGGCCGACCGACACCGCGGTGATCAGCGCCGCGTTCTCGGCCTGCTCCACGGTCAGGCTGACGGTGCGTCCGTCGACCGTCGCGGTGCACTCGTCGGACTGCAGCAGCGGGGCCACGTGGTTGATCACGCCGTAGCCGACCGCGGCCGCGACGCCCACCGCCGCGAGCCCCACCAACGCCACGCCTGTGCGTGCTCTCATGCCGCCCCCATGCCGCCCCGCATGCACCCAGTGTCCGGGGCGGGTGAAATCAGTTGGCGTGCAGCGCCGCGTTGAGCGAGATGCGCCCGCTCTTCCACGGCACGGCCTCGATCGCGCCCGTCACGGAGTTGCGGCGGAACAGCACGTTGCTGGCCCCCGAGAGCTCGCGTGCCTTGACCACCGTGGGGCCCACCCCGTCGACGGTGTCGATCACGGTGACCTTGGTGCCGGCGGTGACGTAGCAGCCGGCCTCGACGACGCAGTCGTCGCCGAGCGAGATGCCGAGGCCGGCGTTGGCGCCGAGCAGGCAGTTGCGTCCGATCGAGACGACCTCCTTGCCGCCCCCGGACAGCGTGCCCATGATCGACGCGCCACCGCCCACGTCGGAGCCGTCGCCCACGACGACGCCCGCCGAGATGCGGCCCTCGACCATGCTCGCGCCCAGCGTGCCGGCGTTGTAGTTGACGAAGCCCTCGTGCATGACCGTGGTGCCCTCGGCCAGGTGGGCGCCCAGGCGCACCCGGTCGGCGTCGGCGATGCGGACGCCCGTCGGCAGGACGTAGTCGACCATCCGCGGGAACTTGTCGACGCCGAACACCGTCACGTGGCGCCCGTTGGCGCGCAGCCGTGCCCGCGTCATCTCGAAGTCGGCGACCGGGCAGGGCCCGGCGTTGGTCCACACGACGTTGGTCAGCAGCCCGAAGATGCCGTCGAGGTTGACCGCGTGGGGTACGACGAGCCTCGTCGACAGCAGGTGCAGCCGCAGCCACACGTCCTCGGTCGTGGCGGGCGGCGCCTGCAGGTCGGGGACCTCCACGAGCAGCACGTCCCGGGTCACGCCACGGTCCTTGTCGCTGCCCTGCAGCGCGCTCAGCTCCGGCGGCGTCACCGCGTCGGCGGGCATCTCGCCCAGCGCGGGGGAGGGGAACCACACGTCGAGCACGGTGCCCTGGGCGTCGATGGTGGCGAGGCCGAAGCCCCATGCCTTCTGGGTGGCCTTCTCGGGTGTCGCGGTCACGGCGTACACCCTAGGACGACGCGGTCACTCGCCGGTGCGACCGTCCACGGCGCCGCTCACGAGGCGCGGTGCCCGTCGATGCACTCGCGCAGGAGGTCGGCGTGGCCGCAGTGGCGGGCGTACTCCTCGATCAGGTGCACGACGACCTCGCGCATCTCGATGTCGCCGTCGGCGTGCTGTCCCAGGTGGTCGGCGGGGTGGCTCGCCTGGAACTCCCGCCCGTACGCCGCCTCGCGCCGCCAGGCCTCCCACGCCTCGGCGACCACGGCGTCGTCGGCGACCGCACCGTCGAAGTCCGCGTCGGGGTGCTCGTCCTTGCCCCACATCCGCGGCAGCGACAGGTCGCGGTCCATCACCCGGCGCCACCAGGAGTGCTCGACGTGTGCCAGGTGCCGCAGCAGCCCGAGCAGCGACATCGTCGACGGCGGCACGGAGCGCCGGGCGAGCTGCTCGGCGTCGAGGCCGGTGCAGATCCGCTCGAGCTCGGTGCGGTAGTGGTCGAGGTACTCGCGCAGCACCTGGTCCTCACCGCGGCACATCTCATCGCTCATGGCCCCACTCGACCAGTCCGCGATCGGCCCCCGCAACCCGGAATCCGGGTTAGCGTGGCGGTATGCACGGACGCAGCCCTCTCGTCGCTGCCGTGCTCCTGCTGATCGGCGTCCTGCTCCTGGTGCCAGCACCGGCCGACGCCGACGCGACGCTCGACTTCGACCGGCGTCCCGCCGGCCTGCCCGCGACGACGGAGCCCGCGCAGACGTTGTCGGCGGCGGACGCCACCCTGGGCACCACCTCGGGCGGCAGCGCGCTGCGTGCGGTCGTCCAGCTCGGCGGCGTGCCGGGCGCCGAGACCGCCGCCGACCTGCACCTGCGGATCGGTACGCCGGTCGACGGCGCCTGCCGGACCGACTGGGAGCTCGTGGTGCCGACGCTCGAGCCGACGGGCTTCGCCACCCGCGACGGCGCGACGATCCGGATCGCCGCCTCGATGGAGGGGCGAGAGGACCTGGGGCTGCGGTGCGGCTCGGTGGCCCTGGTCGGCATGGACGGCGCGGTGCTCGACCAGCTCGACGAGGACGAGTCGGGGACGGTCATCGTCGACCCGGGCTCCCGGTCGAGGATCGAGCGCGTCGTGGGCACCGCCGTGCGACCCGGACGATGGTCGACCGTGTGGGTGCGGGTGCGTCACCGGGGTGCCGACGCCGTCGGAGTCCGGATCACGGGCCGAGGGGACGGCGTCCGGGCGCGCACGCACACCGAAGCCGTCACCCTGCGCGACGGCGGTGCGGCATGGGTGCCCCTCGAGGTGCGGCTGCGAGGCGAGCGTCCCCGAAGGTTGACGATCCGCGCCTGGGCGGTGGGTGACATCGCGTTCGCCTTCCCCGGGACGCGTGAGGTCCGGCTCCGGCCGACGCGCTGAATCGGATTCGCACCCGCCCCGGCGCGCGCCGTACGATCTGCCCACAGGCGTTCGAGCCGTCATCAGCGGCGAGCCTCCGGAAGAACAGCACCCTGCAGGACCGGGTGCCCAGTAGAACCGGACGGGTGGGCCCGTGACAGCCCTGAACGAAGCGGTGGTCTCGACCAGCTCGACCCACGAGGCCGCAAGCGAGGTGGTACCGCGGGTCCCCGGAAGTCGGGGGAGTCGTCCTCGTGGCAGACGAGACGACGAGCCCAGGAGAAACCGTGACGTACCCCAAGGTCGGCGACGGCGCTGTCCCGTCGAGCCCGAAGTTCCCGGAGATCGAGGAGCGGATCCTCGAGTTCTGGAAGCAGGACGGGACCTTCCAGGCGAGCATCGACCAGCGCGACCCCGGTGAGAACGGCGCCAACGAGTTCGTCTTCTACGACGGCCCGCCGTTCGCCAACGGCCTGCCCGCCGAGCTGGAAGCGATGCGCCTCAACGGCATCAAGACCACCGACGAGATCCTCGAGCTCGGCATCGAGAAGTTCAACGAGGCGTGCCGGGCGTCGGTGATGAAGTACACCGGCGAGTGGCGCGAGTACGTCACCCGGCAGGCGCGCTGGGTCGACTTCGACAACGACTACAAGACGATGAACCCCGACTACATGGAGTCGG
>NZ_JANINT010000022.1:3567-13212 GCF_024509035.1 Nocardioides sp. | reverse complement strand
TCCCGTCGAGGCCACTGAGGTCGAAGAGGCTCTCCGCGGCGCCCGGCGGGAGGCCACCGGTCAGCAGCGCCGGAACGCGGCTCGGCAGCCACACCTGCGGCATCCTGATCTCGGCGGCACCGTCGGTCTGCACCTCGAGGATGAGCTGGCCCGGGTCCGTCGACTCGGCCCGCATCCGGCCCTCGGCGCTGTCGTTGACCGGTGTCCACTGGGTGGCGGGCCCGATGGCGACCGGGGCGTCGCCCCGCAGGTCGCGCAGCGTCAGCGAGCCGGTGATCGAGGCGCCCGGGAGCGTGTGCAGCCAGATCGCGGAGACGAAGCAGCCCTCGCGGCAGTACGACGGGACCTCGAGCTTCGCGTGGTCGACCGTGTCGTCCACCGACCCGAGGGTGATGTGCAGCGTCTCGCCCTCCGCAGTGACGAGGTCGACCCCGAGCGACAGCGGGCCCGGCTCGCCGTCGGCGCGAGTCGTCTGCAGCGTCGACCTCGCCACCGTGACGCCAAGACGGGTGCCGGTGACCTCGAGGGGGTCCACGTCGGGCAGGTCCAGCAGCCGCCAGGTCTGCTCCGAGGGCGCCCCGCCGGGGAACAGCGCGACGCGCCGGAACTGGTCCGGTACGACGGCCACGGTCTCGACGGAGCCCGCGCCCGGCGGCCGGATGCGCACCACGGGCGTCATCTCCCGGCCGTCCGGATCGACCTCGCTGAGGGCGTCCCGCACCGCCGCGAGGTCCCCGCCCTCCACGTCGGCGACCAGGCGGGCGCCGGCCTGCTGCTCGGAGGCGGCGGCACGGTTGCGCTGCCCGATCACGAGCGCGTCGGCGGAGAAGACGGCCAACGCCGACGCGAGTGTCACGATGGCGACCACGCGGCGGGTGGCGGGACTGCGGGCGGCGTCGAGCAGGCTCACGGCCGCCCGCACCCGGCCGCGCCTCAGCACCCGGCGTCCGGTCGCCGCCGCGAGCGGAGTCGTGAGGTGGGCCAGGACCAGTCCGACGACGACCGCGAGGAGCCCGGGCGCGGCCAGGGCGACCGGACCGTCCAGCCCGCCGGTGGCGAAGACCACGACCAGGGAGCCCGCCCCGGCCACCACGAGGGCGTCGCCGGTGCCCATCGCCCAGCTGCTGCGCCGCGGCGGCACCCGCCGCAGCAGGGTCTCGACGGGCTCACGAGCCACCCGGGCGACCGCGAGCATCGTGAGCACGATGAGCGCGCCGATGGCCAGACCCACCGCCGCCAGGAGCCGGACGCCCGTCTCGAAGGGTGCATGACCGGGAAGGGCGACGGTTCGCGCGAGCGTCGTGCCCACCAACGCCAGGACGACACCCGGCACGACCCCGGCGAGCGCAACGGGCAGGAGCTCACCGGCCAGCAGCGACCGGGCGCCCCGACGGCCGCGTCCCCGCAGGCGCGCCAGCGCGACCTCCGGGCGCCGCTGCTCGGTCACGGCGAGCAGCGTCAGCCACAGCACCACCAGCGCGAGCAGGCCGAGCTGAGCCATCAGCAGCGGAACTGTCACCCGGGACTGCTCGGTCTGGTTCTGCACGTCCTTCGCGACGTCGGGCAAGCCCGAGTGCACCTCGACCGGGAACGGCGCGACCGGTGACGCACCCGCCTCCGCCAGCTTCTCGACCCCGGTCGCCAGCGACCTGAGCTCGTCAACCCCGAGGCCGGCGGTGTCGAGGGGCAGCGCCAGCGTCGGGGCCTGCTCCGGCAGGACCGGCACCCGGCTGCCGTCGAAGGTGGACCGATCGGTCAGCCACACGTCGTGCTGGACCCTGCTCAGCAGTCCGGGCTCCGCGAGCCCGGAGCGACCGGTGAGGTCGAGGCCCAACCAGTAGGCCTCGTCGGACGCGACCTCGTAGACGGCCGCGACCCGCAGGTCCGCGCCGGCCTCGGAGGCACTGTCGTCCTCGGCGGTCGCGGCGGTGACCGTGACGCGGGCGCCTACCGTGAGCCCGAAGTTGTCCGCGTCGGCCCTGCTCACGGCGATGTCGCCCGGGGCGGCGGGGCAGTCGCCCTCCACGAGGACCACCTGCTCGCACCAGCCGTCACGCCACACCAGGTCGCCCGCCGGGTCGCTCGGCTGCCCCGGGAGCACCCCGGCTGCGGCGCGGTAGCCCAGCACCGGCGCGAGGTAGGAGGCGCGCATCTGCGGGGTGACCAGCGACAGGAGGTTCTCCGGCTTCGCGTTCAGCATGTAGTCGGCGCCGGCGTTCATCTGGAGACCGACCGTCGCCGGGTCCGCGCGCTCGACCTCGATGTCGGTCAGCGCCTGCTGCATGGCCCGGTCGTAGAGCGGCGCGAAGGCCGCGCATGCCGACACGAGCGCGGCCAGGGTCGCCAGGGCGAGGGCCTGGAAGGGCCGGTAGCGCACGCTCACCGGTGACCGTCCCCCGACCTGTCCACCGGCTCAGCATGCCACCCGCGGCGGGCTCAGCTCGGGACATCCGCTCCCGGGGTGTGGCGGGGGGTGGGCTCGCTCCCGGAACCAGGTGGCCGCCGCTCGCCAGCGGTCGCCCCCGCACGCGCAGGCAGCGAGCCGACGGCGCTGACATCCGCCATCGACACACTCCCCGGAACTCGCGCGCGCGTCTCGCGACCGGACATGGTGCACCCTTCCTGTGCGGAGCCCATCCCCCGCGTCCTTCGACTCTTGCCGCCTCCTGCCCGGACGCGTAGAGCCCTAGGTCCCTGGCCCGTCGGGACCTCGTCCTCTGGCCGCTCCGCCCGAGGACGCGGGGCGAGCGCGTGTAGTCTGGCGCCAGCCCGTTCGGGGAGCCTCCGCCGTGGACCTCCCGAGAGCCGGTGGCTGCGAGGCGCGTACGTCGATGAGGCCCCACCGGAGCTGGTGTTGATGGCCCAGGCCGCGCCCGAGCCCGACCTCGAGTCCCTGAGTCGGCGGATCCGCGAGGCGCGGACTGCCGTCGAGCGGCACCGCCACCAGAAGGCCGCCGCAGGCGAGCTCGCCGAGGCCCGCCACCAGCTGACGCTCGCCCTGGAGGCGTACGCGGCCGCTCTCGAGCGGAAGAACCTGCCGATGCCGTGGCGTCTGCAGGCAGAGCTGAGGCTCCACCGCGATCTCTTCGACCGCTGACGCCGAGGAAGGTCGTGAGACGCACGAAGGGCGGGGCGCGACTCTCGTCGCGGCCCCGCCCCTCGTCAGGTCAGCGGGTGACTACTGGCCGCGAACGTTCTCGGCCTGGGGACCCTTGGGGCCCTGCGTCACGTCGAACTCGACGCGCTGGTCGTCCTTGAGCGACTTGAAGCCGGTGCCGGAGATCGCGGTGTGGTGGACGAACACGTCCGGGCCGCCGCCATCCTGGGCGATGAAGCCGAAGCCCTTGTCGTCGTTGAACCACTTCACGGTGCCTTGAGCCATCTTGATCATCCTTGTTCTCGTTCGGGTCGACATGGTCGGCGATACGCGCCGGCCACGGAGCTGAAGACATCTGCGCTGCGCTTGATGTCCAGCTGACCGAAGACCAAGGTGTGAGTGAGACGAACCGGGGCTCGAGATCGAGCACCGAGGGACCTGGGGTCCCTTCAACAGCGCGAGCCTAGCAGTGCGGCGCCCGATCCCCCCTTCGCCGACGGCGCAGGATCCTCAGCCGAGGAAGCTGAGCCGCACCTCACGCTCGGCGTTGTCGACGTTGAGGTCGACCAGGCACACGCTCTGCCAGGTGCCGAGCGCGAGCCGCCCGCCGAGCACCGGGACCGTGGCGTACGGCGGGACCAGCGCCGGCATCACGTGCGAACGACCGTGGCCGCGGCTGCCGTGCGCGTGCCGCCACCGGTCGTCAGCCGGCAGCAGGTCGCCGAGTGCCGCGAGCAGGTCGTCGTCGCTCCCCGCGCCGGTCTCGATGATCGCGATGCCCGCGGTGGCGTGGGGGACGAACACGTGCAGCAGCCCGTCCCCGCGCCCGGCGACGAAGTCGCGGCAGTCCTCGGTCAGGTCGAGCACGGTCTCGCGCGTGCCGGTGCGATAGCTGCGGGTCTCCGAATCCACGCGACCGATCGTGCCACGGGCCGCTACGGTCGCGCCGTGGACGTGCGCTCACTGGCCTACCGGACCGATCTCGCGCTCCTGGCGGCCTCCGGCAGCCAGGTGGAGCACCACGACGACCACGTCGTGGTGCGCACGCCGGACAATCCGACGTACTGGTGGGGCAACTTCGTGCTGCTCGCCCGGCCTCCCGCCCCCGACGAGGTCCCGCGCTGGCTCGCGCTGAACGCCGCCGCGCACCCTGGGTCGGTGCACGTCGCCTTCGGCGTGGACGGCACCGAGGGCACCCTCGCCGACCTCGCCGCGTTCGCCGACGCCGGCCTCGAGGTGGAGGCCTCGACCGTGATGACGGCGACCGCGGTGCACGAGCCCCCGCGACCGAACCGCGAGGCGACGTACCGGCCGCTGCGCAGTGACGACGACTGGGAGCAGCAGGTCGCTCTGGGGATCGCCGGCGAGCACGAGGACAGCGAGACCGGGCGGGCCTTCGTGCGAGCCAAGGCCGAGGCGGAGCGCGCGATGACCGGGCGCGGCCAGGGCGAGTGGTGGGGCGCCTTCCTCCGCGACCGGCTGGTGGCCTCGATGGGGCTGTTCGTCGCGAGCACCGGCCTGGCGCGGTTCCAGAACGTCAAGACCCACCCCGACGCGCGCGGTCGCGGGCTGGCCGGCACGCTCGTGCACGAGGTCTGCCGGTTCGGCCTCGACGAGCTCGGCGCCGAGACGCTGGTGATGGTCGCCGACCCCGACTACCTCGCGATCCGTGTGTACCGGTCGGTGGGCTTCGCCGACACCGAGACCCAGCTCCAGGCGTTCCGCAAGCCCGCGATCTAGCCGGTCACTCGGCGGCCAGCAGCCGCTCGACCCGCTCGACCTTGGCGCTCAGCTGGCCCTCGTAGCCCGGGCGGATGTCAGCCTTCAGCACGAGCCCGACCCGCGGGGACACCGCGGCCACGACGTCGACCGCTCGCTTGACCACGGCCATCACCTCGTCCCACTCCCCCTCGATGTTGGTGAACATCGCGTTGGTCTCATGGGGCAGCCCGGACTCGCGGACCACCCGAACGGCGGCGGCGACCGCCTCGGAGACACCCCCGGTCTCGTCGCCGGTGGTCGGGGAGATGCTGAACGCCACGATCATGGGATCCACCGTAGCGAGCCAGCGACCGTGACCCTTCGAGCGCTGCGGAGTTGGACCTGGAGCGCGTGCTGCGGCCCGCGCAGGGGGTGTTCGACGAATCGGAGGACACGGATGAGGAAGATCTGCGCACGTCACGAGCTGAAGATGCTGACCCTGGCCCTCTCGAGCCTGCACGGCACCGAGGGCGGACTGCACAGCGAGGCGCACGCCACGGTCCTGACCCAGATCGACCACTGCACCCGCTGCCGCCGCCACGGCCATCGGGGACCAGATGCGCCCACGCGCGTCACGGTGACGTTCAGCCTCCCCGAGGAGATCGATCCCGAGGAGGTCACGGCAGCAGTCGAAGAGGTGCTGCCCGACTACGTCGACGAGGTCGTCATCCGCGTGGCGTGACGAGCTCAGGCTCGAGGTCGGGGACCAGCTCACGCAGCCGGGCCAGGGCGTCGCGGGCCTGGGACTTCACGGTGCCGACGGCGATCCCGAGGAGGGCCGCGGTCTCCTTCTCTGTCAGGTCCTCGTAGTAGCGCAGCACGACCACCGCTCGCTGGCGTGGTGGCAGGGCCGACAACGCCTGCTGCAGCGCGACCCGGTCGCTGCTGGGGCCCTCGACCGGTGTCTCCGGCACCTCGTCGGTGTGCACCTCCCGCCAGCGCCGGCGCCGCCAGCGGCTGACGCTCTCACGGGCCAGGATCTTGCGCACGTAGGGCTCCGGGCGGTCCGCGATCCGCTCCCAGTGCGGCACGGCCTTCACCAGCGCCACCTGCACAAGGTCCTCGGCGTCCTCGTGGCTGCCGGTGAGCAGGTACGCCGTCCGCAGCAGCGCCCCGCGGCGGGCCGCGACGTACTGCTCGAAGGAGTCGTGCAGCGCGTCAGGCGCGGACACGACGCCTCCATTGCAGGGCCGCGGTGGCACCGGCCGCGAGCACCAGGAGGGCGATGCCACCCACCACCAGCGGGCTGGGCGGGTCCTGCGGCGCGGGGGCGTCGTACGTCGGCGCCGACCAGGCGTCGAGGGCGACCTCCAGCCGAGGGTCCCAGTAGGCGCCCTCGTCCACCGTCGTGAGCGGCTGTGACGCGCCGGTCTCGACGTCGACCGATGAGTACGAGCCGTCCTGATCGAGGACGACGACATGGCGCTCGTCGCGCCAGCCGACGACCCCGCTCACCTCGGTGCCCGGCACGGGCGTCACGTCCACGTGTGTGGGGTCCGCCGTGCGCATCACGAGCACGGCCGCCGGCTCGCCCGGCGCCGTCGCCTGACCGTCGGGATCCGCCATCACCACCGACCGCTCGCCGCTCGGACTCGGCCAGGCCGGACCGTCGACGGACCGGGGGATCCGAAAGGTCCTGGTGCGGCTCACCTCGTCCGCCGACCAGAGCTCGACCCGGCGTCCTGCGGCGACCTGCAGCACTCCGTTGTTGCCGTAGGCGAGGTTGAAGGCGGGCAGCGCCGGACCGCTCTTCTCTCGGTGCTCCTGGGTCACGGGGTTCCAGACGACCTGCTCGACCCCGGTGGTGCTGCGGCGCTCGGCGGTCGAGTACCTCTGGTAGCCGAACCAGATCCGGTCCCCCACCCAGGCCGCACCCTCCGCGTAGACCCCGTGCTCCGACTCCAGCGGGAACCGTGCGACGTCACCTGTCACGGTGTCGTAGACCGCGAGCCCGTCGACCCCGTCGTCCATCTGGTCACCGGTGGCCGGTACGCCGTACCAGTAGGCGAGCTGTGCGCCGTCCGGCGACAGGTAGTGACCGTCGACGTAGCCGGGCAGGTCGAGGTAGCGGTACTCGCCGGTCTCCGCGGACACGCCGGCGATGCCGTTGAGCTCCTGCCCGGCCCGATCGCCGCCGAGCACGGCCACGAGCGGTCCGATCGGGTGTCCTTCAGTGCCCGGAAGGCGGTGGGTCGGCTCGTAGAAGTGGTCGGGCAACCGCATCTCCGCGGGGAGCGCATCGGTGTCCGTCGGTGCCAGCTCGGGACGCGAGAGGCTCCAGTCGAGGGCGCCCAGGGCACCCAGCGCGAGCACGACGACCGCGGCGATCACCGCCGTGCCGGCCCGGCGGCGCCGGGCGACCCGGCGTCCGCGGTCCCAGAGCCCGGGCGCGGGCCCGCCCGGAGGCGCGTCGTCGGCCAGCGCGGCGAGGCGGTCGTGCAGCGAGGTGGTCATCGGCCCTCCCAGAAGGTGCTCACACCTCTACCCACGTCACGAGCAGCCGAAAAGGAGGGGTCCCCCGCCGAAATCACGTTGACCCGCCCGAAAGTTTCGGGCGGGTCAACGTGGAGGTGGGTCAGGCGCGGCGGAGGTTGCGCAGGACGTACTGCATGATGCCGCCGTTGCGGTAGTAGTTCGCCTCACCGGGGGTGTCGATGCGGACGACCGCGTCGAACTCCAGGTCCCCGGCCTTCACCTTCACGGTCTTCGGGGTGCGGCCCTCGTTGAGCTCGGTGACACCGGTGATCGAGAACGTCTCCTCACCGGTCAGGCCGAGCGACTCGGCGCTCTGGCCCTCGGGGAACTGCAGCGGCAGCACGCCCATGCCGATCAGGTTGGAGCGGTGGATGCGCTCGTAGGACTCCGCGATCACGGCCTTGACGCCGAGCAGCGCGGTGCCCTTGGCAGCCCAGTCACGCGAGGAGCCCGAACCGTACTCCTTGCCGGCCAGCACGACGAGCGGGGTGCCGGCGGCGAGGTACTTCTCCGAGGCCTCGAACACCGTCGTCACCTCGCCGTTGCCGGTGAAGTCACGGGTGAAGCCACCCTCGGTGCCCGGAGCGAGCTGGTTGCGCAGCCGGATGTTCGCGAACGTGCCGCGGATCATCACCTCGTGGTTGCCGCGACGCGAGCCGTAGGAGTTGAAGTCCCGCTGCTCGACGCCGTGCTCGGCCAGGTACGTGCCGGCCGGCGAGTCCTTCTTGATCGCGCCCGCGGGCGAGATGTGGTCGGTCGTGACCGAGTCGCCGAGCTTGAGCAGCACCCGGGCGCCCTCGATGTCGGTGACCGGCTCGGGCTCGTCGGGCATGCCGTCGAAGTACGGAGGCTTGCGGACGTAGGTCGAGTCCTCGTCCCAGGCGAACGTCTTGCCCTCGGGCGTCGGCAGTGACTGCCACCGCTCGTCGCCGGCGAACACGTCGGCGTAGTCGCTGGAGAACATCTCCGAGGTGATCGCCGAGGCGATGACCTCCTCGACCTCCGACGGCGCCGGCCAGATGTCCTTGAGGAAGACGTCGTTGCCGTCGGAGTCCTGGCCCAGCGGGTCGTTGAACAGGTCGACGTCCATCGACCCGGCGAGCGCGTAGGCGACGACCAGCGGCGGGGACGCGAGGTAGTTCATCTTCACGTCCGGGTTGATCCGGCCCTCGAAGTTGCGGTTGCCCGAGAGCACCGAGGTGACCGCGAGGTCCTTCTCGTTCACCGCGGCCGAGACCTCGGGGATCAGCGGGCCGGAGTTGCCGATGCAGGTCGTGCAGCCGTAGCCGACCAGGTTGAAGCCGAGCTTGTCGAGGTACGGCGTGAGCCCGGACTTCTCGTAGTAGTCGGAGACCACCTTCGAGCCGGGGGCCAGGGTCGTCTTGACCCACGGCTTGCGCTGCAGGCCCTTCTCGACCGCCTTCTTCGCCAGCAGCGCGGCGCCGATCATCACCGACGGGTTGGAGGTGTTGGTGCACGACGTGATCGCCGCGATCGTCACCGCCCCGTGGTCGAGGGTGAACGTCGTGCCGTCCTCGAGCGTGACCTCGACGGGGTCGCTCTTGCGGCCGCCGTCGCGGGGGGCCGCGGAGAGGTGGTCGCTCGGCGGCGCCGCCTGGCCGTGGCCGTTGCTCGTGGCCGGGTCGGAGGCGGGGAACGTCTCGGCGACGGACTCGTCGTACCCGTTCTCCTCCTCGCCCTCGACGTAGTCCTTGAGCGAGGCGCGGAACGACGGCTTGGCGTCGGTGACCTGGATGCGGTCCTGGGGACGCTTCGGGCCGGCGATCGACGGCACCACGGTGGCCAGGTCGAGCTCGAGCTTCTCGCTGTAGCGCGGCTCGGCCGACGGGTCGTGCCAGAGGCCCTGCTCCTTGGCGTAGGCCTCGACCAGCGCGAGCTGCTCCTTGCTGCGGCCGGTGAGCTCGAGGTACTTCACGGTCTCCTCGTCGATCGGGAAGACCGCGATGGTCGAGCCGAACTCGGGGCTCATGTTGCCGATCGTGGCGCGGTTGGCCAGCGGCAGCGCCGAGACGCCGGGGCCGTAGAACTCGACGAACTTGCCGACGACGCCGTGCTTGCGCAGCATCTCGGTGATCGTGAGCACCAGGTCGGTGGCGGTCGAGCCCTCGGGCAGGTCGCCGGAGAGCTTGAAGCCGACGACGCGTGGGATCAGCATCGACACGGGTTGGCCGAGCATCGCGGCCTCCGCCTCGATGCCGCCGACGCCCCAGCCGACCACGCCGATGCCGTTGACCATCGTGGTGTGGGAGTCGGTGCCGACGCAGGTGTCGGGGTAGGCCAGCAGCTCGCCG
>NZ_JANINT010000022.1:0-3557 GCF_024509035.1 Nocardioides sp. | reverse complement strand
GACCTTGAAGTCGTCGAAGGCGCCCTGGCCCCAGCGCAGGAACTGGTAGCGCTCCCTGTTGCGCTCGTACTCGATCTCGACGTTGCGCTCGAACGCCTCCGGGGTGCCGAAGACGTCGGCGATCACGGAGTGGTCGATGACCATCTCGGCGGGCGCGAGGGGGTTGATCTTGGACGGGTCGCCGCCCAGCTCGGCCATCGCCTCGCGCATGGTCGCGAGGTCGACCACGCACGGGACGCCGGTGAAGTCCTGCATGATCACGCGCGCCGGCGTGAACTGGATCTCCTTGTCGGGCTGGGCGTTCTCGTCCCACCCCGCGAGCGCCTTGATGTCGTCGGCGGTGATGTCCGCGCCGTCCTCCGTGCGCAGGAGGTTCTCGAGCAGCACCTTGAGGCTGAACGGCAGCGACGCGACGTCGAGCCCCTCGCCGGTGACCGCATCCAGGCGGAAGATCTCGTAGGACGTGCCGTCCACGTCCAAGGTGCTCTTGGCACCGAAGCTGTCCTGACTGGCCACAGCAGTCATCTCCTCTGACGTCTCGTCGTCTGCGCGTCTACCGGCTGCCATCCTGCCGCCGCGCGCGGGCGCGGCAAAAGGAAGGCTGCCCTAACCCCGTACCCGCAGGGGCGGACCCGATATCTCTTGATGTCAAGATACACGATACCAAGAGGGACCTGGTCGAGCTCCGTTGCCGCTCCGGCCGACGCCGACGTAGATTCCCGTCTTCGTGCGCACCTACCTCCGGCTCCTCGTCGCGGGGTTCCGGCGCCAGTCGACCTACCGGCTGGCCGCGCTCGGCGGGCTGGTCGCCAACACCACCTTCGGCCTGCTCAAGGTCGCGCTGCTCTTCGCCGCCGTCGACGCGGCCGGCGGCGAGCTGAGCGGGTACGACGCCGGCGAGATGAGCGCCTACATCTGGATCTCCCAGGGGCTGCTCGGGTCGGTGAACCTCTTCGGCCGCACGGACATGGCCGCCCGGATCAAGGACGGCGACGTCGCCGTCGACTTCCTGCGTCCGGTCGACGTGCACCTGGCCAGCGTCACCACCGAGGTCGGTCGCTCGGTCTTCGCCCTGCTCCCCCGCGGCCTGCCGTCGGTGCTCATCGGCGCCCTCGTGGTCGGCATGTCGCTCCCGGACGGTCCGGCCGCCTACGCACTCGGCGCGGTGAGCGTGCTGCTCGGGATCGTCGTCTCGGCGACCACGGTCTACCTCGTCGCGGTCGCCGGCTTCTGGCTCGTGGAGACCCGGGGCCTGGAGATCCTCTACATGGTCGTGTCCGGGTTCTTCGCCGGCCTGTTCGTCCCGATCCGGCTCTTCCCCGACTGGCTGCACGCGACGGCGAGCGCCACGCCGTTCCCCTCGATGATGATGTACCCCGTCGACGTGCTGTCCGGTCGCGTCGACGGCGCCGCCGCCCTGGGCCTGGTCGGGCTCCAGCTGCTGTGGCTCGCGGCCACCCTCGGTGCCGGGCAGCTCGCGACCCGGGCCGGCCGTCGTCGCCTGGAGGTGCAGGGTGGCTGACCTGGTCCAGCGCACAGCCCCCTACCGGGCCGTCCTCGCGTCGCGGATCCGCGCCCAGCGCAGCCACCGCGCCAGCTTCAGGCTCGACCTGTTCGGGTCCCTGCTCGTCGGGCTGGTCGAGCTCGCCGAGGTCTGGGTCGTCTTCAGCGCGGTCGGCAGCGCCGGGGGCATCGGGGGCCTCGACCTCTCCGCGATCGTGCTGGTCTTCGGCCTGGCCGAGCTCGGGTACTCGCTGGCCGACCTGGCGTTCGGCCACTGCGACGGCCTGCCCATCTACCTGCGCAGCGGCACGCTCGACGTCTTCTACCTGCGCCCCCAGCCGCTGCTGCTCCAGCTGGTCACCAGCGACATCAGCCTGCGCCGGCTGGCGCGGGCGTCGATCGGGGCGGTCGCCCTGGTCGTCGGACTGACGATCAACGACGTCACCTGGTCGCCGTCCTCGGTCGCGCTGCTCGTGCTGGCGGCGGCCAGCGGCATCGCGACGTTCGCGGCGATGTTCGTCTGGGCCGCGGGCGCGCAGTTCTACCTCATCGACGGGGCCGAGGCGACCAACGCGTTCGTGTACGGCGGCCGCTACGCCGCCACGCAGCCCGCCGCGGTCTGGAACCGGCCGCTCAAGGCGGTCTTCGGGTTCTTCTTCCCGATGGCGTTCACCGCCTACCTGCCGGTCGTCACGCTGCTCGGGCTCCCCGGGCCGGAGTGGATGCCCGGCTGGCTGGGCTGGTGCGCTCCACTCGGGGCGCTCTGGGCGTGGGTGCTCGCGCTGCTGACCTGGCGCGCGGGCGTGCGGCACTACCAAGGAGGCGGCGGGTGACCCCGAGATGACGGACGCGATCGTCGAGACCCACGACCTCGGCCGGGACTTCCGCGTCCGGGACGGGCTGCGGCGGCGCACGGTCGTGGCCGTCGACCGCCTGTCGGTCGCGATCACCCCGGGCGAGGCGGTCGGCTACATCGGTGCGAACGGCGCGGGCAAGTCGACCACGATCAAGATGCTCGCCGGCATCCTCGTCCCGACCCGCGGATCGATCACGACCTGCGGCCTGCGACCGGTCCCCGACCGGCGCCGGCTGGCCCACGAGCTCGGGGTGGTCTTCGGCCAGCGCTCGCAGCTGTGGTGGGACCTGCCGGTGCGCGAGTCGTTCCGCATCCTGGCCGCGATCCACACGCTGACCCCGGCCGCCGAGCGGTCCCGCACCGACGAGCTCGTCGACCGGCTCGAGCTGGCCGAGTTCCTCGGCACGCCCGTGCGGCAGCTCTCCCTCGGCCAGCGGATGCGTGCCGAGGTCGCCGCGGCGCTCCTCCACTCCCCTCGCCTGGTGGTCCTCGACGAGCCGACGATCGGCCTCGACGTCCTGTCCAAGCAGCGGCTGCGCGAGTTCCTCGTGGCCGAGCGGCACACCCACGGCACCACGCTGCTGCTCACCACCCACGACATGGGCGACGTCGAGCGGCTCTGCGACCGCATCCTGCTCGTCGACCGCGGGTCGCTGGTCTTCGACGGCACGCTCGCCGGTCTGTCGCGCACGGTGGGGGCCGAGCGGATCATGGTGGTCGACCTCGCCGCTCCGGTCGGCGACCTCGTCGACGTGCCCGAGACCCGGCACCTCGGCAGCGAGGGTTCGGGCATGCGGCAGCGCCTCGCCTTCGACCCCGAGGCCACGACGGCCGCGCTCGTGCTGGCCGCGGTCTCGGAGCGCGCCGAGGTGCTCGACCTCGCGATCGAGGAGCCGGACGTCGAGGAGGTTGTGCGGCGCGTCTACGCAGCTCGCCGGTGATCTTGCTCAGCGCGTGAGCAGCGCGACGCACTCCACGTGGTGGGTCATCGGGAACATGTCGAGCCCGCGCACCTGGCGCATCTGGTAGCCGAGCTTGGCGAACGTCGCGACGTCGCGGGCCAGGGCGGCCGGGTCGCAGGCGACGTAGGCGACCGCCCGCGGCGAGCGGGCGACGACCTGCTCGACGACGAGGGCGCGGGCCCCCTCGCGCGGCGGGTCGAGGACGACGAGGTCGACCGAGCCGTACGCCGCCGGCA
>NZ_JANINT010000021.1 GCF_024509035.1 Nocardioides sp. | reverse complement strand
CCAGCTGGTCGTAGACGTGGTCCGACGACAGCCGCAGGTACTCGGCGGTGTAGTCCGGTCCGAGGTAGGCACCGTGACCCATGACGGAGCCGTACTGCTGGAGCCCGCGCCTCAGGAAGATCTCCTGGCCCGCGGTGATGTCGCCCTCGTCGAAGAGGACCTGGCCGTCCTGGTCGGTGACCTGCTCCGGCAGCGGCATCGAGTCGGTGTAGGTGCGCACCGCGAGCATGCCCATCACGAAGAATCCGAAGACCATCACCAGCACGACGCCCTGCAGCCACCCCCTCGACAGGTTCAGCTGGCTCCGGCTGGAGCTGCCGTCGACGATCTGGGGTGAGTCGGGCATGAGGTGACCTCCGAGATTGGGCACGCCTGCCCGAGCAACCTGTCACAAGCCACGGACGTTGTGAAGGCCTCGTCCCCGAGACCCAGGGGGCCGGAGCAGGCGGGTGCGCGCCCGCGCTCGCGACGAACTACGCTCCTCACCAGGCTCCGTCCGATCGTCGTGCCGACGCTCGGCCCACGGGCCTGCTGGGCCTCTAGCTCAACTGGCAGAGCAGTGGACTTTTAATCCACGGGTTGTGGGTTCGAGCCCCACGGGGCCTACCACCCACCTGTGTCGCATCGCCGATCCCGGCGTCGGGTACGACGTCCCCAGTCGTCCCGGACGAGGAAGGGGCCAGACCGTGGCCGAGCAGCCGCCAGACGCAGTCCGCGCCGTCGTGCGCGCTGCGACCGGCTGGCTGGCCGGGGTCCTCCTAGCCGCGGTGGTGAGCCTGCCGTGGGCGGTCGAGCAGGCCGTCGAGGGCGCCTCGTTCGAGGACCGGGTCGGGACGCTGCCGGTCGAGATCAGCCTCGCCCACGACGGCTACACGACCCTCGACACCGGCCTGCTGGGCAAGGTCTACTGGCGCCGGACGGGGCCCGGCGGCTTCGGTGCGGTGCTGCGCTCGACGGGACCGCCGATCGCCGGGGGCACGCTCGCGTCCTACGCGTCGCCGGCGTTCGTGCAGGCGAACACGCGGTTCCTCGACGACCCCGAGCAGCTCGCGTCGACGTACGGGGCCGAGCTGCGCGGCCAGGTCGTCGAGGGGACGCTGGTCCGCGCGGCTGTCGGTGGCGTCGTCGGCGGGACGGTGCTCGCGCTGACCTGGTCGGCGATGGCGACCAGGACGCGGCGTCGGCGCTGGGTCGTGGCGGGCGCGGTGGTGGCGCTGGGCGCAGGCAGCTCGCTCGGCGTGGGGTGGGCGCTGTTCCGGTCGTGGGAGGGCCACGTCGCCCCGGGCACCACCTATCCGCTGCCGAGCCGTCCGGCTCTCGCCTTCAGCAGCCCGCAGGCGCGCGAGCTGGCGGTGCAGGTCCAGCCGTTCATCGAGAAGAACGCCCGGCGCATCCGCGAGCGCGGCGACGCCTACCGCGCCGAGGCACGCGCGACGCTCGCCGCGCAGATCAGCGCGCGGGGCGAGGAGCTGCAGCCGCGGGAGGGCGAGGTCATCGTGCTCGCCGAGGCCGATCCGCAGGGCAGCTTCGTCGGCGTCGACGTGCGCCGCGACCTGTACGCCGCCCTGGCCGAGGTCCTGCCGGAGGGGTCGGTCGTGCTCCGCACGATCGCCGGCGACGTGACGTCGAACGGCACCGTGGCGGAGGCGGAGTTCGTCCGCGACGAGGCGACCGTGACGCCCGACGTGCCGGTGGTCGCCGCGAAGGGCGACCACGACACCGACACCACCGTCGAGCAGCTGCTCGACGCGCACCTCACGGTCCCCGACACCGAGCTCGTGGACGCCGGCGGCCTGCGGGTGGCGAGCGCCCGGGACCCGGCGTTCAAGGCACTGTTCGGCGGCCTGGTCGTCAACGACACCGGGCTCACCGAGGACGACATCGGTGAGCGGCTGCGTGCCGTGGTCGACGAGGAGGTCGCCGCCGGCACCGCGCCACGGCTCAGCGCCGACGCCTCCGACCTCGGCTCGACCGACGACCCCGCAGCGGTCACCGCCCCGCCGTCGGTCACCGTCGTGCTCCACCAGCCGCGTGCGGTCGCCGGCTACCTCGGCGCCGACCTCGACCTCGTGCGCGACCGCCCGGCCTCCTTGACGACCCCGGTCGACGACGGCATCCCCGACCTGCCGCCGGGGATCGTGACCTACGGGCACCTCCACGACGCGGCCGGTCCCTGGGTGGTGTGGAACACCGACGGCGACGTGGTCACCTGGACGGTCATCACCCAGCTCGGGACCGCCGGCGGCGTGGAGGAGAATCCCACGTTCAACCGGTTCTCGACGCCGTTCTCCGCACCGCTGAAGACGCTGAGCGTGCAGCTGCAGTACGTCAACGCCGAGACCGGTCTGCAGACGGGCCTGGTGCCGATCACGTTCACCCCGGGCGGGGAGGCCTCGATCGGCGGCCGGGTCGACGTGGGTCTCCCCGGCGGCGTACCCACCCCCGCTCGCTGACCGGCGGGCCGTGGCAGCGCGCTGGTCTACTCCACCTCCGCGGGTTTGCCGCGATCGCCTGCGGAGGCTCCGCGCGTGCCCCTAGCCTCTCGGACTGTTGAACCGTCGGTGACCCGAGACGCCGGCGGTTCACTCTATTTCCGGGGCCTCCGGGCCAGGCCCGGTCGACGCCCACCGCCGCGGCGAGCCACAGCCACCGGCTGGACCAGACCAGTGACAGCGGTCGCCATAACGCGCGCATGACGACCGCGTTTGCTGGGTATGGGGAGCGCGAACTCGGAGGGGACGACGGAGTCCTCCCTCGACCTGCTGCAGACCTGGCTCGTCTCGGACGAACGCGAACCCGGCTTGGCGGTGATCGAGGACCTCACCGTGGCCGCCCTCCCCGTTCTGTTGGACACGTCCCGGCAGTCGGATCCTGCCGCGGTCCCGCCGCCTCCGGAGGGCGGCGAGAGCTCGGACGCACGGGGACCGGCGGGCGCGGCGCAGGCCGCGCCCGTCACCGTGGCCCCGATCGACCTCAGCCTGCAGACCGGCAACCGCCGCGTCGTCGGCTTCCTGCTGTTCGCGGTCGCAGTGCTGGCCGTCCTCCAGACCGCGGTGGCGTACGCCGACCCGGGCGTGGTCACCCTCGGCCTCGCCGTCGTGCTCGCGGCGCTCACCGTCGCCGCCTGGCGCTCCTGGGCGGGCCACAGCCCGACCACGGTCCTGCTGGTCGGCAGCCACCTCGAGATCGTGCGCGACGGTGGTCGCCACGTCTTCGACCTCGCGGACCCGCGGCTGCCGGTCGACGTGGTCGGGCTGGTGGGCGACCGGTCGTGGCGGGTGGAGTTCAGCCGGCGCGGAATGGCGCCGTACGTGCTCGACGCGACGATGGTCGACCCCGCGGAGCTCCTGCTGGTGCTGCACCGGCACCGCTCCGAGGTGCGCTACCGCCCGCGCTGACTGGAACCTGTTCTAGCTAGGTGCTCTAGGATCCGGGCGTGTCCGGATACGTGCGAGACGACATCACCGCCGAGGAGCTGGAGCGTCAGCGGGCGCTCTACGGTCCCTTCACCCAGGCGGTCCGGGAGCTGGTCGACGCGACGATCCGCACCGAGGTCGACGACGACGAGATCCGCGCCGTGCAGGCCGAGGTCGAGGCGCTGACCGCGCGGCTGCGGACCCGGCAGCTCGACGGGCCGTACGGCGTGCGGTTCGGTGCGACCGGTCGCGGGCGCCCCTGGGGCAACACGGTGGTCGGCCTGCGCAACGCGGTTGCGCCGCCGCTGGTCATCGACCACGACGACACCGGCCGGGCATGGTCGGACTTCCACCTCGGGGCGGCGTACGAGGGCCCGCCGGGGCTGGTGCACGGCGGCGTCTCCGCGCTGCTGCTCGACCAGATGCTCGGGGAGGCCGCCGGAGCCGGCGGCAAGCCCGGGATGACCGGCACGCTGACGCTGCGCTACCGGCGCGGCACGCCCCTGGGGGACCTGCGCGCCGAGGCCTGGATCGACCGCAGCGAGGGCATCAAGACCTGGGCCAAGGGCCACATCATGGACGCCGAGGGCGTGACCGTCGAGGCCGAGGGGCTCTTCATCCTGCCGCGGTGGGCCCGCGAGGCGATGGCCGCGCAGGCCGAGCGTGCAGGTGCCGAGGACGAGCGGGCGACGCCGAGCTACTTCGAGTAGGTCGCCCGGCCGCTAGACCCGCTCGCCGGTCTTGACGCCCCGCTCCCCGGCGTCGGTGAGTCGGGCCTCCTCGATCGCCTGGGCCTCGAGCTCGGCTCGGCGAGTGGTCTCGAGCAGGTCGCGGGCCGCGTCGTAGGCGCCCGGGTCGGAGACCAGGTCGGCGGCGCCGTGGCGCAGCCGACCGAGGGCGCTGCGCGCGAAGATCTGCTGCTCGGTGGTCGTCCGCTCCGAACGGCCGCGGCCGATGAACGAGACCGCCCAGTGCAGCAGCGCGGTGACGCGGCTCTTGAACCCGGTGATGTAGATGAGGTGCAGGCCCAGCCACATCAGCCAGGCGAGCACGCCGGTGACCCGCACCTTGCCGATCATGGCGACCGCGCGGAACCGGCTGATGATCGCCATCGAGCCCTTGTCGAAGTACTTGAAGGGCCCCTGCGAGGGCTTGCCCTTCAGCCGGTGGTCGATCTCCTTGGCGGCGTACTTCGCGCCCTGGATCGCGACCTGGGCCACGCCGGGGAGGTTGTCGAGGGCGATCATGTCGCCGACCACGAACACCTCGGGGTGGCCTGGCAGGGTGAGGTCGGGGTTGACCGAGATCCGGCCCGCGCGGTCGAGCGGCGCGCCGGTCTGCTCCGACAGCGTGCGGCCCAGCGAGCTGGCCTGAACCCCCGCGGCCCAGATCTTGGTGACGGTGTCGATGCGGTCGACGCGGCCGTCCTTGAACTTCATCTCGATGCCGCGCTCGTCGACGTCGGTGACCATCGCCCCGAGCACCACCTCGACGCCGAGCTTCTCCAGCTCGGTCTTGGTCTTGGCGCCCAGCTTGGCGCCGAACGGCGGGAGCACCTGCGGCGCCGCGTCGACGAGGATCACGCGGGCGGTGCGGGTGTTGATGTGGTGGAAGTCCTTGCGCAGCGTGCGGTGCGCGAGCTCGGCGATCTGGCCGGCCATCTCGACGCCGGTCGGTCCGGCGCCGACGACCACGAACGTGAGCAGGTGGTCGATGTCGTCGCCGCGGGCGGCCCCGAGCTCGGCCATCTCGAAGGCGCCGAAGATCCGGCCGCGCAGCTCGAGGGCGTCGTCGATGCTCTTCATGCCGGGGGCGTACTCGGCGAACTGGTCGTTGCCGAAGTAGGACTGGCCGGCGCCCGCCGCCACGATCAGGGAGTCGTACGGCGTGACCGTCGGGCGGCCGAGCACCTGGGAGGTGACCGTGCGGGCCTCGAGGTCGATGTCGGTGACCTCGCCGAGGAGGACGGTCGCGTTGTGCTGGCCGCTGAGGATCTCGCGGGTCGGCGGGGCGATCTCGCCCTGGCTGAGGATGCCGGTCGCGACCTGGTAGAGCAGCGGCTGGAAGAGGTGGTGGGTCGTCTTCGCGACCATCGTCACGTCCACGTCAGCGCGGCGCAGCGCCTTGGTGCCGAAGAGGCCGCCGAACCCCGAGCCGACGACCACGACCCGGTGCCGCTGGGAGCCGGTGGGGCTGAGGGGCGCGGTGCCTGACATGGGGAGCCTTTCGTGGGAGATCGGTACCTGCTGACTCAACGCTCACCCGTACCCGCATTCTTCCGGGTCAGGCGCGTTCGGGCCAACCGGAGGGGGTACCGTCGGTCACACCATCCCCGTGGCGGTCGAATGCGTCGCGTGGGCCCGTCTGGACCTCTGGATGTCGCATCCCCGGCGGATGTTTCGTGCGGAATCCCTCCGGGTACACGAGCCGACAATGGCATTGCCGCCAGCCGTCCTCATCCGCTACCCGTCGTGGAGTCCACCGTGCCGCTGAACAGGCCAGCCCTGTCCTTGGGCTCGGGTCCTCGTGGCGTGCAAGATGCCCGCCGCTGGGTGGTCAGCACCTGCCACGACATCGGACGCAGCGACCTCGTCGAGTGCGCCGAGCTCGGCGTCTCCGAGCTCGTGACCAACGCGCTGCTGCACGGAGAGCCGCCCCTGTCGGTGCGCGTCCGGGGCACCCGCGAGCACCCGCGTGTCGAGGTCCGCGACGGCTCGACCGACGTCCCGCTGATGCCCACCAGCAACCTGCAGGACGAGGACGACCTGCTGCTCACCTTCGGGCGCGGACTGAGCATCGTGGCGCGCTGCTCCTCGGCGTGGGGGGTCGAGGTCGAGGACGACGGCAAGATCGTCTGGTTCGTCCCGCAGGACCACTCCGGCGACCTGATGGTCGACGGCGTCGTCACCGGCGCGATCGCCGCAGCGATGCCGCGCGAGCCCTCCCCCGACGAGCTGCGGATCGACCTCCACGCGGTGCCGCTGCGCACCTTCGTGGAGTTCCAGCGCCACTACCGCGAGCTGCGCCGCGAGGTGCGGCTGCTGGCGCTGGCCCACGAGCAGGAGTACCCGCTCGCCAAGGACCTCTCCGACCTCTTCGGCTCCCTCGAGCGGGACCTGCGCGAGGGCATCGGCGCCGACCAGATCGAGCAGGCGCTGCGCTCCGGCGTCGCCACCACCGACCTGCACGTCGCGATGCCGCGCCAGACCGCGGCGACGATCGGCCGGTTCATCGAGCTGCTCGACCTGGCCGACGCGTTCTGCCGCGAGGAGCGGCTGCTCTCGCTGGCGCGCACCCCCGAGCAGCAGCGCTTCCAGCGGTGGTTCTTCAACGAGTTCGTCCGTCAGGAGGGCGGCGCCCCGCCGGTCCCGTGGACCGAGGGAGCGGTGCTCGAGGCCGAGGGCAGCCCCGCGTCCTGAGCCCGACGGCTCACCGCGTGCCAGTGCGCGGTGCCAGGCGCCCGGTGCGCCTCAGGCGTAGCCGAGGTCGTGCAGGCGGGCGTCGTCGATGCCGAAGTGGTGGGCGATCTCGTGCACGACCGTGATCCGGACCTCGTCCTCGAGCTGCTGGACGCTGTCGCACATCTCGAGCAGCGGCCGGCGGAACACGAAGATCCGGTCCGGCAGCTCCATCATCGGTGACCCCCAGCGTTCGGTGAGCGCGATGCCGTCGTAGAGGCCGAGCAGGTCGGGCTCGCCCTCCGGGGGCTCGTCCTCGACCAGCACGACGACGTTGCGCACGCGCAGCGCGATCTCGTCGGGGATGTCGTCGAGCGCGCGGTCGACCAGCGCGTCGAACGCCTCGGCATCCATCTCGATCGGCATGGCGCCATTGTGGTCCACCGGCCGAAACGGCGTACGGCGACGGAAATGCGCGACGCCCCGGATCTCTCGATCCGGGGCGTCTGGTGGCGACCCCGACGGGACTCGAACCCGCGGCCTCCGCCGTGACAGGGCGGCGCGCTAACCAACTGCGCTACGGGGCCAGGATGGTGCTGATGTCGTGCTGGTGCCTCGTTGCCGAAGCGGTGGGAACTCTAACCTACAGACCTCGCCTGCTCCCAATCGAGGCGGGACCAAGGCTGAGAATCGCACCCCCAACGGGATTCGAACCCGTGCTACCGCCGTGAAAGGGCGGGGTCCTGGGCCGCTAGACGATGGGGGCCGGACACGCTCTGCGAAAGCATAGGGCGGTCGCCGTACGTCGTACGAATTGTGACCGCGCGCCGCGAGGTCGCCCTCGGTTTCCGTGGGCCGTCATCGCTCCTGTAGGGTGTCCGTCGCTTGGGCAGGTAGCTCAGTTGGTACGAGCGTCCGCCTGAAAAGTGGAAGGTCGGCGGTTCGACCCCGCCCCTGCCCACAAGCACCGCAGGTCCTCGACCTGCGAGCACGAGGCCCCCGCCGGAGCTCCGGCGGGGGCCTCGCTGCACTCGGGCGCAGCCGCGCTCGCCGAGGTCAGATCAGGCCGGTCTCGCGGGCGACGTGCACGGCGCGAGCCCGGCTGTCGACGCCGAGCTTGGTGAAGATGTGGACCAGGTGGCTCTTCACCGTGGCCTCGGTGACGAACAGGGCCTTCGCCATCTCCCGGTTCGACGCACCTGTCGCCAGCAGCCGGAGCACCTCGACCTCGCGATCGGTCAGCCGCGGCAGCGGGGACCTCATCCCGGCGACCACCCGGGTCGCCAGATCAGCGGAGAGGTACGTGCCACCACGCGCCGCGGTCTCGACGGCCTCGAGGATGGTGGCCGGGGCGACGCCCTTGAGGAGGTAGCCGGCGGCACCCGCCTCGATCGCGCCGAGCACCTCGGCGTCGCGGTCGTAGGTCGTCAGGATCAGGACCGCCGGCGCCGGGGACAGGGCCCGGATCGCGGCCGTCGTCGCGATCCCGTCCATGCCCTCGCCGAGCCGCAGGTCGCAGAGCACCACGTCGGGACGCACCTGCTCGGTCATCGCGAGCGCCTCCTCGCCGGTCGCCGCCTCCCCCACCACGACCAGGTCCGCGGCGCCGTCCAGCACGGCGCGCAGACCGGTCCGCACGACGGGGTGGTCGTCGACGATCAGGACGGTGATCGGCATCAGGTCTCCTTCACCAGCAGGGTGAGCACGAGGTGCGCGGAGAGCGCGGTGCCCTCACCGGGCACTGCCTCGACGTCGAGGCCGCCCCCGAGCTCGCGCAGCCGCGACCGGATGAACCGCAAGCCGTAGCCCGACTCGCCCGCTCGCACCGGCGCGCTCTCCCACGCGGTCGCGTCGAAGCCGCGGCCGTCGTCGACGATGTCGAGGCGGACCGCGTCGCCCTCGTCGATGAGGCTGAGCACCACGCGCGAGGCGTGCGCGTGGAGCCGCACGTTGGCGAGGGCCGACTGGGCGGTCCGCATCAGCGCGACCTCGTAGGCCGTCGGCAGCGCCGGCAGCGTCGCGTCCACGTGCAGCTCGGTCTCGACGCCGGTCTCGCCGCGGAGCCGCTCGAGCATGCGCGCCAGCGCATCGGCGAGCGGGTCGCTCTCGAGCTCGACAGGGGCGAGGGCCGCGACGATGCGGCGTACGTCGGACAGGCCCTCACCGGCCAAGGTCTCGACCTGGCGGATGGCCCGCGCCGCCTCGGCGTCCTGGACGCGCGCGCCGGCGGCGTGGGAGAGCAGTCGGATGGACGACAGGCTCTGGGCGACCGTGTCGTGGATGTCCCTGGCCAACCGGGTCCGCTCGGACATCGCGCCCGACGCCCGCTGGGTGAGGGCGAGCTCGTCCTGGAGATCTGCCATCTCGCGCTGGGCCTGGGCGAGGGAGGACACCAGCTTCTCCCTCTCCGCGGCCTCGCGGAGCAGCTCGAGGTATCCACGGGACACGCCGAGGGCGAAGACGCCGCCGATCAGTGGCCCCAACACGTTCGCGTAGCCGGTGGTGCCGTGGTGCGCGATCGGCGCGAGGGCGGCGATCGCATAGACCGCCACGGCGAACGCGACCGACGCGGGACCCGGCAGCAGGTGACCGGCCAGCAGCCACAGCGCGAAGGCGAACCAGACGAACTCGGGCGAGACCGCCACCGCCGCCGCCCAGACCAGCGTCAGGACGAGCAGCCACCACCGGACCGCAGCCGGGCCGTGCGGTGCCCGCGCCAGGACCAGGCCGGCCGCGTAAGCACCGAGGAGCGCCACGCCCGCGGTCACGGCGGCCGCGACGCTCGTGCCCGCCGCCAGGGCGCGCGCGGTCCCGGTCACGACGAGCACCAGCGCGATGAGATCCTGGCCGAACCTCATCGCGCTGACCGTGGTCGAGGCCAGGCGCGCCGGGCCCGCGTGGTCAGCGCGCACCGGCGGCTGTGGGTGACGAGACGTCGTCATGGCCCCCTTCTCGGAGTCGGCCGGCGGGAGCTGCCGGCCACCACATCCTCTCCCCGAGCAGACCGATCAGTGCCGGGACCAGCAGCGTGCGGACCAGCAGCGTGTCGACGAGCACGCCGACGCCGACGATCAGGCCGAGCTGGCCGAGCGTCACCAGAGGCAGGACGCCCAGGCCGGCGAAGACGCCGGCCAGCACGACACCGGCGCTCGAGATCACCGTCCCTGTGCGCGCCACCGCCTCGACCACCGCGTCCCGGGTGGCCCGGGCGGTCGCCTCTGCCCGCACCCGGTGGACGAGGAAGATGGTGTAGTCGATGCCCAGGGCCACGAGGAACAAGAAGGCCAGCAGCGGCACCTGCACGTCCAGGGCGTCCACGCCGAGCAGTCTCCGGCTCAGCCAGGAACCGGCCCCGATCGCGGCGGCGGCACTGGCCACGTTGACCGCGAGCAGCAGGATCGGACCGGCCAGCGACCGGAGGAGGACGAGCAGGACCAGGCCGCTCACGGCGAGGACGAGCGGGGCGATCACGAGCAGGTCGCGGTGGTTGCCCAGGCGAGCGTCCACGTCGACCGCGGTCTCCCCACCGACCAGGGCGTCGGCTCCCGGGACCGCGTGGACAGCGTCGCGGAGCTCGGACACCTGCCGGACGCTGGACGGGGTGCCCGGCGAGTACGCGCTGATCACCGAGACGCGCGCCAGGGCGCCGTCCCCGGACGTGCCCGCCGGGCGGGCGGCGCGGACGCCGTCGACGGCCTCGACGGCGGCCACGACCCGGTCGGTGTCCGTGCTGCGAGCGACGACCACGAGCGGCTGCGCCTCCCCCGGGTCGAAGTGCTCGGCGAGGACCTCGAGGCCAGCTGCGGACTCCGAGGTGCTGCGGAAGCGCTCCGCCTGGTCGATCCCGACCGACGTACCGACCAGGCCGGTCGTCATCGCAGCGAGAGCGACCGCCCCGACCCCGATCGTGAGCGCTGGGCGACGCACGACCGCGGCCGCGACCGTGCGCCACAGCCGGCCGTCGCGAGCCGGGGAGCCGGGCACCGGGATCCGCGGCCAGAACGCCCGGCGTCCGGCGAGGGCCAGCGCGGCCGGCAGGACCAGGAGCACCGCAGCCAGCGCGACCAGGAGGCCGACGGCCGCGGACACCCCCAGACCCCGGGTGCTCGGGATCACCGCGATCGCCAGCGTGGTCAGCGACAGCACGACCGTTGCGTTGGACGCGACGATCGCGGGCGCGACCTCTCGCCACGCGGTCGCCAGCGCGCGGCGGTGGTCGCTCCGGGTCATCAGCTCCTCGCGGTAGCGCGAGATGAGGAGCAGGGCGTAGTTCGTGCCCGCCCCGAAGACGAGCACGCTGATGATGCCTGCATCGAAGTGCAGGCCCAGCGCGGACCCGAGTGCCGCGGTGACCGTGCCGGCGGCCCGGTCGGCCGCCCCCACCACGGCGAGGGGGACCAGCCACAGGACCGGCGAGCGGTAGGTGACGACCAGGAGCACCGCGACGATCAGGACGGTCACGAGCAGCAAGGTGAGGTCTGCGCCGTCGAACGAGGCGGCGATGTCGACGCCGAAGGCCGGACCGCCGGTGACCGACAACGAGAGCCCCGGCGGGCCTTGCTCCCGCACCAGGTCACGGAGGCCGTCGACCGTCGCCCGGGTGAGGGCGTCATCGGTGCTGACGGTCACCGGGACCGCGATGAGCGCCGCCTGCCGGTCGGCGCTGACCTGCACCGGCGCGACCGGCCCGACGGCCCGCAGCTCGACCTCCAGCCGCCGCAGCGACTCCAGGTCCGCGGGGGTGAGGTCCGCGGAGTCGCCACGCGTCGCGACCACGAGCAGGGACTGCTCGTCGGCGCCAGGGAACCGGTCGAGGAGCCGGGCCACCCGCGTCGACTCCGCATCGTCGGGGGCTGCGCCACCCCTCCCCGGCTCGGCTCCACCGAGGAAGCCGAGGATCGCGGCCAGGACCGCGGCCGCCGACGCGAGCGCCGCCCAGGCTCCCCTGCGGGTGACGAGGAGGTCTGGGATCGAGCGGGCCCACCGCACATCTGCCATGCCTCCAGGGCATCAGCCGAGGGCATCGATCCACATCGCCGACGCGATGGACCACGCCGTCCAACCTTTGATGGACCTGGGCCCCCCGGGACCTCAGCCCCCGAAGGAGACGCGACCACCGGAGAGCACGGTGCGGTCCTCGACCGCGGCGGAGAACGCCACCTCGGCGCCCGGGGCCATCCGCACCGCGAGCCGCTCCCCCGGGAAGACCGGGGCCGAGAACCGGCAGGCGAGCGTCTGCACCTGGGTCGGGTCGGCTCCTGCGCGCCGGGCGATGCCGAGCACGGTCGCGGCGAGCGTGCACAGCCCGTGCAGGAACGGGCGCGGCTGGCCCGCCGCGCGGGCCGCCTCGGGGTCGATGTGCATGTGGTGGCGGTCGCCGAGCAGCCGGTACGTCGCCGCCTGGGTCGGGCTGGTCTGCACGGGCACCTCGACGGCGTCGGCGAGCTCGCCGCGGGGCGCCGAGGGGCCCCGCTCGCCGCCGAACCCGCCGCACCCGGGGGCGAAGATCGACCACGTGGCACGGAAGTGCTCGCTCTCGACGGCCACGTCGAAGACGGCCGCTCCGCCCTTGTCCCACACGGCCTCCACCCACGACCGCAGGTGCAGCTCCCCTGCCCGCGGCAGCGGTCGGGACACCTCGAGCCGCTGGGCGCCGTGCACCGCGGTGGTCGTGTCGAACGCCCCCAGCGAGCCGAGCGCGTCCGGCGCCCACTGCGCGAGGGTGAGGGCGAAGGTCGGGAGCACGCGCAGCCGCTCCTCGAAGACCAGGTCGAGCTCGTCGGCCTGCGCCCCGACCGCCAGCGCGTAGAGGATCGCGTCGCGCTCGTCGTACGCGACGGTGCGCTCGCCCAGCGACCGGCCGGCCCAGTCCCCCGCGTTCACGAGGCGTCCCCCAGCACCAGGCCGCTCGTGGGCACCCCCGTGCCGGCGGTGACGACCACGTTGCGGACGTCCGGCGGCTGGTTGACCGACGTGCCGCGCACCAGCCGCACGGCCTCGGCGATCCCGTTCATCCCGTGCAGGTAGGCCTCGCCGAGCTGGCCGCCGTGGGTGTTCAACGGCAGCGCTCCACCGATCTCGAGGTGGCCGTCGGCGATGAAGTGCCGGGCCTCGCCACGATCGCAGAAGCCGAGCTCCTCGAGCTGCGGCAGCACGAACGGCGTGAAGTGGTCGTAGAGGATGCCGGCCTGGACGTCGGCCGGGCGCAGCCCGCTCTGCCTCCAGAGCTGGTCGCCGACGACGCCCATCTCGGGCAGGCCCGAGATCGTGGGCCGGTAGTAGGAGGTCATCATGTGCTGGTCGGCCGCCTGGCCCTGAGCGGCACCGAGGATCCACGCAGGCCGCTCCGACAGGTCGCGCGCCCGGTCGGCGGAGACGACCACGAGGGCCTGGCCGCCGTCG
>NZ_JANINT010000020.1 GCF_024509035.1 Nocardioides sp. | reverse complement strand
GTGACGTCGTCGCGCGGCAGGTAGACCATCATCCGGTTGACCCCGGACTGGCCGATCCCGAACCGGTGGGACTCCAGGCGCAGCTCCCCCACCGCGCTGCGGAAGTCCTTGGCCGGGAGTGCCCGGTCGACGACGTCGTGGCGCCGCCAGATCGTGTCGAACTCCTCGGAGGCCTCGCGCAGTCGCTGCACCAGCCGCGGCCAGAGCGGGTCGTCGAGCTGCTGGCCCATCGCCATCCGCATCGCCCCGACCATGTGGGTCATCGCCTCGCCTCGGCGCACGCACAGGCCCCTCCAGTGCTCGTGGGTGAAGAACAGCCAGGCCTGGTTGCGCTCGCCGGGATCGATGGCGTCGATGTCGCCGCCCAGCCAGTTGTAGCCACGGTTGTAGGCCACGATGTCCCAGCGCGGCGAGAGCACCACAGCAGGGAACGGGTCGAGCTGGTCGAGCATCTTCTGCAGCCCCGGCGCGGCTTCGGGGCACTCCCGGGCCGGCGCGACCAGCGTGACGCCGGCCAGCTGGAAGAGGTGCCAACGCTCCTGGGCATCCATGCGCAGCGTCCGCGCGATCGCCTCGAGCACCTGCACCGACGCGTTGATGTCGCGCCCCTGCTCGAGCCAGGTGTACCAGGTCACCCCGACCCCGGCGAGCAGCGCGACCTCCTCGCGACGCAGGCCCGGCGTCCGCCGCCGGCCGCCCGCGGGCAGACCGACGTCCTCGGGCGAGAGGCGCTCGCGGCGCGAGCGCAGGAAGTCCGCGAGCTCGGTGCGGCGACTGTCGGGCATGTGCTCCATGGTGGACCCAAACGGAGCCAGTATCCAGTTACTGCCGGTACCAGGATCGACAGGCTCTCACCACCAGGACACGGCCGCCCCCACGCTGGTCGGCATGACGACACAGACGACCGGCCCCGGCACCTCGGCCGGGCAGACCCCGGGCCTCCCGGACGCACGGGGCACACTCGCCCCGGACACCACGCAGGCCCCGTTGAAGATGCACCCGCTCGGCCTGGCCGCCGCGCTGGCCGCCGTGATGATCCCGATCATGTCGTTCTTCACCGTCAACGTCGCGCTCGGCTCGATCGGCACCGACCTCGGCGCCACCCCCGCGGTCCTCCAGCTCGTGGTGACGGCGTACGGCGTCGTCTACGCGAGCCTGGTCGCCACCGGCGGCCGCCTCGGCGACGGCTTCGGACGCAAGCGACTGCTCGCACTCGGCATGGTCGTCTTCGCGGTCACGAGCCTGCTCTGCGCGTTCGCGCAGACCTCCGGCCAGCTGGTGGGAGCCCGCTTCGTGCAGGGTGCCTCGGCCGCGCTGGTCGCGCCGCAGGTGCTGGCCACCCTGCACGCCGCCAACGAGGGCCACCACCGCACCCGGGCGCTGGCCTGGTTCGGCGCGAGCGCCGGTCTCGGCACCTCCCTCGCCTTCCTCATCGGCGGCACCCTGAGCGACTCCGACCTCGGGTGGCGCTCGATCTTCTGGGTCAACGTCCCGATCGCGGCCCTGGTGATGCTCGGGGTGTGGCGCTTCGTGCCGGAGACCAAGGCGCCGACCCGGCCCGCTCTCGACCTGGTCGGCGCCGGCCTCCTCGGCACCGCTCTCACGCTCCTCGTGCTGCCGCTCACCGAGGGCCGTGCCACCGGCTGGCCGGCCTGGACGTGGGCCTGCCTGGCGGCCGTGCTGCCGGTCCTGGCCGTCCTCGTGTGGTGGCAGCGCCACCTCGAGGCCCTCGGAGGCTCCCCTCTCGTGCCGCCGGCGCTGTTCCGCTTCCGCAGCATCAGCGTCGGGCTCGTCGCCGGGCTGCCGTTCTTCCTGGCGTTCGGCGGCTTCATGTTCGTCTACGGCTACGCCACGCAGGTCGCGGGACGCACCCCCCTCGAGATCGGGGCGAGCCTGCTGCCGATGTCGCTGGGCTTCCTGGTCGCCTCGCTGGCCGGCGGGCGCCTCGTCCCGAGGTACGGCGTCTGGGTGCTGACCCTCGGTTCGCTGGTCGCCGCCGGTGGGTTCGCCTGGCTGGGCGCCGCCGGCATCGCCGACACCGCCCCCGCACTCCCGGCCGTCGCCGTCATCGGCATCGGCTTCGGCCTGGTCTGGTCGCCGCTGATCGGCATCGTGCTCAGCCAGGTCCCCGGGCACATGGCCGGCCTCGGCAGCGGGCTGTTGATCACCACGATGCAGGCGGGGCTCGGCCTCGGCGCCGCCGTGATCGGTTCGGTCTACCTCGCCCAGACCGACGGGTTCGCGCCGACGGCGTACCTGCTCGGCGCCGTCATGGTGGTCATCGCCGGGCTCACCCGCCTGCTCGAGCCGCGGCGCTGACCTCGGCGAGCGCGACGACCTCGTCGGCGGCGCCCCAGCTGAGCGTGACACCTGCTCCGCCGTGGCCGTAGCAGTGGATGACGTCGCCGACCCGCTCGACCCGGACCGCCGGCCGCACCGGTCGCAGCCCGACCCGGTGCCGCAGCACCCGCGCCCCGCGCAGCTGCGGCACCAGTCGGGTCGCCCGCTCGAGGATGGCCTGGGCGGCGGCGGGCGACGCCGTCCGGCTCCACTCCCCCTCGACCTCGCTGGCGCCGACCACGACGTCACGCTCGCGCGGCACGACGTACGTCGGACCCGAGCGGTCCAGCCACCAGCGATCGATGCCGGTCTGCTCGACCACGACCATCTCACCGCGCACGGGAACGACCGTGCGGTCCGCGCCGAGCAACCGGGCCCCGAGCCCGCTGCAGTTGACGACCAGGCCGTGGCCGGTCGGCAGCGCGGAGAGGTTGAGGCGGGTGATCGTGCCGCCGAGCCGCTCCACCCGGTCGGCCAGCCACGCCAGGTAGACGTGGGTGTCGACCACCGCCGTCGTGAACGTCCAGCCGTCCACCCAGCCGTGCGGCAGGTCGCGCGTCCGCGCGAGGCCCGACACGGCGTTGCCCCACCAGGGGTCGGGCTCGGCCGCGACGAAGACCTCGGTGCCGGGCACCATCCGCACCCCGGACTCCGGGTCGGTGTCGGCGAGCGCGTCGAAGACGGCGTACGACGTCGCGGCCCACGCGGCGACCCGCTCCTGGGGAAGCCCGCGGTGGGGGTACCAGAAGGCCGCCGCGACCGCGGACGCCGTCTCGAGCGGCAGGTCCCGGGCGATCACGTCGACCCGGTGGCCGGCCTCGAGGAGACGTACGGCGCAGGTCAGCCCGACCACGCCCGCGCCGACCACGATCACCCGGTCCGCACTGGTCACCATGGCTGCAGTCTGGCCCGAAACCCCGATCCGACGCGAACAACCTCACATTTCGGCGACCGCACTATTGACGTAGGTTCAACAGCCGTGAGGTTGATGCTGCTCGGACTCCTGACCGCCCTGCTCGGCGCCACGCTCGTGGCTGCCCCGGCACCCGCCGCGCCGACGGGCCCCGCCGCCCGGCCCGCGGTCCTCGCCCGCCAGGTGGTCTTCGACCTCGAGAACACCAACGCCACCTCGGTGCTGTGCCTGCCGGACAACCAGAGCTACGAGGTGCGCGGCCGCCTGGTCGGACCGCGCAAGGCGCTCGACGGCCACAGCGGACCGATCCGGGTCAACGTGCTCGTGCACGACCTCGGCGCCGGCGCATGGTTCTGGCAGCTGCCCGGCCACCGCTCCTACGACTACGCGCGCCAGCTCGCCCGTCACGGCGAGACCTCGCTGGTGCTCGACCGACTCGGCTACGGCGCGAGCCGGCTCGCGAACGGCGACGCCACGTGTCTCGGCGCGCAGGCGGACATGCTCCACCAGGTCGTCCAGCACCTGAAGTCGGGGCGCTACGTCTACGCCGACCCCAGTCACGGCACGACCCCGGCGGCGGCGTCCGTGGTCACCCACGGGCACGCGGTCGGAGCCGCGATCGCCCAGGTCGAGGCCGGCACGTTCGACGACGTCGAGGGCCTCGTGCTGATGTCGTGGACCGACCGCGGCGCCACCTCGCTCGCGACCCGCACCGCCGCCCGCCAGAGCGCCGCCTGCGCGGGCAGCGCCGACTACGCACCGCTGGCCGCGACCGGAGCCGCCTACCGCTCCTTGATGTTCGCCAGCGCGACCACCGAGATCCAGAAGGCCGCGGCGCGGCTGCGCTCCGAGGACCCCTGCGGCGACGTCACCAGCCTGAGCCCGCTCCTGCTGGCCTCCAGTCTCGCAGCCGGCCGGGTCGACGCGCCCGTGCTGCTGCTCTACGGCGCGCGTGACGCGCTCCACCGGCCGGCCGCGCGCGCCCAGCAGGCCGACTCGTACCGGACCGAGGTCACCTCCCGCACGTTCGCCCGAGCCGGCAGCGCCCTCCCGCTGGAGCGCTCCGCGGCCGACGTGCGCGGCG
Source organism: Nocardioides sp. (assembly GCF_024509035.1). Taxonomy (GTDB): domain Bacteria; phylum Actinomycetota; class Actinomycetes; order Propionibacteriales; family Nocardioidaceae; genus Nocardioides. The sequence continues at coordinate 8,905 of NZ_JANINT010000020.1, read as the reverse complement.
CGGTGCTGCGCTGGCTCAGGTGACCTGCTGAGCCACCCGCCGGGGTGACCGGCGCGTAACCCCCGCGTTCGCGGGGTCGTTGGGGCATCGACGAAAGGTGCTCCCGATGACACGTCGCTTCCGTGCCGCCGCGCTCGCTCCCCTGGCCGCCGCGCTCGTCGCCCTCACGGTGCTCGCCGGGGCCGGACCGGCCACCGCCCACGAGGAGCGACCCGCGCAGTTCCCCGACGGGACGGGCCACCGTCCGTCGTTCCTCGGCTACGACAACCCCCGGGCCCGGGTCGTGTGCCAGCGCGACAGCGCCAAGCTCATCGCGGCGATGCCGGCGGGCCCGGTCAAGACCCGCAACGAGCGCCTGCTGCCCTCCTGCCGCTACCGGTCGATCCAGGACGCGATCGACTCGATCAGCAAGCGGCGGACCTCCGTCTACGTGCTGCCCGGGACCTACCACGAGTCGAAGTACGCCAAGGCCGGGCGCAGCGACTACTGCTCCCACCTGCAGACGGCCTCGAAGTCACCGCTTCCGTTCTCGGAGTACATCGGCAGCCTCTCCTCGCCCGACCCCGGCGCCGACAAGGCCGCCGCCGCGGCCGGCGAGTCCAACCCGATCGCCCTGTCGTACGCCGACCAGCGCCGGTGTGCCCACAACCTCAACCTGATCGCGGTCTTCGGCGACCAGACACCCGGCAACGACAGCATCCGTTGCGACAGCCGCTTCTGCGGCCTGCAGCTGGTCGGCACCGGACGCTCGCCGGCCGACGTGGTGGTCGACAACCGCTTCGCCAAGCTCAACGCGATCCGCGCCGACCGGGCCGGCGGGCTCTACCTGAGCAACATGACGTTCCAGCAGGCGGAGTTCAACGCGATCTACGTGCTGGAGACCGACGGCTTCGTCATCGACCGCGTCGTGGCCCGGGGCAACGACGAGTACGGCATCCTCGCGTTCGCCAGCGACCACGGCCTGATCCAGCGCTCCGAGGCCTACTACAACGGCGACTCCGGGATCTACCCCGGCTCCGGCTCCGACCTCAACGCCGACAACACCGACTTCGAGGCCACCCGCTACGCGATCGAGATCCGGCGCAACGACAGCCACGACAACACGCTCGGCTACTCCGGCACGGCCGGGAACTCGATCTGGGCGCACCACAACGACTTCCACGACAACGCCACCGGCATCGCCACCGACTCGCTGTTCCCGGGCCACCCGGGCCTGCCGCAGGACCACGCCCGGTGGAGCCACAACCGCATCTACTCCAACAACACCAACTGGTACACCGAGTTCGTCGACACCGGCGTCTGCGACAAGCCGATGGAGCAGCGCGGCTACATGCAGGGCACGGTGTGCCCGGTGGTCCCGACCCCGGTCGGCACCGGCGTGCTGATCGCCGGCGGCAACTACGACTCGACCGACCACAACTGGATCTACGACAACTGGCGCTACGGGACCATGCAGTTCTGGGTGCCCGCACCGCTGCGCGACGACTACGACCCCACGCACCTCTACGACACGTCCAACCACAACCACACGTTCGCGAACCAGATGGGCATCGACCCGTCGGGCGACGAGCGGCCCAACGGCCTGGACCACTGGTGGGACGACCAGGGCATCGGCAACTGCTGGGAGGACAACCACTACGGCTCGGCCGGCAGGACCGACAACTTCACGGTCCCGCCGCCCTCGTGCGCGGCCGGTGGCTCGGTCTTCCTGCCCGGGGCGGCCGTCAAGGACGCGGGCTTCTTGACCTGCAGCCAGTACGACCGCGCCGACCCGAGCTGGAAGCACCCGCCGGCCTGTGAGTGGTTCGACAGCCCGACGAAGCCCGCGGCCGCGAAGGCGGCACCCGACGAGCCGTCGAGCGGCGCCGTGCTGATCGCCCCGATCGCGGCCACCGGAGCGGCGCTGGGGCTGGTGCTCGGGCTGCGACGTCGCCGCCGGGCCGATGCGTAGGAGCCGGCGGGCCGGCCTGCTCGCCGTGCTCCTCCTGGTACTCCTGGCCGGCGGCGGCGTCGCGGTGGCCCGGTCGGCGCCGGCGCTGCGGGCCGGCGGTCCGACGTCGGTCTCGGGCACCGAGGCGACCGGGGTGTTCGCGATCGCCGACCGCACCGTGCGCCAGGTGAGGTACGACGACGGCGGGACGCTGCGCTACAGCTTCGAGCTCACCAACGACGGCAGGCTCCCGGTCACGGTGACCGGCCTGGCCGCCGAGCAGCCGCCGAGCAGGCTCTTCACCTACACCGGTCTCACCGATGCGACCGGCCGTTCGACCGTGCGCCTCTCCCCCGGTGAGTCGACCCAGGTGACGCTCTCGCTGCGGATGGGCGGCTGCGAGACGCTCTCGGCCCGGGCCGGGGCGTTCGTCACCGAGGTCGCCGTGCGCACCGAGCAGGTCGGGCTGCCGTCGGTCCTCGACGACACGGTGACGCTCACGCTGCCGGAAGAGCTCCACACCGGCTCGCCCCGCGAGGCCTTCTGTCCCCACTCGACCGCCACCTCGCGCCCTCCCGGCTGACCGGTCACGGGCAGGAGGTGCCTCGGGGCAGCTTGTAGGGCGCCGAGATCCGGTAGGTGCCGGCCGAGGGCGCGTGCAGCACGAGCCAGTTGTCCCGGCGTGGATGCACGCTCCCGGCCGCATCCACCGGGCCCACCGGGCCCACCGCGTCCGCCGCGTCCAGGCCCGACAGGCACGGCTCGGTCAGGTACCGCTGGACGAACGAGGCCTCCACGTCGACGGTCCGGTCGACGTCGACCACGCTGAGCCACGGCGAGTCGGCGATCCGGACCACGACGTCGCCGGCACTCGGGGTGAACAGCGTCAGGTGCTCGGCGTCGAAGGACACCACGCGGGCCGGCGGAGACACCAGGGGCGTGGGTCGGCGTACGGCGTAGAGCGTCCAGTGCTCGTCGGACCAGACCGGCTCGAGGTAGGGCAGCCCGCCGTTGATCAGGTCGGTCTCGGCGACCGCCGCGGCGTCGGGCTGGGCCGTGGAGAGCACGACGTACTGCACGGCCCACCGGTGCAGCCAGCGACGGTAGGCCTGCTCGGTCAGCGGGCGGTCCCGGTAGAAGAGCCGGTTGCGTTCCGCGTCCGCCTGCCGGTTCCACCCCCGGGCCAGAGGCACGTGGGGCGCGAACACGGCAGCCTCGCGGTGGCTGCGGGTCGGGACCACCTCGACGCGCCCCAGGTCGGCGCGGCGCAGCTCGAGCTGCTCGAGCACCGGGTCGATGTCCGACCCCCAGGACGTCTGACCGCTCGCACCGACGGCGTCCCGGGCGGCCGTGGCCACCTGCCAGATCGACGTGGTGAGGATCGCGACGACCAGGAGCACCCGGGCGGCCGCCGGCCCGAGCCGACCGGCGAGGGACGAGGCGCGCCACCCGCCGGTGGCGGCAGCGGTGACCAGCACCACCCCGCCGAAGAGCAGCCCGAGCCGGGAGACGTTGGTGCCGATCGGCGACGGGATGAGCCACACGAGGACGACGGCCACGGCGTAGAGCACCGCCGCCAGCCGCACGCTGCGCCAGCTCGCGGGCACGGAGATCGCCACGGCCACCGCGGCGAGCACCGGCAGGATCGTGGAGTACCACGGCATCGGCTGGGTCCCGGAGAACGGGAAGAGCACCGCCGCGAGCGCGACGACCGCCACCGGCGGGAGACCCAGGATGTACGACGCGGCCCGCTGACGGCCGAGCCACAAGGTGGCCGCGACCAGGCCCAGGAAGAGCCCCGCGACCGGGCTCGCGGCGGTGGCCAGCCCGGCAGCGAGGGCCACCGCGGCGCCACGGGCCGGTCGCAGCGCGACGCCCGACGAACGTCGTCGCGGCCAGCCCACCAGCAGGCAGATGGCGACCAGCGCGAACAGCGTGCCCAGCGCGAAGGTGACCCGGCCGGAGACGGCGTTGCCCAGGAGCGCCAGCGCACCGTAGCCCGCGACGGCCAGCGTCCGCGCGTCGCTGCGGCGTCGACCGACCAGCAGCCAGGCCAGGAGACCGGCGGCGAGGGTGCCCGCGACCACCAGGGTGGTCCGGACGCCCACGGCGGCCATCAGGTAGGGCGACAAGACGCTGTAGGAGACCGGGTGCATCCCGCCGTACCACGACAGGTTGTAGGCGCTGCCGGGGTGCAGCCGCGCGAACTCCGCCCACGCGTCCTGGGCCGCGATGTCGCCGCCCGCCGTGGCGAAGAAGCGCCACCAGACGATCTGGGCGGTCCCGGAGAGCACCATCGCGAACAGCACCGGCGAGTGGAGGGCCCGGTCGAGGCGCGACCCGAGCACCGGACGCCGCGGGAGCGGCACCTCGCCGACGACCGGTGGGTCGACGGTGAGCGTGCGCGCGGCCGAGCTCATGCCGTGGCCACGGCGTCATCCTGGTCGTCGGCCTCGGACTCGGCGACGGTGTCCGGGCCCCGTCCGACGGGCTCGACCATCCACCGCCCCAGCGTGAACGCGACCAGGGCGAGCAGGACGCCGGCGACGTCGTCGACCACGAAGTGCCAGCCGAAGTAGACGGTGGCGACCATGACCAGCGCCAGGTAGGCGGTCAGGACGTGGGACGTCCGCCGCCAGCCGTAGTAGCGGGTGACCAGCAGCACCGTGCAGGTGAAGCCCACATGGAGGCTCGCGAACGCCGAGATGCTCACGAACGCGTCGCCCGCCTGCGGGTCGGCGAGGAAGTGGGCGCGCTCCGCGAGGTACGTGGTCTGGGTGGAGGTGATCGCGGTCGGCCGCAGCCCGGCGAACTCGTCGGGCGCCGAGGCGAACGGGCCGAGCGTCGGGATGAGGTAGTAGGACCCGAGGCCCAGGATCCAGACCCAGAGGGCCGAGCAGAGCATGACGTAGGCCTGGCGCACGCGCGGCAGGAGCGCGAGCGTGCCGACCACCGAGAGCGGCACCAGGTAGGTGAACGAGCGGTAGATGACGGCGAGCACGACCGCGGCCTGCTGGTCCCCGAGCAGGTCGTGCAGGAGCGTCGCGGGACTGTGCCCGAGGAAGAGCCACCGCTCCGCGGCGAGGAGGTCGTCGTCGCGCGGGGTGTTGAGGGCGTCCCAGCTCTTCAGGTTGCGGTAGCTGATGTAGACGACGTGGTACGCCAGCAGGCCCGACGCCACGAGCAGGATCCGCTGCCACGTCCAGCGTGCACGCAGGTGGCGGACCGCCTCGGGCAGGGACCACCGCAGCGGTCCCCTGCGCACCCCGCGGACGAGCGCGTCGGCGAGGGCCAGCACGACCAGGATCGTGACCGCGGTGGTCAGCCGGCCGCGGAACATGGCGCCGCCCGGGTCGCGCAACGGGATGCCGAGGTGCTCGGAGCGCAGCAGCGCCACCGACGCGAACACGGCCGTGAGTGCCCACACCCACGACGTCAGCCGGAGCGCCTCACGCCCCGGCATCGATCCGCTGCTCATCGTTCCCACCTCGTGCTCACCCTCGGCACGCCTGGACGCAGACAGGGCGGCCCCTCCCGGGAGCATAGCGAGAGTGGCGGTCGGCGCGCGGCGACGACCGGGCGAGCGCCACCGACGGGACCGGTCGAGCCGCTACGCGCCGGCCTGACGCGGCGCGGTCGGGTCGACCGCCTCGCCCTTCTGCTCGCGCGCGACGTACTCCTCGATGTCCGCGATGTCGTCGCGGTTGCGGGTGGTGACGGCCAGCAGGTCGCTCATCGTGGCGACCTCCTCGACCTGCTCCTTGATGAACCACTGCATGAACTGCTCGGAGGCGTAGTCGCCCTCGGCGCGGGCGATGCGCAGCAGGCCGTTGATCTGCTCGGTGACCCGCTTCTCCTGCTGGAGCGCGAGCGCCACCGGCGCGACCACGTCCTCGAAGGTGTTGACGGGGGCCTCGACGGCGGGAATGACGACGTCCGCGTCGGTGTCGAGGAGGTACTGGATCATCATCGCGGCGTGCGCGCGCTCCTCGAGCGCCTGGGCGTAGAAGAACGCCGCCATCTGGGGCATCGTCAGGGCGTCGTAGTAGACCGCGCACGCGAGGTACTGGTTGTGGGCGGCGAGCTCGTTGCCGATCTGGACGTTGAGCTGCTCGGTGAAGCGGGGTGCGGCCACGTTGGTGCTCCTCGGAGGACGGTCTGATCGGGCGGCGTGCCCGGCGGTCGGCTCAGGCGGCCTTCGCGAGCTTCTTCTTGGTGACCTTCTTGCCGTCGACCCGGACCAGCTTGCGCTTCTTGACCGTATACCCCGCCGGCAGGGTGCCTTCCTTCAGCATCCGCAGCGGGCAGCGGCCGCACTTGGTCTTCGACGCGCAGCACTCCGTCTTGGGGAGCTTCCGGGTCTTGGCCACCCCCGCAGGCTACCAGACGGGTTAGGGCAGCCTTACCTCATCGTGATCGAGATCCCACGGCACGAGACGCCACCCATCGGCGTCCGCCTCGAGGGTGATGGCACCACCGCCGGGCAGAACGAAGCCGTACGCCGCCGATCGCGGCCGGCCCACCAGCTCGGGGAGGCTCATCTGGATCGTCCCACCGTGCGCCACCACCAGGACCGCCTCGCCGGGATGGGCGTCGGCGATCTCCTGGAGGACCGCTCGAACCCGATCGACGATCCCGGCGATGCTCTCGCCGCCGGGGATCGTGGCCGAGTCGTCGCCCTCGGTCCAGGCCCGGAAGACGGGGTCGATCGTCGCTGCCTCGTCCGCGTCGGTCCCCGCGAGCGAGCCGACGCCGTACTCGCGCAGCCCCTCGCGGACGACCACGTCGACGCCCAGCGCGGCCGCGGCGATCTCGGCGGTCTGCACCGCCCGCGAGAGCGGGCTGCTCCACACCCGCGCGATCCGCTCGCCGCGCAGCCGGTCGGCGAGCGCCCGGGACTGCTCGCGACCACGCCCGGTCAGGCTGCCGCCGTCATCGGTGACCAGCGTCGTCTCGTACTCCGCCTCGCCGTGGCGGGCGAGGAAGATGCGAGCCGGGCACTGGAGGGAGCTCACCCGAGATCGTTGGCCTTCCTGATCACGTCGACGATGCCGCCCATGATCTCGGTCATCCCGAAGTCCTTGGGGGTGTAGACCGCGGCCACGCCCAGCTCGCGCAGGCGCCGCCCGTCGGACTCGGGGATGATGCCGCCGACCACCACGGGCACCTCGCCCATGCCCGCCTCGCGCAGCCCGTCGAGCACCGCGGGCACCAGCTCCATGTGCGAGCCGGAGAGGATCGAGAGGCCGACGCAGTGCACGTCCTCGGCGACCGCCGCGGCGACGATCTGCTCGGGGGTCAGCCGGATGCCCTGGTAGATGACCTCGAAGCCCGCGTCGCGAGCGCGCACGGCGATCTGCTCGGCGCCGTTGGAGTGCCCGTCGAGGCCGGGCTTGCCGACCAGCAGCCGCAGCCGTCCGCCGAGCTCGGCACCGGTCTCGCGCACCCGCTCGCGCACCGCGGCGAGCCCGGCACCGGCCTCTGCCACACCCACGGCTCCGCTCACGCCCGTCGGTCCGCGGTACTCCCCGAACACCTCGCGCAGGGTGGCCGCCCACTCGCCGGTCGTCGCGCCCGCCCGGGCCGCCACCAGCGTGGGACCCATCAGGTTCGCGCCGGTCGTGGCCGCGTCTGCCAGCGCCGCGAGCGCCTCGGTGACCTCGGCCTCGTCGCGCTGCTCCTTCCACGCCTCGAGGCTCGCGATCGCGGCCTTCTCGGCGTCCGGGTCGGCCGTCATGATCGCGGAGTCGAGATCCGCGGTGAGCGGCGAGGGCTCGGTGGTCTCGAAGCAGTTGACGCCGACGATCTTCTCCTCGCCGGACTCGATGCGGGCGCGCCGGGCGGCGTGGGAGGAGACCAGCTCCTGCTTCATGTACTCGACGGCCTCGATCGCGCCGCCCATGGCCTGGACCCGGTCGATCTCGGCGCGGGCACTGGCGACCAGCTCGGCGACCTTGGCCTCGATGACGTGCGAGCCGGCGAAGATGTCGTCGTACTCCAGCAGGTCGGACTCGTAGGCGAGGACCTGCTGGAGACGCAGCGACCACTGCTGGTCCCACGGCCGCGGCAGCCCGAGCGCCTCGTTCCACGCGGGGAGCTGCACCGCGCGGGCGCGGGCGTCCTTCGACAGCGTCACGCCGAGCATCTCGAGCACGATGCGCTGCACGTTGTTCTCGGGCTGCGCCTCGGTCAGGCCGAGCGAGTTGACCTGGACGCCGTAGCGGAAGCGGCGCATCTTGGGGTCCTGCACCCCGTAGCGCTCGCGGGTGATCTCGTCCCACAGCTGGACGAACGCCCGCATCTTGCAGGTCTCCTCGATGAACCGCACGCCGGCGTTGACGAAGAACGAGATCCGGCCGACGACCTTCTCGAAGTCGTCGTCGGAGACCTGACCGGCCGCCTTCACCGCGTCGAGGACGGCGATCGCGGTGCACAGCGCGTAGGCCAGCTCCTGCGTCGGCGTCGCGCCCGCCTCCTGCAGGTGGTAGCTGCAGATGTTGATGGGGTTCCACTTCGGGATCTGGTGGACCGTGTAGGAGATGACGTCGGCGATCAGCCGCATCGAGTGCTCCGGCGGGAACGCGTAGGTCCCGCGCGAGAGGTACTCCTTGATGATGTCGTTCTGGGTGGTCCCGGCGAGCTGGGCCGCGACCTCGTCGGGGCTCAGGTCGGGGTTCTGCTCCTCGGCGACCACCTGGTACATCGCCAGCAGCCACATCGCGGTGGCGTTGATCGTCATCGAGGTGTTCATCCCCGTCAGCGGGATCTCCTCGAACAGTCGTCGCATCTCCCCCAGGTGCGGCACCGGGACGCCGACCTTGCCGACCTCGCCGCGCGCCAGCGGCGAGTCGGGGTCGTAGCCGGTCTGGGTCGGCAGGTCGAAGGCGACCGACAGGCCGGTCTGCCCCTTCGCGAGGTTGGTGCGGTAGAGCGCGTTGGACGCCGCGGCGGTCGAGTGCCCGGCGTAGGTGCGCA
>NZ_JANINT010000019.1:51463-65684 GCF_024509035.1 Nocardioides sp. | reverse complement strand
CCTCCCCGGGCCCGGATGTGTGGAGGCGGGCCCGATCGGGCCCGAACCGCGTCGCGGGAAGCTCAGTCCTCGTCGGTCGCGAGGTCCTCGTTGTGGGTGCCCGGGCGCGGGGCCCAGGGCAGCTCCTTGGCCGGGCGTACGACGATCAGCCGGTCGCCGCGGGCGAGCTGGGTGACCACCGGGTCGAAGTAGCGGTAGACCTTCTCGTCGCGGACCACCGCGATCACCTGGTCGGGCAGGCTCTGCGGCTGTCGACCGACCTCGCTGACCATGAGGTCGCGCTCGGCCACCTCGAGGCCCTCGCCGTACGTGAGGAGGTCCTCCATCACCGAGCCGAGCGTCGGGGAGAGCGAGGAGAGCCCCAGCAACCGGCCGACCGCGTCGGAGGAGGTGATGACCGAGTTGGCACCCGACTGCCGCATGAGCGCGACGTTCTCCTGCTCGCGCACGGCGGCGACGATCCAGACCTCGGGGTTGAGCTGACGCACGGTGAGCGTCGCGAGCACGTTGGAGTCGTCGCGGTTGGTCGTGATGATCACCTGGCTGGCATCCTCCACGCCGGCGCGTCGCAGGACGTCCTGGCGGGTCGCGTCGCCGGTGACGACGGCCAACCCGTCGGCGTGCGCCTCCTGCAGCGCCTCCGCGCCCGGGTCGACGACCACGATCGACTCGCGGTCCTGGCCGTTGTTGACCAGGGTGTCGACCGCGGCCCGGCCCTTGGTGCCGTAGCCGACCACGACGACGTGGGATGTCATGTGCTTCCTCCAGCGGGCGATGCGGAACAGCTCGCGGCCCTGGGAGGCGAGCACCTCCAGGGTGGTCCCGATCAGCAGCACCAGGAAGGCGATGCGGAGCGGGGTGACGACGAACGCGTTGATCATGCGGGCATGGGGCGCGACCGGTGCGATGTCGCCGTACCCGGTCGTGCTGAGCGTGACCGTCGTGTAGTAGATCGAGTCGATCAGGTCGACGGCGCCGGTGGGGTCGTTCGCGTCGCGGTAGTTGTCACGGTCGAGGTAGACCAGCAGCACCGTGCCGACGAGGATCGCGATCGCGAGCAGCAACCGGCGACCCAGCTCCCACCAGGGCGAGCGCACCTGGTCCGGCAGCGAGAGCTTCCCCCGCGCCCGGCCCACCGTGATGTCGCTGGAGTCCTCTGCCACGGGGGTGAATCTAGTCGCTGTCGGTGCGCGTGCTGATACGGCGTAGCCGCTGGACGAGCTCGAGTCGGGCCCGCGTCGTCGCCTTCTGCGGGAAGACCTCGTCGAAGGCCGCGTTGACAGCCGCTCCGATCAGCACCGCGATCGAGACGAGGTAGAGCCACAGCAGCACGGCGATCGGTGCTGCCAGCGGTCCGTAGATCGACCTGGAGTCCGTCGCGGTGACGGTCAGGAAGAAGCGCAGCAGGTAGGACCCGAAGATCCAGCAGAACAGCGAGAACGTCGCGCCCGGCAAGTTGAACGTCCAGTGCGTCCGCACCGGCACCGAGACGTGGTAGAGCGTCGCGAGGAAGCAGATGCAGACCACGATGACGATCGGCCAGTAGAACGCCATCAGGACGTCCGCCCGGTTGGGCAGCCACTTCGCCACGAGGTCCGGCCCGGCGACGACCAGCGGGATCGACACGACGCCGGTGACCAGCGCCAGGATGTAGAGCAGGAAGGAGAGCGCCCGGGTCTTGACGATCCCGCGGCTGCCGCCGAGCCCGTGCATGATCGTGATGGTGTCCACGAACACGTTCAGGGCCCGCGAGCCCGACCAGAGCGCCAGCACGAACCCGACCGAGATGATGTCGAACCGGCCGCCCTCCTGGACGTCCTCGATGGTCTTGACGATGATCCGGTCGACGGCACCGTCGGTCAGTGCCCGACGAGCGAGGTCGATGACCGCCTGCTGGACGTCGGCGACCTGGGCCGCGCTGAACTGGTCGGTGACGAAGCCGATCGCACCCGCGAGCGCGAAGATCAGCGGCGGCACCGAGACGACGGCGAAGAAGGCGGCCTCCGCCGCCAGACCGGTCACGCGGTACTTCAGGCAGGACGCCACCGTCGTGACGACCAGGCGCCACACGAGCTCGCGCACCTGGCGCGCTCGCACCGCGATCGCCGAGGGGCGGGCGGCCCGGTCCTGGGCGTCGCGGCTCTGCGCACCCTCCGCCCCGGACATGGAACTACCGTAGGCCCATGCGTTCCGACATCCGGGTAGCCACCAACCAGGCGCCGCCGCTGGTGGGTCACAACGTGGTCACGGGCGACCTGGCCCTCGTCGAGGCCGTCACCCGCCACGCGTCAGCCGAGGTCGTCGACGACCTCGCGACCCTCGGCGCCGAGGCCGGCACCGCCGAGGCCCGCGAGCACGGCCTGCTCGCCAACGAGTTCCACCCGCGGCTCAAGCCCTACGACCGGCACGGTCACCGCATCGACGAGGTCGAGTTCCACCCGTCCTGGCACTGGCTGATGAGCCGCGCGGTCGGGCACGGCCTCGCCGCCGCCCCCTGGGAGCTCCAGGAGGCGGGGTCGCCGTACGCCCACGTGCGCCGCGCCGCCGGCTTCATGGCCTGGTCGCACACCGAGCCTGGCCACGGCTGCCCGATCTCGATGACGTACGCCGCCGTGCCCGCGCTCCGGGCCGACGATGCCCTCGCCAAGGAGTGGACGCCGCTGCTCGCCTCCACCGCTTACGACCCCGGCGTGCGGCTGGCTTCGGCCAAGCGTGGCGCGCTGGCCGGCATGGGCATGACCGAGAAGCAGGGGGGCTCCGACGTCCGCACCAACGTGACGCTCGCGCGCCCGACCTCGGTCGACGGGGAGTACACCCTGCACGGCCACAAGTGGTTCACCTCGGCCCCGATGAACGACGTCTTCCTGGTGCTCGCCCAGGCGCCGGGCGGCCTCACGTGCTTCGTGGTGCCGCGCGTGCTGCCCGACGGGGCCCGCAACCAGCTCGACGTCGTGCGCCTCAAGGACAAGCTCGGCAACCGCTCCAACGCCTCCTCCGAGCTGGAGCTCGACGGCACCGTGGCCCAGCGACTCGGCGACGAGGGCCGCGGCGTGCGCACGATCATCGAGATGGTCGCGGCGACGCGTCTGGACTGCGTGCTCGGCTCGACCTCGCTGATGCGCCGCGCGGTCAACGAGGCCACCTGGCACGCCGCCCACCGCTCGGCGTTCGGCGCGCGGCTCGCCGACAAGCCGCTGATGCAGAACGTCCTGGCGGACCTGGCGGTCGAGACCGAGGCGGCCACCGCGATCGCGATGCGGCTGGCCGCAGCGGTCGACGCCGTCGACGACCCGCACGAGGCGGCGCTGCGCCGCATCGCCCTGCCGCTGGCGAAGTTCTGGGTCTGCAAGCGCACCCCGTTCCTCGTCGCCGAGGCGCTGGAGTGCCTCGGTGGCAACGGCTACGTCGAGGAGTCGGGGCTGCCCCTGCTCTACCGCGAGGCCCCGCTCAACTCCGTCTGGGAGGGCTCCGGCAACGTCAACGCGCTCGACGTGCTGCGCGCCCTGGGGCGCGAGCCCGAGGTGCTCGATGCCTGGATCACCGAGGTCGGTCGTGCCCGCGGGGGCGACCACCGGCTCGACCAGGCCATCGAGCAGACGCTCGCCCTGCTCGGCACCCTCATGGGCGAGCCGGGCGCCATGGAGGTCAACGCGCGGCGCCTGGCCTCGCGGATGGCGATGTGCCTGCAGGGCGCCCTGCTCGTGCGCTTCGCGCCGCCCGAGGTCGCCGACGTCTTCTGCGCGTCGCGCTTCGGGACGTCGTACGACGGGGTCTTCGGCACCCTCGAGGGCGGCGACCTGAGGGCGATCGTCGGCCGCGCGACGCCGACCGTGTAGCGGCCGGCGCCGCGCTCCCGTCGCCCGGGGGCTCAGCCTCGGTTCACCGCATCGAGGCTCACGCCAGGTCGAGCCCGGGGTAGAGCGGGTGCTTGTCGAGCATCTCGGCCGAGGCTGCGCGGACCTTGTCGGCCACCCCGTCGCCGAGGACGTACGACGCCTTGGAGGCCTTGCCGTCCTTGGTGGTGCCCGGCTGGGTGTTCTGCAGGACGTGCACCATCAGCTCCGCGACCCGGTCGAACTCGTCGTGGCCGAAGCCGCGCGTGGTCAGAGCCGGGGTGCCGAGGCGGATGCCGGAGGTGTACCAGGCACCGTTGGGGTCCTGCGGGACCGAGTTGCGGTTGGTGACGACGCCCGCCTCGAGCAGGGCGGACTCGGCCTGGCGACCGGTCAGCCCGAAGCCGGAGACGTCGAGCAGCACGATGTGGTTGTCGGTGCCGCCGGTGACCAGGCGCGCACCGCGGGACAGGAACCCGTCGGCGAGCGACTTGGCGTTGTCGGCGACCTGCTGGGCGTAGGTCCGGAACTCCGGCTGGCGCGCCTCGGCCAGCGCCACGGCCTTGGCCGCCATCACGTGCGAGAGCGGGCCGCCGAGCACCATCGGGCAGCCGCGGTCGACCTCGGGGGCGTAGTCCTCCTGGGCGAGCACCAGACCGCCACGCGGCCCACGCAGCGACTTGTGGGTCGTGGTGGTGACGACGTGGGCGTGCGGCACCGGGTCCTCGTCGCCGGTGAAGACCTTGCCGGCCACGAGGCCCGCGAAGTGGGCCATGTCGACCATCAGGGTCGCGCCGACCTCGTCGGCGATCTCGCGCATCGTGGCGAAGTTCACCCGGCGCGGATAGGCGGAGTAGCCGGCGACGAGCACGAGCGGCTTGAACTCCTTGGCCTTGGCCCGCACGACGTCGTAGTCGAGCAGCCCGGTCTCCGGGTCGGTGCCGTACTGCTGCTGGTGGAACATCTTGCCGCTGATGTTGGGCCGGAACCCGTGCGTCAGGTGGCCGCCGGCGTCGAGCGACATGCCCAGCAGGCGCTGGTTGCCGAGCTCGCCCCGCAGCGACTCCCAGTCGGCCTCGGTGAGCTCGTTGACGTTCTTGGCGCCGAGGCGCTGCAGGGCGGGCGACTCGACGCGGTGGGCGAGGATCGACCAGTAGGCCACGAGGTTGGCGTCGATGCCCGAGTGCGGCTGCGCGTAGGCGTACGGCGCGCCGAACAGCTCGCGCGCGTGCTCGGCCGCCAGCGCCTCCACGGTGTCGACGTTCTGGCAGCCGGCGTAGAACCGGTGTCCGACGGTGCCCTCGGCGTACTTGTCGCTGAACCAGGTGCCCATCGTGAGCAGCACGGCCGGCGATGCGTAGTTCTCGCTCGCGATCAGCTTGAGCGATCCGCGCTGGTCGACGAGCTCCTGCCGGGTGGCCTCGGCGATCCGCGGCTCGACCGAGGCGATGACCTCGAGAGCCTGCTGGTACGCGCTGCTGGTCAGGGAGCTGAGGCGGGCATCCGTCGTCATACAGCGAAGACTAGTGGCCGTCGCGGTGTGACGTGGAACGCACCGGGGCCGTCCCACGGCGGGATCACCGCGCGGACCGTTCCACATCGTGGACCACTCGTCCACATCATGAGATTTCACCTTGTGGAACGGGTGTCCGCCCCCTGAGACTCCTTGACATGGTCTCCGCTGCGACGCACACGTACCTCGTGGTCCGACGCCACGTGGACCTCGGGCGTACGCGCAGCATGATGTGTTGGCATTCCTGATCAGCCGCCCGCCAGCAACCCGGCGCAGCTGACCTCACCGGCCGAGGGCCCCGATGACGTGGCTCGCCCCGGTTCGAGCGTCGCCCGCCATCCGTGCAAGGAATGCTCCGTCATGACCGACCTGCGCTACACCGCCAAGCCTCCGGCCCGCACCGAGGTCCCGCGCCCCAAGCGGGGTGAGGGCCAGTGGGCCTTCGGCTACACCGAGCCGCTGAACAAGAACGAGCAGTCCAAGAAGGACGACAACCCGCTCAACGTGCGGGACCGGATCCTCTACACCTACTCCAAGCGCGGCTTCGACTCGATCGACCCCGCCGACCTGCGCGGCCGGTTCCGCTGGATGGGGCTCTACACCCAGCGCAAGCCCGGGATCGACGGCGGCAAGACCGCGATCCTCGGCGAGGAGGAGCTCGACGATCGCTACTTCATGCTGCGGGTGCGCTCGGACGGCAAGCTCCTCTCCCCCGCCACCGTGCGGGCTCTCGGCACCATCGGCGTGGACTTCGCCCGCGACACCGCGGACGTCACCGACCGCGAGAACATCCAGTACCACTGGATCCGCATCGAGGACGTGCCCGCGATCTGGGAGCGCCTCGACGCCTCCGGGCTGCACAGCATCGAGGCCTGTGGCGACTCGCCCCGGCCGTTCTTGGGCTCGCCGGTCGCCGGCGTCGCCGTCGACGAGATCATCGACGGCACCTCCGCGCTCGCCGAGATCGAGCGGCGCTACATCGGCAACCCGGACTTCTCGAACTTCCCGCGCAAGTTCAAGACCGCGCTGACCGGGCACCCGTCCCACGACGTCGCGCCCGAGGTCAACGATGTGGCGTTCGTCGGCACCGTCCACCCCGAGCACGGCCCGGGCTTCGACCTCTGGGTCGGTGGTGGGCTGTCCACCAACCCGATGCTGGCCCAGAAGCTCGGCGTCTGGATCCCGCTCGACGAGGTCCCCGACGCCTGGGAGGCGGTCGCCTCCATCTTCCGCGACTACGGCTACCGCCGGCTGCGCTCGCGGGCCCGGCTGAAGTTCCTCGTCGCCGACTGGGGCGTGGAGAAGTTCCGCGAGGTGATGGAGCACGAGTACCTCGGGCGCGCCCTGGTCTCGAACCCCTCGCCCGAGTCGCCGGTCGGCCACCGCGACCACATCGGCGTGCACGACCAGAAGGACGGCAAGAAGTACGTCGGCATCGCGCCGACGGCCGGCCGGGTCTCCGGCACCCTGCTGGTGCAGCTGGCAGACCTCATGGAGGAGTACGGCGTCGCGGGTGCCCGGCTGACGCCGTACCAGAAGATCGTGCTCATCGGTGTCGAGCCGGCGGTGGTCGACGAGCTCCTCGACCGCCTCGATCTCATCGGTCTCTCCGCGCGCCCGTCGCACTGGCGCCGCAACACGATGGCGTGCACGGGCATCGAGTTCTGCAAGCTCGCGATCGTCGACACCAAGAACCGTGCGCGCGACCTGGTGGCCGAGCTGGAGAAGCGCTTCCCCGAGCTCGACACCCCGATCACGGTCAACGTCAACGGCTGCCCCAACGCCTGCGCGCGCACCCAGCTGGCCGACATCGGCCTCAAGGGTCAGCTCGTCATGCACGAGGGCGAGCAGGTCGAGGGCTTCCAGGTCCACCTGGGCGGCGCGACCGGCGTGCAGGCGAACTTCGGCCGCAAGCTGCGCGCGCACAAGGTCACCAGCGCCGGGCTCGACGACTACGTGACGGCCGTGGTCACCAACTTCCTCGCCGACCGTGCCGAGGGCGAGACGTTCACGACGTGGGTGCTGCGCGCCGACGAGGAGCTGGTCCGCGGTGACCGGGTGCTCGAGGGAGCAGGGCTCGAGGGGGCGGCATCGTGAGCGAGCGCGCGGTTCCGTTCCACTGCCCCTTCTGCGGCGAGGAGGACCTCCGTCCCCACGAGGTGGTCTCCGAGTCCGGGGAGGTCAGCTCTCCGCACGGCAGCTGGGAGTGCCGCTCCTGCATGCGGGCCTTCAGCCTGAAGCTGATCGGGCTCCTGCGCCCGGGTGGAGCGGTGTCATGAGCGCCGCGACCACGGCCTCGGCCCGCAGGTACCGCGGCACCGAGACCGCCGGACGATCCCCCGAGGAGCTGCGCGAGCTGGTGTCGCACTGGGGCGCCGAGCTCGAGCTCGCCCCGGCCGAGCACATCGTCGAGTGGGCCGTCGCGACCTTCGGTGAGCGGTTCTGCGTGACCTCCTCCATGGGGGACGCCGTGCTCGCCCACCTGGCGTCGACCGTCGCGCCCGGCGTCGACGTCGTGTTCCTCGACACCGGCTACCACTTCGCGGAGACCATCGGCACTCGCGACGCGGTGCAGGCCACCCTGCCGGTCAACCTGCTCACGATCACGCCCGTGCAGTCGGTCGAGGAGCAGGACGCGGCTCACGGCAAGGACCTCTACAAGACCGACCCCGACCTGTGCTGCAAGCTGCGCAAGGTCGAGCCCCTGGCCACCTCGCTCGACGACTACGACGCCTGGGCGACGGGGCTGCGCCGCGCGGAGACCAAGCACCGGGTGATCGCGCCCGTGATCGGCTGGGACGCCAAGAAGGGCAAGGTCAAGGTCTCGCCGCTCGCTCGGTGGACCGACGAGCAGGTCGAGCGCTACATCGCCGACCACGGGGTGCTCGTGAACCCGCTCGTCTACGACGGCTACCCCTCCATCGGCTGCTGGCCCTGCACGCGGCGCGTGGCTCCCGGCGAGGACGCGCGCAGCGGCCGGTGGGCCGGCACCGCCAAGACCGAGTGCGGGATCCACACGTGACCCCGCAGTCCCGCACGTCCGGCAGCGTGGCCGGCCGTGCTCGCACCGAGAAGTACGACCCTGCACCAACAGCACGCACACGTAAGGAGGCGGCGTGATGGCTGCTCCTGCACTGGTGGCCCTCGCTCACGGCAGCCGTGACCCGAGGTCCGCAGCAACGATCAAGGCCCTGGTCGACGAGGTCCGGGCGATGCGGCCCGACCTGCGCATCGAGCAGGCGTTCCTGGAGCTGTCCCGACCGTCGTTCGCGACGGTGGTCGACCGGCTCGTCAAGGCGGGCTTCGACGAGATCGTCGTCGTACCGCTGCTGCTCACCGAGGCCTACCACGCCAAGGTCGACGTCCCCAGCGCGATCGCGGACGCCACGGCGCGGCACCCGGGTCTCCAGATCCGCGCGACCTCGGTGCTCGGTCTCGAGACCCAGTTCCTCGAGGTTCTCGACGTGCGCATGCGCGAGGCGCTGCGCGCCCACCGGGTGCGTGAGCTCGATGCGCTCGTGCTGGCTGCCGCGGGCTCCAGCGACCCGCTCGCCAACCAGGCGGTCGCGCGGCTGGCTCGCGTGTGGGGCGCACGCCACAAGCTGCCCGTGACCGCGGCGTTCGCCTCGGCCTCTCCCCCGGCGACCGGTGAGGCGGTGCGCGCGTTCCGCGCCGAGGGGCGCCGGCACATCGCCGTCGCGTCGCTGTTCCTGGCCCCGGGCTTCCTGCCCGACCGCGCGGCCGAGCTGGCCCTCGAGGCCGGCGCGATCGCGGTCTCCGAGCCGCTCGGCGCGCACCCCGAGGTGGCTCGCACGATCCTGGCCCGCTACGCGGTCGGCGCCGTCGAGCTCGTCCCCGTCTGAGAGGTTGACCCGCCCGAAACTTTCGGGCGGGTCAACCCACCAGGGTCTCGAGGAGCCGCTCGAGCTGGCGGGCCGGATCCTGGGTGAGCCCACCGTGGACCGGGCCGGGCTGGATCACCGTGCTGCGTGGCGCCTTGAGGAAGCCGAACCGCTGTCCGATCGGCTTGGCCGCCGCGGCCCCGGCGCGCTCGTCGCCGGCGCAGACGGCGGCTGCGAACTCCAGGGCCTCGCAGACCTGGTCGAGGTCGAGCCGAGGGTCGAACGCGCGCAGGCGCTCACGGTCGACCTGCCACGCGACCTCGAGGAAGTCGGTGGCCTGGCAGTAGACGACCACGCCGACGTTGACGAACTCCTCGCGATCGACGCGGGGCACGCAGCGCAGCACGACGTACTGGTAGGCCAGCTTCGTCACGGCCTGCTCACCCACGGGGCTACTCATCGGGCCACCACCTGGGGCAGCCACTGCCGACTCGCGAGCCGGGCGAGCAGGAACTCGACGTACGCCGAGCGCAGCGCGTCGGGTGTCTCCGCGCCCGGCACCGCCTCGAGCCAGACGTCCGGCACCTCGCCCAGCACCTCCGCGAACACCTCGCCGGAGAGCACGGCCCGGACCTCCTCGTCGGCCGCGGGGAGCTCGCCGGCGTGGGCGAGCAGCACGTGGTCGCCCGCGTCCCAGGGCTGGGCCGCGAACCGGTCGGCGGCCCCGTCCTTGAGCAGCGACCCGCCTGGCCACCCATGGTGGAAGTACAGCGAGGCACCGTGGTCGATGACCCACACGTCCCCGTGCCACACCAGCAGGTTCGGGTTGCGCCACGAGCGGTCGACGTTGGCGCAGAACGCGTCGAGCCACAGCACCTTGCCGGCCACGCCGGCGTCGGTGGCGACCTCGGCGTCGAAGCCGAACGCGCCGGGCAGGAAGTCGACCCCCAGGTTGAGACCCGGGCTGGCGTTGAGCAGGTCCTGGACCTCCTCGTCCGCCTCGTACCGGGCGATCTCCGGGTCCAGCTCCAGCGCGACCAGCTGCGGGGTCCGTAGGCCGATGCGCCGGGCCAGCTCGCCGACGATCACCTCGGCGACCAGCACCCGCACCCCCTGGCCGGCCCCGCGGAACTTGCACACGTAGGTGCCGAGGTCGTCCCCCTCGACGATGCCGGGCAGGCTGCCGCCCTCCCGGAGCGGGGTGACGTAGCGGGTCACGGACACCGTCGAGATCACCGGCTCACCCTAGGGCACGACGAGTCGTCAGCCGGGGTGGCCGATCCCCGGCCGCAGCTTTCTCGCACTTCTCGTTTATCGGACGCTCAGCCGGGGTAATCGGGGGCTGGTCGGCTCGGCGACCACCCCACTCACTTCGAACGACAGGACCTCGATGCGCATCCGCCGCCTCCTCGCCGCCGTCACCACCGCCGCCCTGGCCGGGCCCGCGCTGGCCGTTGTCGCCACGACCGCGCCCGCCGCCGCTGCCACCGCCACCCACATCGTCGGCTCCGACGGCGGGGCGTGGATCAAGGCCTCCAGCTACCGCAGCCAGCCGGGTGTCCCCGTCTACGGCGACACGCTCTCGCTCTCGATCAACGTCGTGACCGACACCGGCGACCAGGTCTTCGACGGCTCGCTCACCGTCCAGCGCCAGCTGGCCGGTCAGTCGAGCTGGACCACCGTCGCCACCTCGACGAGCGCCTACATCTACGAGTCGGTCAAGGCCGCCGGCAACGCGACGTACCGCGTCGTCTACAGCGGCAGCGGCGACTACGCGCCGTCCTCGGACGCCGTGGCCGCCAAGATCCAGCGCAAGATCGAGTACAAGAACGTCGGCACCCGGAAGGTGATGCTGGCGGTCAAGGTCAGCCCGAAGTTCCGCGGAGCCGTGAAGATCTTCAAGCAGCAGGGCAAGAAGTGGAAGAAGTTCAAGACGGTCCGCACGAACAGCAAGGGCCGTTTCACCACGCCGCTGCCTGCACCGCGCAAGGGCAAGTACTACTGGAAGCTGGAGATCGGTTCGAGCAAGGCGTTCGCCAAGTCCCAGACCGGGAAGTTCTACACCTACTCCTACTGAGCCCCTGAGACTGAGTCACCCAGCACGCTGACGAACGGGTCAGGCGATCGGCTCCTCGCCGGTCAGCCTGGCCCGTTCGGCGTCGACGTCGAAGTCCGCCACCGGCCAGTCCAGGTCGAGGTCGCGCAGCGTGGCGAGCAGCAGCTCGCCGATCGCGAGGTTGCGGTACCACTTGTGGTCGCTGGGGACCAGGCGCCACGGTGCGGCCTCGGTGTTGGTGCGCTCGATGGCGATCTCGTAGGCGCGGCGGTAGTCGGTCCACCGAGCTCGCTCGTCGACGTCGTGCGGGTTGTACTTCCAGTGCTTGGTCGGCTGGTCCAGCCGCGCCAGGAGCCGCTTCTTCTGCTCGGCCGGTGAGATGTGGAGCAGGCACTTGAGGACGATCGTGCCGCTGTCGACGAGGCCCTGCTCGAACTCGTTGATGACGTCGTAGCGGCGCTCGATCTCCTCGGGCTCGACGGTGGCGTGGACCCGAGGGACCAGCACGTCCTCGTAGTGCGAGCGGTCGAAGACCCCGATGATGCCCGGTCCCGGCAGAGCCCGGCGGATCCGCCAGAGGAAGTCGTGGGCCCGCTCCTCCTCGGTCGGAGCCTTGAACGAGGTGATCCGCACCCCCTGCGGGTCGACCAGGCCGACGGTGTGACGCAGGATGCCGCCCTTGCCCGAGGTGTCCATCCCCTGGAGCACCAGCAGCAGCCGGCGCGACGAACCGCGGCGGCCGCGCGCGAAGAGTCGTTCCTGGAGGTCGGAGAGCTCCGGCCCGAGGCCGACCAGCGCCTTCTTGCCGGCCTTCTTGCTGTCCTTGACGCCCGCCGTCCGGTCGGTCGGCAGCGCCGTCAGGTCGACGGGGCCGGGCGGGATCACCTGTGCGTGGGCGCTCATCGGAGCATCATGCCAGCATCAGCCGAGCACCCGGCGCACGTCGAGGCTGCACCCCACGACGGTGTCGACCGTCCCGTCCTCCTGGGGCTCGTCGAACCACAGGCCCTCGGTGAAGCCGGCCTTGGCCAGCATCCGCAGCGAGGCGGTGTTGCGGTGGTCCGGGGCGGCGAAGTACGTCGTCGCCTCGGGGAAGCGCCGTCGGGCGCGAGCCATCCACGCCCAGAGCACCCGCGGGCCGAAGCCGCGCCCGCTCCACTCCTCACACAGGGCGTAGTCGACGCCGATCGCCGCGGGGTCCGGGCCGAGCACGGCGTACTCGGGGTAGTCCCCGATCCGGTAGTCCTGCACGAAGCCCACCGAGCGACCGTTGATCTCGACCACCCACATCCGGGTCGGCTCCATCCCGTCGATGCAAGGACCGTAGCGCGCCTCGATCCGCTCGACGGTCGGCTCGCCCTCCGACGCCCACCACCGGCGGATGTGGTCGCTCTGCCGCCACCGGGTGACGTCCGGCAGGTCCCCGCGGGTCATCGCCCGCACGGCCACGCGGTTGTCGTGGTCGACGGCGAACTGCTTCACCTCGCCGGAGAGGTCGACCGGCACGGGGTCCACGTGCAGGCTCGCGGCGGTGCGACGCGCTGCCGCCGCCCACGACTCACCGTCGTGGACCACGCCCGAGAGGTCGCGACCGCGGTCGTGCACGACGACCCGGTGTCCGGTCATCCATGGCTCCGGTCGCGCTGCACCAGCGGCGGCTGGGCGGACCAGGGAAAGTCGATCCACGCCTCGGTGTGCTGCCACACGTAGTCGGGGTGCACCACCGTCCAGGGCTTCTCGTAGATCACCGCCATCCGCGCCTCGGCCACGTGGTCGGCGCAGAAGTCGCGCACGATCTCCAGCGTCTTGCCCGTGTCGGCGACGTCGTCGGCGATCAGCACCTTGAGTCCGGCCAGGTCGACCGCAGCCGGCGTGGGCGGCAGCATCACCGGCATCTCGAGACGCTCGTCGACGCCGGTGTAGAACTCGACGTTGACCGCGGAGAGGTTCTTCACGTCGAGGGCGTAGCCCAGACCCATGCCCAGACCGAGTCCGCCACGGGCGATCGAGAGCACCAGGTCGGGCTCGTAGCCGGAGTCGACCACCTGCTGCGCCAGGTCGCGCACCGCGGTGCCGAACAGCTCGTACGTCAGGACCTCGCGCTCACTGGCCACGACGCGATTCTGCCAGTCGGCCGGCCGATCCGTGGGGCCGCTCCTCCGTCAGGTCCGCGACCGGCTCATCGCTCGCGACGGTCCAGCTCGTCGCGCACCACGGCGAACGCAAGACCCGAGCCGTAGCCCTTGCGTGCCAGCATCCCGACCAGCCGCCGTGTCGCCACGGTGTCGTCGACCGAGGCCAGCGAGCGCAGCTTCTTGCGCACCAGCGCCCGGGCCGCCTCCTCCTCGTCGCCCGCGTCGATCTCGTCGAGCGCCTCGCGGGCCACCTCGTCGGCGACGCCCTTGCGCCGCAGCTCCTGGGCGAGCGCCCGGCGGGCGAGAGCACGCCCACCGGTGGCCCCGCGCGACTGCACCCACAAGCGTGCGAAGGCGCCGTCGTCGATCAGGCCCACCTCCTCGAAACGGTCGAGGAGCCGGGTGGCGATCTCCTCGGGCACGTTGCGCTTGGCCAGCTTGTCGCTGAGCTCCTTGCGGCTGCGCGCCTGACCGGTGAGCTGGTCGAGCAGGATCTTGCGCGCCACCGTCTCGGCGTCGGCCTCGGGCACCTGGACCGCGACGTCCTCGGGCGGGGCCGGCGCGCGCTTGGTCCACGCGTCGACCCCGGCCGAGACGTCGCCCAGCCAGTCGGGGGGTGGCCTGTCGTCGTCGAGAGTCATCCGAGCCTCGAGATCACCGATCAGAAGTCGCCGACACCGATCGGCTCCGCGGGCAGCTCGGTGACGTCCTGGTCGACCGTCGGGCCGACCCCGAGCTTCTCGAGGATCTTCTTCTCCAGCTCGTTGGCCAGGTCGGGGTTGTCGCGCAGGAAGGTGCGGGCGTTCTCCTTGCCCTGGCCGAGCTGGTCGCCCTCGTAGGTG
>NZ_JANINT010000019.1:0-51453 GCF_024509035.1 Nocardioides sp. | reverse complement strand
GTCGAACTCGGCCTGCTTGAACGGCGGGGCGACCTTGTTCTTGACGACCTTGACGCGGGTGCGGTTGCCGACCATGTCGGTGCCGTCCTTGAGCGTCTCGATGCGGCGCACGTCGAGGCGGACCGAGGCGTAGAACTTCAGCGCCCGACCACCGGTCGTGGTCTCGGGCGAGCCGAACATCACGCCGATCTTCTCGCGCAGCTGGTTGATGAAGATCGCGGTGGTCTTGGAGTTGTTGAGCGCACCGGTCATCTTGCGCAGCGCCTGGCTCATCAGGCGGGCCTGGAGACCGACGTGGCTGTCACCCATCTCGCCCTCGATCTCGGCGCGCGGCACGAGCGCGGCGACCGAGTCGATGACGATCAGGTCGAGCGCGCCGGAGCGGATCAGCATGTCGGCGATCTCGAGCGCCTGCTCACCGGAGTCGGGCTGGGAGACCAGCAGGGCGTCGGTGTCGACGCCGAGGTTCTTCGCGTACTCGGGGTCGAGCGCGTGCTCGGCGTCGATGAACGCGACGATGCCGCCGGCGCGCTGCGCGTTGGCCACCGCGTGCAGGGCGACGGTCGTCTTGCCCGAGGACTCCGGGCCGTAGATCTCCACGACGCGGCCGCGCGGCAGGCCGCCGAGGCCCAGCGCGACGTCGAGGGCGATCGATCCCGTGGGGATGATCTCGAGCGGGGCGCGGGTCTCGTCGCCCAGACGCATGACCGAGCCCTTGCCGAACTGCTTCTCGATGTTGGCGAGTGCGACGTCCAGCGCCTTCTCGCGGTCTCCTCCGGCCATCTGCTGCTTCCTCTTCTCTCGTCGTGGTCCAGGCACGTCGGCGACGTTAGAGCGAGCCACCGACAGCGCCTGATCAGCGCCGCCGCAGCTGTGGACGACCTCGCTCCACGTCATGCCTGTGGACACAACCTAGCCCGAACACGTGTTCGACCCGCGCAGGAGGCCCGGCGTGTCGCCGACGCTCAGACGCCCGGTCGGAGGTAGGTGAGGTCGATGCCGTCGGCCCACGACGAGCAGGTGCAGCCCTCGGGGTCCGGCAGGCCCGCGACCGCGGCGGCGAGCACGCCCTTGAGCCGGTCGAGGTTGGCGCGGAACAGCGCGAACACCTCCTCCTGGCCCACGCCCTCGCCGCTCTCGGCGCCGGCGTCCATGTCGGTGACCAGCGCGATCGAGGCGTAGCACATGCGCAGCTCGCGGGCGAGGGCCGCCTCCGGCGCCCCGGTCATGTTGATCAGCGTCCAGCCCTGCGCGGCGTAGTGGCGCGACTCGGCGCGCGTGGAGAAGCGCGGCCCGTCGATGACGACCATCGCTCCCCCGGCTCTGGCGTCCGGAGCCGCGGACAGCAGCGCGGCGGAGACACCGGCACAGTAGGGGTCGGCGAACGGCAGGTGCACGGCCCCGGTCTCGACAAACGTCCCGGCCCGGCCGGTGGTGCGGTCGACGAGCTGGTCGGGCACCACGACGTCGCCGGGTGCCACCTCCTCGCGCAGCCCTCCGACCGCGCACGGTGCGAGCACCTGGCGCACGCCCAGCGAGCGCAGCGCCCACAGGTTGGCGCGGTAGGGGATGCGGTGCGGAGGGTGCTCGTGGTGCCGGCCGTGGCGCGGCAGGAACGCCACCTGGCGCCCGGCCACGGTGCCGACCGAGATCGGCGCCGACGGGGCGCCGTACGGCGTCTCGACGACGTGCTCCTCGACGCCGTCCGGGCTGTCGTCGAGGAAGGAGTAGAAGCCGGTGCCGCCGATCACCGCCACGTCCGCGTGCGTCATGTCCTCACCCTGCCAGCCGCGCAGTGACGCGCGAGCCGAGTCCGCCGATCGCCACGAGCGCGACCAGGCCGATGGCTGCCATCGACAGCTCGGCGTAGCCCCATGCGTCGACGATGACGCCGGCCAGCCCACCCGCCCCGGCCGCGGTCAGGCCCATCACCAGGTCGGCGGCACCCTGGACGTCGGTGCGCGCCTCGAGCGGCGCGTGCTGCGCGATCAGCGTCGACGCGGCCACGGTCACGAACGACCAACCCAGCCCGAGCAGGAACAGGCCGACGAAGATCTGCCACGAGCTGCCCTCCGGCGAGCGCGCCGAGAGCACCAGGGAGGCGAGCAGGAGCACGGCCCCCTCGAGCACGACCGTGGCCCGGCCGGTGCGGTCGGCGAGCATGCCGACCAGCGGCGAGAACGCGAACATCCCGAGCACGTGGATGCTGATCACGACGCCGATCACCCGCAGCTCGGCGTGCCCGTGCTCCATGTGCAGCGGCGTCATCACCATCACCGCGACCATCGCGGCGTGTGAGCAGGCCATCGCCAACCCCGCGAACGCGATCACGGGCCGCTCGCGGGCGGCCTCGACCGCGCGCCCCCAGGCCGTACCGCTCGGCGGCTCCTCGGGCTCGCCGGCGACCTCGCGGGCCAGCAGCAGCGGGTCGGGACGCAGCAGGAGCCAGGTGATCACCGCGGCGCCCAGCATCCCGAGGCTGCCGAGCGCGAACGGACCGGTCAGCTCGGGGATCCCGAGCCACTCGGCCAGGCGGCCGGAAGGTCCGGTGAGGTTGGGGCCCGCGACCGCACCGATGGTGGTCGCCCACACGACCGTGGAGAGCGCCCGGCCCTTGTGGGCGTCCTCGGCCAGGTCGGTCGCGGCGTAGCGCGCGCTGCTGTTGGCGGCCGACGTCGCGCCGAGCAGCACGGCCCCGACGAGCAGGACGACCATCGAGTCGAGCACCCCCGCCAGCACGGCGAGCACCGCTCCGGTCGCACCGAGCAGGTAGCCGCTCACCAGGCCGATCCGCCGCCCGCGCTGGGACATCAGCCGGGCCAGGAGGTACGACGCCACCGCTGCGCCGAGCACCTGGAACGTCTGAGCGAGCCCGGCCTGGCTCTCCGACCCCGAGATGTCGCGCGCCAGGAGCGAGGCGGTGGCGATGCCGATCGTGATGCCGATGGCGCCGACGGCCTGGGCGGCCACGAGCGTGCGCATCGTGCGCCGCTGCACGGCGACGACGTCGGGCAGCGCACGCGAGCCCACGGGCTGGCTCATCGCTTGCTGGCCGGCAGGTCGAGCGCCCGCCACACGGCTGCCCACACCTCCTTGGGCGCGATGCCCGCGGCGAGCGCCTGCGAGGCGGTGCGGCCACCGAGCTCGGCCATCACGAACATGTCCGCCCACGAGCGGGCGTAGGCCCCGCCGAGCGCGTCCTCCATGCGGGCCCAGAACTCCGTGTGCCTCATCGCCGCCTCACCGTCGCCTCGCCCGCACGTCGAGCCACGGCTCGCCGGTGCGGGTGCTGGTCGTGTGGTCGACCCGGTCGACGACCCAGCCCGCCCCGTCCAAGACCTCCCGCAGCGGGCCCTCGCGCCAGTAGACGAAGTGCCGCGGGGCGCCGACCGAGCCGTGCGTGGACCAGCCCTCGCCGTCACCCTCCTTGAGCCAGAGCATGAGCACGCCCGCGGGACGGGTGGCATCGGCGAGGCGGCGCAGCACGGTCGGGAGGTCGGTCCGGTCGACGTGCAGGAGGCTGGCGCTGGCCCACACGCCGTCGTAGGGCGTGCCCGGACGGGCCGGGTCGCCGAGGTCGTCGGTCAGCGGGTCGAGCACGTCGGCCTCGTGCCCGGCGCCACGCAGCAGCTCGACGAACGCCGGGGTGATGTCGGTGCGGCGCACGCTCAGACCGGCCTGTTCCAGCGTGCGCGCGTCCTGCCCTCCCCCGCTGCCGATCTCGAGCAGGCGGGCACCCGGCCCGAGCTCGGTGGCGAGCTCCTCGATCTGGGCGATCGCCTCCGCCGACAGCTGCGCAGCCGCGTCGCGGTAGGCGGCCGCGTGGGCGTCGTACGACTCCACCGTCGCCCGCCCGACCAGGACCCGCACGTCCCAGGCGTGGTGGACGATGTCGTGGAGGTGGTACTGGCCGAGGCTCTCGACGGTGAACTCGCTGCCGTTGCTGCGGAAGCCGCGACGGCCCCAGGCATCGGGCGGCACCGACTCGTAGCGCTCGGCCACCGCCACGGCCGCCTCCATCAGCTCCTCGGCGACGACGGCCGGGTCCTGCTCGCCGTAGCGCTCCACGATCGCGGTCTCGTCCTGGTCCCAGTTGGGGAACTGCGGGTCGACCTCGTCGAGCATGAGCCCGAGCCGGACGTCGAAGATGCGGTGCACGTCGCGCACGTGGCAGGCGTACTCGAGAGCCGACCAGGTGGCCGGGTCCGGGCGGTCGGTGGCGCCGTCGACGGTGAGGACCGCCTGCCAGGTGGTCGCGTTGTCGCGCACGACCTCGGCGAACCGGTCGGGGGTCGCCCGGGACGCCTCGAACCCGCACTCGGGGCACGGGCGGTCGAGGACCCAGGTCCAGTCCTTGCCGTCGGGGACGATGGCGTCACTCGTCATGCCGACATCCAACCAGCCGACACCGACGGGCCGCCCGCGAGATCCGGCCACCGTCCGCCAAGATGGCGCCATGGCTGCTGTGCCACCTCCGGCCGCGATCCGCCCGGCCACCGACGCCGACCTGCCCGCGATCGCCGCGATCTACGCCGAGGAGGTCCACCACGGGATCTCGACGTTCGCGACCGAGCCGCCGCCCCTGGACTACTGGGTCGGGCGCTTGACCAGCACCGAGACCGGCGACCACCTGCTGGTCGCCGAGCGCGACGGCGCGGTCGTCGGCTACACGTTCTCGGGCAGCTACCGGCCGCGTGCGGCGTACGCCCGCACGCGCGAGAGCTCGGTCTACCTCGCCGCCGAGGCGCGCGGCGCGGGCGTCGGCCGCGCGTTGTACGACGAGCTGTTGAGGCTGATGCGCGCCGACGGCGTGCACCTCGTGGTGGCCGTCGTGGCGCTGCCGAACCCGGGCAGCCAGGCGCTGCACCGGGCGTGCGGCTACACCTCGGCCGGCGTGCTGCACGAGGTCGGCCACAAGTTCGGCCGGTGGATCGACACCGAGCTGTGGCAGCTGCGGCTCACGTGAGCAGCAGCGCGTCCAGGCGGCGGCGCACCAGCGCCAGGCCGACGGCCCCGAACGCCACCAGGTAGACGACCGAGACCGCCGATCCCCAGCCGACAGTGCCGGTGGTGAGCTCGCGGCACAGCACCACCCCGCGGTAGAGCGGCGTCGCCTCGACGACCCAGGCCACGCCCGTGGGATAGGCGCTGAGCGGGAAGAACGTCGCGGAGAACAGGAACATCGGCATCATCGCGAGGTTGACCCACTCGAAGTCCTGCCAGCTGCGCATGTAAGTGGTCAGGGCCATCCCGACCGCACCGAAGCACAGCCCGATCAGGAGCGAGGCCGGCACGGCGAGCAGGGCCCACCACGACGACACCAGCCCCATCGCCAGCATCACGACCAGGAAGCCCGCGGAGTAGATGCCGCCGCGCAGCAGCGACCACGACAGCTCGCCGCGGGCCACGTCGGCGGTGGTCAGTGGCGTGGCCAGGAGCTGGTCGAAGAGCTTGTTGTACTTCAGCTTGAAGAAGAAGTTGAACGTCGCGTCGAGCACGGCGCCGTTCATCGCGGAGGTCGCGAGCATGCCCGGGGCGACGAACTCGGCGTACGGGATCTCGTGGCCGTTGAACTCGAAGCCGGTGACGAGCTGGCCGACGCCGACACCGATCGAGAACAGGTAGAAGACCGGCTCGAGGAAGCCGGTCAGGAAGATGTACCAGGCGCGCCGGTAGGCCAGGTAGTTGCGGTAGAGCAGCAGCCCGGTGGCCTCGCCGGCCCCGAGGGGCCGCGCGGCGGTGCGACCGACGGCCGCGGAGACGAGCGCCACTCAGACCACCATCCGCTTCGTCAGCCGGTGCACGGCCCAGAACCAGCCGAGCACGGCGAGCACGACGAGGTAGGCCACGTGGACCGCCGCGGTCGAGGGGTCGAACCGGTCGAGGGTGAGCATCCGGGTCAGGTCGACGCCGTGCCACAGCGGTGTGGCCTTGGCGAGGACCTGCATCCACCCGTCGAGGTTGGCCACCGGGAAGAAGGCGCCCGAGAAGAGGAACAACGGGATCAGCCCGAGGCGGTAGATCAGCGCGAACGGACTCTCGTCGGCGAGCCCGGCCGAGAGCGCGAACACGGGCGTCGCGAAGGCCAGGGCGAGCAGCAGCTGCACGGGGAACGCGGCCAGCGCACCCACCCAGGACTCGAAGACGTCGAACGGCGCCATCACGAGCAGGAACACCCCGCACGACATCGCGACCCGGACCAGCACGAACCCCATCTGGGCGAGGATGACCTCGCGCACCGACAGCGGCGACGCGGTCATGGAGAAGTAGGTCTTCTGCCACTTCACCATCGACATCACCGGGTAGGTCGTCTCCCCGAACACCGTCGTCATCGCCTGGGAGGCGAGCAGGCCCGGTGCGATGAAGGCGAGGTAGGACGCCGCGCCCTCGAGCCGGTCGGGCTCGGCGTCGATGAAGCCGCCGAGCAGCACGCCCATCGCGACGACGTAGAAGAGCGGGGCGACGAAGGAGGTGACCGCCGAGCCCTTCCAGGTACGGCGGTAGACCGTCGCCCAGTAGTCGGTGAGCCGGGCGGCGCCGGCGAGCGGGTTGGTGGGGGCGGTGCCGCTCATCAGTCGACCAGCGTCCGTCCGGTGAGCCGCAGGAACACGTCCTCGAGCGTGGAGCGGCGCACGAGCGTCGCCGCCGGGGTCAGGCCTCGCTCGTGCACCTTGGCGACGGTCTCCTCGCCGTCGGCGGTGTAGAGCAGCAGCCGGTCGGGCAGCACCTCCACCCGCTCGGCGAGGTCCTCGACCTTGCGGGCCAGCACCTCGTGGCTCTCGCCCTCCTCGGCCACGCCGAACCGCAGCTCGGCGACCTCGCGGGTGGAGTGCTCGGCGATCAGGTCCAGTGGCGAGCCCTCGGCGACGATCAGCCCCTTGTCCATGACGACCAAGCGATCGGTGAGCTGCTCGGCCTCGTCCATGTAGTGGGTCGTCAGCACGAGCGTCACGCCCGCCTGCTTGAGCCGGAACAGCCGGTCCCAGACCACGTGGCGGGCCTGGGGGTCGAGCCCGGTGGTGGGCTCGTCGAGCAGCAGCAGCTCGGGCCGGTTGACCAGGCTGCGCGCGATCGTGAGCCGCCGCTTCATGCCGCCCGAGAGGTCGTCGACCTTGGCGTTCGCCTTGTCGGTCAGCTGCACGAACTCCAGCAGCTCGTCGGCCCGCTCGCGGACCTCACGGCGCGGCAGCCCGAAGTAGCGGCCGTAGACCACGAGGTTGTCGCGCACGGTCAGCTCGGTGTCGAGCGTGTCCTCCTGCGGACAGACGCCGATGCGCGCGCGGATCTCGGGCCCGTCGGTGGCCGGGTCGAGGCCGAGGATGCGCAGCACACCACCACTGACCGGCGAGACCGCGGCGACCATCCGCATCGTGCTCGACTTGCCCGCGCCGTTGGGGCCGAGGAAGCCGAACGACTCGCCACGGCGGACGTCCACGTCGATGCCGCGGACGGCCTCGAAGCCGCCGAACGACTTGCGCAGCCCGGAGGCGAGGATCATCGAGTCTTCCGGTGCGTGGGCCACGGTCCGACACCCTAGGCCGCCGCACCGACGGTGCTCATCCGGGTTTCCGCCGGAGGCCTGCACAGAACCTCCACATGTTCTCCGCCACCTCCCCCCGGTCCGCCTCCTAGCCTGCTGGCATGACCTCTCGCCGCCGTGTCCTCGTCGTCGAGGACGACCGCGTGATCAACCAGGCGGTCGCCGACCGGCTCGAGGCGGAGGGCTACGACGTGGTCCGCGCCTGGGACGGTCCGGGCGCGGTGGCGACGTACGCCGAGCAGGCGCCCGACCACCCGTGCGACGTGGTCGTGCTCGACGTGATGCTGCCCGGCTACGACGGCTACGAGGTGTGCCGGCGGATCCAGAGCGACCGGCCGGTGCCGGTCCTGATGCTGACCGCGCGCACCGACGAGGCCGACATCCTCGTGGGCCTCGGCGTCGGCGCCGACGACTACCTCACGAAACCGTTCCGCATGCGCGAGCTCGTGGCGCGGGTCGCCGCACTGCTGCGTCGCGTCGAGCGCGCCGCCGAGCTCGCCGCCGAGGCGACGACAGCGACCGACCGCCGACCGATCGAGGTCGCCGACCTGCGGCTCGACGCCGCCGCGCGCCGGGTGTGGCGCGAGCGCGACGAGGTGCACCTGACACCCACGGAGTTCGACCTGCTGCACTGCCTCGCCCGCGAGCCCGGCACCGTGGTGACCCGCGAGCGGCTGATGGCCGACGTGTGGGGCTGGCCGGGCGCGTCGGGCACCCGCACGGTCGACAGCCACGTGAAGGGCCTGCGCGCCAAGGTCGGAGCCGAGCGGATCCGTACGGTCCACGGCGTCGGGTACGCCCTCGAGGACGGCGTCCAGGGAGGCCCGGCGTGACGCCGCAGCCACTGGCCGGGGTGGCCTCGCTCAAGGTCAAGCTCGGCCTGCTCGTCGCGGTCAGTGTCACGGTCGCGGCCGCCGTCGCCAGCCTCGGCCGCGCGGCCGGGGTGTCGGTGTGGCTGAGCATCCCGGTGACGATCCTGCTGGCGCTCGCGGTCACCCAGCTGCTCGCCGTCGGCATGATCTCCCCGCTGCGCGAGATGACCGGCGCCGCCCAGCGGATGGCCACCGGCGACTACGCCGTCCGCGTCACGGCCACCTCCAGCGACGAGGTCGGCGCGCTGGCGCGCGCGTTCAACACGATGGCCCGCGACCTCGACGCGGTCGACCGCCAGCGCCGCGAGCTGGTCGCCAACGTCAGCCACGAGCTGCGCACGCCCCTGACCGCACTGTGCGCGGTCCTCGACAACCTCGTGGACGGAGTGGGGCCGCGTGACCCGGCCTCGCTGCAAGCCGCGCTCGACCAGGCCACCCGGATGGCCGGGCTCGTCGACGACCTCCTCGACCTGGCCCGTGTCGACGCCGGCAAGGCGCCGCTGACCCCGGAGCCGGTGGCGGTGGCCACGCTGCTCGACGACGCGGTGGCCGAGGTGGGCATGCTCGCGCGCCCGGTGACGTACGACGTCTCCGTCGAGCCGGCCGACCTGGTCCTGCACGCCGACCCCGCCCGGCTGCACCAGCTGGTCGCCAACCTGCTCGACAACGCCTCGCGGCACAGCCCCGCAGGTGGCGTCGTGCGGGTCACCGCCGAGCGCGACGGCGAGCGCCTGCGGCTCGAGGTCCACGACCAGGGGCCGGGCGTCGGGCCCGACGACCGGCTGCGGGTCTTCGAGCCGTTCGGCACCCTCGCCGCGGCCGGTGACAGTGGTGGCGGCACCGGTCTCGGCCTGGTGATCGCCCGCTGGGTGAGCGACCTGCACGGCGGCACGATCCGCTTCGTCGACCCCGACCCCGGCAGTTCCGGCGCCCGGGTGCGCGTCGACCTGCCCCTCTCACCACCCGACCGTCCGTCCCCGACGCAGGAGGACCCCATGCCAGTCCCACCGTCGCCGGCCGCACCGGCTCCGACACCCTCGCCCGCCGCCGTACCTGCACGGCCGGTCCTCGACGACGTGTTCGGCCCCGCCTGGCCGGACCGGGGCGTTCCGGCCCGACTCTCCCTGCTCCTCGGCGCGATCGCGGTGGGCGTGCTCGGCGGCCTCGTGCTGCCCGAGCGCGACCTCGGCATCGGCACCGCGCTGGTGCTGCTCGCCGCGGGCACGGTCGTGGCGGTCGCGAGCCCCCGCCGGCGCGACCCGTTCACACTCACCTCCGCGGCCCTGTGCGTGCTGCTCGCCGCGACCGCGGCCGTGCGCGACGCCGACTGGATCGTCGTGCTCTGCCTCCTCGCGGGCGCTGTGGTGTGCGTCTGCGCGATCGCGGGTGGCCGCACCCTCGGCGGGTTCGTGCTCGCCGGGCTCGCCTGGCCACTGGCCGGCCTGCGCGGACTGCCCTGGCTGGGGCGCACGCTGGCGGTGCTCACCGGCCTGGGCCGGGGTGCGGCCCTGCTGCGCACGCTGGCCCTCTCGGCACTGGGACTGCTGGTGTTCGGGGCGCTGTTCGCCTCGGCCGACGCGTTGCTCGCCGAGTGGGTCGACGCGTTGCTGCCCGACCTGACCGCCGACGTGCTGGTGGCGCGCGCGTTCGTCACCGTCGCTGTCGCCGGCACGGTGCTCGCGGCGGCGTACCTCGCCCTCAACCCGCCGGTCGTCGATCGCGACGGGCCGCCGACCCGGCCGGTGGCCCACCGCTTCGAGTGGCTCGCGCCGGTGGTCGTCGTCAACGCGGTGTTCGCGGCGCTGCTCATCGCCCAGGCGACGGTCGTGTTCGGCGGCCACGACTACCTGCGACGCACGACCGGGCTGACCTATGCCGAGTACGTCCACCAGGGCTTCGGCCAGCTCACGGTCGCGACGGCGCTGACGCTCGTGGTGATCTGGGCG
Organism: Nocardioides sp.; assembly: GCF_024509035.1. Taxonomy (GTDB): domain Bacteria; phylum Actinomycetota; class Actinomycetes; order Propionibacteriales; family Nocardioidaceae; genus Nocardioides. The sequence continues at coordinate 41,095 of NZ_JANINT010000019.1, read as the reverse complement.
GCGGCGCGAAAGGCGCCCCTGGCCACGACCGCCGACCGGATGTGGCTGCGCGGCTCGCTCGGCCTGCTCTGCCTGCAGACGCTGGTCGTCGTCGGCTCGGCGCTGCATCGGATGAACCTCTACCAGGAGGCGTACGGCTTCACCCGGCTCCGCCTGCTGGTCGACGTCTTCGAGGGTTGGCTCGGCCTGGTCGTGCTGGCGGTGATGGTCGGCGGCGCGCTGCTGCGGACCGACTGGCTCCCCCGGTTCGCACTCCTGAGCGGCGTCGTGGCGCTGCTGGCGCTGGCCGCGATCAACCCGGACGCCTGGATCGCCGAGCGCAACCTGGACCGCTACGCCGACACCGGCCGCGTCGACTGGACCTACCTGCGCGGGCTCTCCGATGACGCCGTGCCGGTGCTCGACCGCGTCGACCCGGCGCTGCGCGAGTGCGCGCTGGGCGATCGCGAGCCTGCCGACGACGACTGGCTCGAGTGGAACCTCGGCCGGTCCCGCGCCGCTGACGTCCTCGCCGACCCGTCGGTCCACACGCCCGCCCTCTGGGTGACGTGCTGGGACGACTGACGCCCCTAGGCTGCCGCCCATGACACGCACCTCGGCCCGCTCCGGGTCGCCGTTCGAGGCCTCCATCGGGTTCAGCCGCGCCGTACGGGTCGGCTCGACGGTCGCGGTCAGCGGCACCGCCCCCGTGTGGCCGGACGGCACCGTCGACCCCGACCCGGCTGTCCAGGCCCGGCGGTGCTGGGAGATCTGCCTCGCCGCGCTCACCGAGCTCGGCGGGTCGGTCGCCGACGTCGTGCGCACCCGTCAGTACGTCGTGTCGGCCGCCGACGGCGACGCGATCGGCGCCGTGCACGGCGAGGTCTTCGGCGAGGTGCGGCCGGCCTCGACGATGGTGGTCGTCGCGGGCCTGCTCGATCCCCGCTGGAAGGTCGAGGTCGAGCTGGACGCGGTCGTCGAGGAGTCGATCTAGGTCGACTGGGGCGCGCCGGGTCAGCGACGCACCTGACGCAGGTGTCGCGGAATCGGCCCGAGCACGACAGATGCGTCAGGTGCGTCGCACCGGAGCTAGGTCGCCGAGACCTCGAGTCCGAGCCAGCGGGCGAGGTCGCCGATCTCGGCATCGACCGCCGCGCGCATCTCGGCGGTGAGTGGCTCGTCCTCGTGCAGGGCCGTCACTCGCAGCACGCCGGCCGCCCGGTCGGCGGTCGCGTCGAGCTTGCCGACCAGGCGGTCGCCGTACAGGACGGGGAGCGCGTAGTAGCCCCAACGCCGCTTCGCCGCAGGCTTGTACATCTCCAGCAGGTACTCGTACTCGAAGAGCTCGGCCAGCCGCTTGCGGTCGGCGACGAGGCGGTCGAACGGCGACAGCAGCGCGGCGCGACCCTCGAACGGGCCGCCGTCGAGGTACGACGGGTCGACCCGCCACTCCCCCTTGACTCCCTCGACCACGGCCGGCTCGCCGGCGTCGCCCACGGCGTAGGGCTCTCCGGGCGCCTCGGCGACGCGCGGCCGAGCGATGCCGAGCGCACGGAGCCGCCGCTCGCGGAGGATCCGGTCGGCCTCCTCGACCGGCGGCACCGGGTCGTCGGGGTAGACGCGCTCGGCGAGGTCCCAGAGCCGGTCCTTGCCCCAGCCGCCGGCCGTTGCGACCTCGCCGCGCTGCACCATGAAACCCAGCATCCGCTGGACGTTCTTGTTGTTCGTCCACCCGCTGCTTCCCCACGGCACCTCGCAGGTGTCGGGCAGGTCCCGCACCGGCAGCGGGCCGTCGGCGCGCAGCCGCGCGAGGAGGTCGAGGCGGCACGCCTCGTTGGCCTCGACCCACGCCACGCGCTGCTCCTGCCACTCGCGCAGCTCGCCGGCGCCGGGCCACTGCGCCATCTCGGCACGGAACAGCGCGAGGTCCTCGGCCGGGCGGAGCAGGCCGTGGAGGTCGATGACCCGCTGCTCGTCGAGGGCGTCGCGCAGCTCGCCGGGGTCGTACGCCGAGCCGATCCGGCTCCACAGCACCAGGTCGGCGCTCGGCGCGACCGCGCTGATCGGATCGTGCTGCAGCATCGTCAGGTGCCGCAGGACCTCGGTGACGTCGGTCGGCCGCGCGACGTCGAGCAGCTGCGCTCGCACCGAGATCCGGCGTGCGTCGGCGCGGGAGAGCTGGTGGGGGGCCGTCACGCCGGCGAGCGTAAATCAATCCGGTTGTTGCGGGCCCGCGCCGAGCGGTTGGCTTGAGGCCATGAGCACCGATCCGATCCAGGTGGGCCGCGCCACCGACGCCGACCGCTACCTCGCCACCGACCAGCTCGTCTGGTTCGCCGAGGTCCCGGCGGCGCCGACCGACCTGCAGCTCACCGGCCTCGCACCCGAGCACCGCTTCGCCGTCGACGTGCCGGACGCGGACCCGTCGACGTACGCCGGCGTCTACGGCGTCTACCCCATGACGCTGTCGATCCCGGGCCCGGACGCAGGTCTGCGCCAGGTCCCGTGCGCCGGGCTGACCTGGGTGGGCGTCCACCCCGACCAGCGGCGCAAGGGAGTGCTGACCGCGATGCTGCGCCACCACTTCGAGCAGACGCGTGCCGAGGGCGTGCACGTCTCGGCGCTGCACGCGAGCGAGCCGGCCATCTACGGCCGCCACGGCTACGGCCTCGCGTCGCTCGAGCTCGAGGTCTCGCTGGGACGCGGCACGACGATGACGGCCCCCCACCTCGACGAGGCGGCCGGCGCCCTCACCACCCGGATGGTCTCGGTCGCCGACGACGGCGTGCCGGCCCGGCTGCGCGAGTGCTTCCTGGCCCAGGCCGACCTCGGTGCGGTCGTGGGCGACCTCGGCTACTGGGAGCGCATCTGCCTCCAGCTGCCCGAGCACCTGCGCGGCAAGGAGCCCTGGCGGGTGCTGTTCGCCCAGCGCGACGGCGTGGACGTCGGGTGCGCGCTGTTCCGCCGCCACGAGAAGTGGGAGAAGGCGCGGCCGGCCAGCTCGCTGGAGGTCTGGGCCGTCGTCGGCGAGCCGGCGGCACGCCTGGCGCTGATGCGGCGCATCGTCGACTTCGACCTGGTGTCCTCGGTCAAGGTCGGCGCGGTCGGCGCTGACGACCCGCTGCTCTCCTGGGCCGGGGGGCCGCGCGGTGCCTCCGACGTCGGGGTGTACGACGGGCTCTGGGTGCGGCTGGTCGACCTGCCCGCCGCGCTGCAGGACCGCGCGTGGACCGCGCCGTGCGACGTCGTCGTGCAGGTCGCCGACACGGCCGCTCCCTGGAACGACGGCACCTGGCGCCTCGTCGCCGACGCCGCCGGTGCAGCCAGCGTCGAGCGCACCGACGCCGCGGCCGACCTGGCCCTCGACGTCGCGGTGCTCGGCGCGGCCTACCTCGGCGGCGGCAACCTGCTCGCCCAGCAGCGGGCCGGTCTCGTCGCCGAGCAGCGGCCCGGCGCCGTACGCGAGCTGTGGCGGGCGATGCGCACCGACGTGGCGCCGACGGCAGCCGTCGGGTTCTGATGCACCCGTGAGTGACGAGCGCAGGCTCGGTGAGCACCTGGGGCGGGCTCTCGACCGCATCCTGCACGACCTGACGGACATCCCCGCTCCGCGCGTGGAGCCCTCCGACTGGCAGGACTGGCCGGGCGCCGAGTCGGCATGCCTCTGGGCGCCCGACGGCTCGGGGACGGGCGTCTGGCTCGACACCGCGCTGCCGCCGGCCGAGCAGGTCGTCCACCTCGCCGACCAGGTGCAGGAGTGGGCGGTCGAGGAGCTCTGCGCGGCCCGCCGGCCCACGAACTGGCCGCGGTGCCCCGAGCATCCCGACAACCATCCGATGACGCCGGTCGTCGTCGACAGCCGCGCGACCTGGTGCTGCCCGCGCTCGGGGCGTGCGGTCGTCGAGATCGGGCGGCTGCCTGGCGACGACGCTGCTCGAGAAAGCTCCTAGGACGGCCGGTAGGCGCCGTACGCGGTCACGAACGGCCGGTCGCTCGGGACGATCTCCTTGCCCAGGGGCGCCAGGGTCACGGGGATGACCTTGAGGTTCGCGATCGCCAAGGGGATCCCGATGATCGTCACCGCCTGCGCGATCGCGGTGACGATGTGGCCGATCACCAGCCAGATGCCGGCGACGAGGATCCAGACCACGTTGCCGAGCAGTGATCCCACACCGGCCGTCGGCCTGCTCACCACCGTGCGACCGAACGGCCACAGGACGTAGTTGGCGATCCGGAACGACGCGATGCCCCAGGGGATCGTGACGACGAGGATGCAGCAGATGACACCGGCGACCACGTAGGCCAGGGCGAGCCAGATGCCTCCGAAGACCAGCCAGACGACGTTGAGCACCACGCGCAGCAGTCCCATGCCTCCATCATGCTCGGGGTCGTCAGGGCGCCAGGGGGTGACCCGCGCCACGACGCGACCGACGTGCGAGGTCAGACGGCCTCGAGGACGAAGAACAGGAAGCACAGGAACGACTGCCCGGGCCGCAGACCCGGTGGCAGCACCTCCACCGGGGCGTCGGGTGCCGGCGGCGGCTCGCTCAGGCTGACGATCCGGAACCCGCCGCGCGCGAAGGAGTCGGTCATCGCGTGGAGCGGTCGGTGCCAGAACGTCAACCAGACCACCTGGCCGTCGAACGTGTAGTCCTCGGAGTACTCCGTCACCGCGAAGTAGTCGCCGTCGGGGTGCACGATCGGGTACGCGCCGGGGTGGTTCACCGACACCAGCAGGCGGCCGCCGGGCTTCAGCACCCGACGCAGCTCGGCGAGCGGCCGGGTCCAGTCCTCGAGGTAGTGCAGCACCAGGGAGGCGAGGACGTCGTCGAACTCGCCATCGGCGTACGGGAGCGGAGCGGCGAGGTCCGCGACCCGCAGGTCGGCGTCCTGCCCCAGTCGCTGCCGCGCCAGGTCCACCATCGCAGCGCTGGCGTCGAACCCGCTCACGACGGCTCCTCGTGCTCGGAGCTGCGCCGTCAGCGGGCCGGAGCCGCACCCGGCGTCGAGGACCCGCCGCCCCTCGACGTCACCAGCGAGGCCCAGCATCGCAGGGCGCTCGTAGTGGGCGTTGAAGAGGTTGGACTCGTTCTCGATCGAGTACGCCGTGGCGAACGCGTCGTAGTCGGTGGTCGTCATCGGGCGGGTCGTCTCCGAGAAGGCATCTCCCGTTCCTACCGGCCACAGCGGCGCGCGCGTCGCCAACACGCCGCGCCTCAGCGCGCCGGCGCAGCTGCACCCGCGGCGACGACCAACCCGTCGACGACCGCCTGCACGGTGGGCGTCCGCGAACGCCGGGTGAGCAGGAAGACCTCGCGCCCGACGCCGCCGGAGGCGAACGGCCGGGCGACGACACCGGGCGGGTCGAACCCGACGACCAGGTCGGGCAGCAACGCGCCGGCGCCCGTCGTACGCACCATCTCCAGCAGGATCAGGAAGTCGTCGGAGGTGTAGCGGATGTCGGGCTCGAAGCCGCCGATCTGGCGGCAGGCCCGCAGGTGCATCTCGTGGTGGCCGGTGCCGGGCTGGCACGCGGCCCACGGCAGGTCGGCGAGGTCCGCCAGCCGGATCCGCCGCGCGGCCGCCAGAGGGTGACCCGCCGGCAGGACGATGGTGATCCGCTCGCGCAGGGCGACCTCGCGCTGCAGCTCGGGATGGATCGCTCGGGGCTGGTCCTCGTACTCGTCGCCGACGACGACGTCGAGCCGGTGCAGCCGCAGCTCGGGCACGCCCTGCTCGACCTCGCGCTCGGTGGCCTCCACCCGGATCGCCGGGTGCTGCTCGGCCAGCGCGGCGACCGTGGGGGCCACGATCCGCAGGAACGCCGACTGGAACGCCGCGACCCGGACGACCCCGGCCAGCCGACCCGCGCTCACGGCCGCGACCTCGGCGGCGGCCGCGTCGACGCCTTCGAGCAGCGCGTCGGCGTGGACCACCAGCACCTGCCCCGCCTCGGTGAGCCGGACCTTGCGCCCCACCCGCTCGAGCAGCGGCGCCCCCGCCTCGCGCTCGAGCACGGAGAGCTGCTGGGAGACCGCGCTCGGCGTGTACCCCAACGCCTCGGCCGCTGCGTGCAGCGTGCCCCGCACGTGGACCTCGCGGAGCAGCCGGAGCCTGCGGAGGTCGATCATCTGTTCACGATAACTGAACAATTGACCGCAGACATTCGCGATGGACCTGAACAATGGTGGCCCGGACACTGGACGCATGGGATCGATCGCGTGCCTCCTCTCCGCCGTCGGGTTCGGCGTGATGGCGGTCTTCGCGAAGCTCGCGTACGACGACGGCGTCTCCCTCGAGGCCCTCCTGCTCGTCCGGTTCGGACTCGCCGGCCTGCTGCTGCTCCTCATCGCGCAGGCCCGCGGGCGGCTGCGCGGCCTCGGGCGGCAGGCGGTCGTCGCCGGACTGCTGATGGGGGCGGTCGGCTACGCCCTGCAGGCGGGGCTGTACTTCGCCGCGCTGACCCGGGTCGACGCCTCCCAGGTGGCGCTGGTCTTCAGCGTCTACCCGCTGCTGGTGATGGTGATGGCCGTGCTCACCCGCCGCGAGCGCGCGACCCGGCGGCGCTCGCTCGGTGTGGTCGTCGCGCTCGGCGGAGTCGCGCTTGTGCTCGGCGGCGCCTCATCGGGCAGCTTCGACCTCGCCGGGTCGGCGTGCGCCCTGGGCTCGGCGGTCGTCTACACCTGCTACATCCTCGTCGGCGACCGGGTGGCCGGCGCCGACCCGCTGGCCTTCGCCACCCTCGTGTGCTGCGGGGCGTTCGGCACGTTCGGGGTGTGGTCGGCCGTGCACGGCGTACCCGATCTCGGCTTCGCGGCCCAGGGGTGGCTCTGGCTGGCGCTGATCGCCCTGGTGAGCACCGTCGGCGCGATCCTGCTGTTCTTCGCCGGGCTGGCCCGGGTCGGTCCGTCGGTGGCGGCGCTGCTGTCGATCGTCGAGCCGGTCGTGACGGTCGCGAGCGCCGCTCTGGTCTTCGGCGAGTCCCTGTCGCTCCAGCAGGCGCTCGGCGGCGCCCTCGTGCTCGGGACGGTGCTCGTCGTCCAGTGGCCGGGCGGCTCGACCGGCGCGCGAGTGGCCCCTCAGCAGGCCGCCCCGGAGCTACGATCGGTCACATGAGGAGGCTGCCTGCGCTCGCTGCGCTGGTCCTCGCCGTGGGCGTGCTCGCCCCTGGCGTCTCCGCGGGCGCCCAGTCCGCCGCCCCGACGCCGCCGTCGACGCCGTCGACCCCGACCCCGGCGCCGGTCACACCTCGGGCCACACTCCCGGCGACCCCGCGGCCCGCTCCCCACCCCTTGCTCCTCCCCGGCCCCAGCCGTCCCGTGCCGATGCCGCACGCCCGACCGCGCGGGCTCCCCCCGGTCCCGATCCCGCACGTGCGCCCGCACGGCCCGCGACCGGTGCCGATGCCGCTCGTCGGCGAGCCGGCGGTGCCGAGGCTCCACCTGCCGCCCCGCTGACGCCGGCCCGCGCCCGTTGTCGGTGCCGTGAGCAAAGATGGTCGGGTGCCAGCCCTCGACCGCTTCAGCGAGCCCACCCGCACCTGGTTCGGTGCGGCGTTCGCGACGCCCACGCCTGCCCAGGAGGGCGCGTGGGAGGCGATCGGCGCCGGGCGGCACGCGCTCGTGGTCGCCCCGACCGGGTCCGGCAAGACGCTCAGCGCGTTCCTGTGGAGCCTCGACCGGCTGCTGACCACCCCGCCGCCTGAGGACAAGCGCCACCGCTGCCGCGTCCTCTACATCTCCCCGCTCAAGGCTCTCGGCGTCGACGTCGAGCGCAACCTCCGCGCGCCCCTGACCGGCATCCGCCACACCGCCGACCGGCTCGGCACCCCGGTGCCGGACGTGCGGGTCGGCGTGCGCTCCGGCGACACGGCCGCGGCCGACCGGCGCAAGCTCACGACGGCGCCACCGGACATCTTGATCACCACGCCCGAGTCGCTGTTCCTCATGCTCACCAGCCAGGCCCGCGAGTCCCTGCGCGGCGTCGAGACCGTCATCGTCGACGAGGTCCACGCGGTCGCCGGCGGCAAGCGCGGCGCCCACCTCGCCGTCAGCCTCGAGCGCCTCGACGCGCTGCTGGAGCGGCCCGCCCAGCGCATCGGGCTGAGCGCGACCGTGCGACCGCTCGAGGAGGTCGCGCGGTTCCTGGGAGGCACCGCCCCCGTCGAGATCGTGGCGCCCCCGAGCGAGAAGCAGTGGGACCTCCGCGTCGTCGTCCCGGTCGAGGACATGACGGCTCCGGGCGAGTACGACGAGGACGACGAGGATCCCCAGCGCGCCCAGTCGATCTGGCCGCACGTCGAGGAGCGGGTCGTCGACCTCGTCGAGCAGCACCGCTCCACGATCGTCTTCGCCAACTCCCGCCGGCTGGCCGAGCGGCTCACAGCCCGGCTCAACGAGATCGCCACGGAGCGGGCCGGTGGCGAGCTGGCCGAGGGCGGATCGAGCCCCGCCCAGGTGATGGCGCAGTCGGGGCAGACCGAGGGCGCCGAGACCGTGATCGCGAAGGCCCACCACGGCTCGGTGTCCAAGGAGCAGCGCGCGCTGATCGAGGACGACCTCAAGCGCGGCCGGTTGCCCTGCGTGGTCGCGACCAGCAGCCTCGAGCTCGGCATCGACATGGGCGCTGTCGACCTGGTCGTCCAGATCGAGAGCCCGCCCAGCGTGGCCAGCGCGCTGCAGCGGGTCGGCCGCGCCGGCCACCAGGTCGGCGAGGTCTCCCGTGGAGTGCTGTTCCCCAAGCACCGCGGCGACCTCGCCCAGACCGCAGTCGCCGTCGAGCGGATGCGCACCGGCGCGATCGAGTCGATGCGGGTCCCCGCCAACCCGCTCGACGTCCTCGCCCAGCAGGTCGTGGCCGCGACGGCCGTGGACGCCTGGGGAGTCGACGAGCTCTTCGACCTCGTCCGACGCAGCGCCCCCTTCACCCAGCTGCCGCGCAGCGCCTTCGACGCGACCCTCGACCTGCTCGCCGGGCGGTACCCCTCCGACGAGTTCGCCGAGCTGCGCCCGCGCATCGTCTGGGACCGCGTCACCGGCATGCTCACCGGCCGGCCCGGCGCCCAGCGGCTGGCCGTCACCAGCGGCGGCACCATCCCCGACCGCGGCCTGTTCGGCGTCTTCCTCGTCGGCGGCACCGGCCCCGGTCGCCGGGTCGGCGAGCTCGACGAGGAGATGGTCTACGAGTCGCGTGTGGGCGACATCTTCGCGCTCGGAGCGACCAGCTGGCGCATCGAGGACATCACCCACGACCGGGTGCTGGTGACCCCGGCGCCTGGCATCCCCGGCCGGCTGCCGTTCTGGAAGGGTGACGCGCTCGGCCGCCCGGCCGAGCTGGGCGCGGCGATCGGCGCCTTCACCCGCGAGCTGGTGGCGCTGCCGCGCGAGCAGGCCACCGCTCGCGCCGTACGCGACGGACTCGACGAGTACGCCGCCGGCAACCTGCTCACCTACCTCCACGAGCAGCTCGAGGCCACCAACGTGCTGCCGAGCGACCGCACGCTGCTCGTCGAGCGCTTCCGCGACGAGCTCGGCGACTGGCGCCTGGTGGTCCACTCCCCCTACGGCACACCCGTGCACGCGCCGTGGGCGCTGGCGATCAACGCCCGGTTGCGCGAGCGCTACGGCGTCGACGGCCAGGCCGTCGCCTCCGACGACGGCATCGTCATCCGCATCCCCGACACCGAGGCCGAGCCGCCCAGCGGTGAGGTCATCGTGTTCGACGCCGACGAGATCGAGGGCATCGTCACCACCGAGGTCGGCGGCTCCGCGCTCTTCGCCTCCCGGTTCCGCGAGTGTGCCGCTCGGGCGCTGTTGCTCCCCCGTCGCGACCCGGGCCGGCGCTCGCCGCTGTGGCAGCAGCGGCAGCGCTCGGCCGCCCTGCTCGAGGTCGCCGCCAAGTACCCCTCGTTCCCGATCGTGCTGGAGGCGGTGCGCGAGTGCCTCCAGGACGTCTACGACCTACCCTCGCTGCTCGCCCTGATGCGTGGGGTCGACCGACGTGAGATCCAGGTCGTCGACGTCTCGACCCAGTCGCCCTCGCCGTTCGCCCGCAGCCTGCTGTTCGGCTACGTCGCCCAGTTCATGTACGAGGGCGACTCCCCCATCGCGGAGCGCCGAGCCGCGGCCCTCGCGCTCGACCAGGGTCTGCTCGCCGAGCTGCTCGGGCGGGCCGAGCTGCGCGAGCTGCTCGACCCCGAGGTGCTCGCCGAGGTCGAGGCCGAGCTCCAACGGCTCGCTCCCGACCGGCGCGCCCGCGACCCCGAGGGCGTGGTCGACCTGGTCCGGCTGATCGGACCGCTCAGCACCGACGAGGTGTCGGCCCGCAGCGTGCCTGACGCCGACGTACCCGCCTGGCTCGATGCGCTCGCCGAGAGCCGCCGGTTGGTGCAGGTCCGGATGGCCGGCGAGGAGCGGTGGGCCGCGGTCGAGGACGTCGGCCGGCTGCGCGACGGGCTCGGTGTCCCGGTGCCGCCGGGGGTCGCCGATGTCTTCGCCGAGCCGGTGGCCGACCCCCTGGCCGACCTGGTCTCCCGCCACGCCCGCACCCACGGCCCCTTCACCGCCGACGAGGTCGCCGCGCGGCTCGGCCTGGGCGCGGCCGTGGTGCGCCAGACCCTGCAGCGGCTGGCCGCCCAGGGTCGCGTCCTCGACGGCGAGTTCCGCCCCTCGGGCGCGGGCGCCGAGTGGTGCGACGCCGAGGTGCTGCGCCGGCTGCGGCGTCGCTCGCTGGCGCGGCTGCGCCAGGAGATCGAGCCGGTCGAGCCGGAGGCACTCGGTCGGTTCCTCGGCGCGTGGCAGCAGGTCGCCACGGGCTCCACCGGTCGGGGGCGTCGTGGCGTCGACGGCGTCCTCACGACCATCGACCAGCTCGCAGGGTGCGCCGTGCCCGCCTCCGCGCTCGAGCCGCTCGTGCTCGCCTCCCGGGTGCGCGGCTACGAGCCGTCCTACCTCGATGAGCTCACCGCCTCCGGCGAGGTCGTGTGGGCCGGCCACGCGGCGCTGCCCGGCTCCGACGGCTGGGTGTCGCTCCACCTCGCCGACCAGGCGCACCTCACGCTCCCCGAGCCCCAGCCGTTCGAGCACTCCGAGCTGCACCAGGCGGTCCTCGACGCCCTCGCCCCTGGTGGTGCCTGGTTCTTCCGCCAGCTCTCCGACGCCGTGCGATCGACCAACGACAGCGCGCTGTCCACGGCGCTGTGGGACCTCGTCTGGGCCGGCCGCATCAGCAACGACACGCTGACGCCGCTGCGCGCGCTCACCCGCTCCGGCACCCCCGCCCACCGCACCCGGCGGCCGCCACCACGCGTCGGCCGACCGCTGCGCACAGGCCCGCCCGAGACCGCCGGCCGGTGGGCGCTGCTGCCCACGATCGACACCGACGCCACCCGACGCGCGCACGCCACGGCTGAGCGCATGCTCGAGCGCCACGGCGTCGTCACGCGCGGAGCCGTCGTCAGCGAGCGGGTGCCGGGCGGGTTCGCCGCCGTCTACAAGGTGCTCTCCGCCTTCGAGGACTCCGGACGCTGCCGGCGCGGCTACTTCGTGGCCGGGCTGGGTGCGGCGCAGTTCGGCACGGCCGGCGCTGTCGACCGGCTCCGCACGTTCTCCGAGGTGCCGCCCGACGCCAAGCCCACCGCAGTGGCACTGGCCGCCACCGACCCCGCCAACCCCTACGGCGCAGCGCTCCCGTGGCCGGACAGCGAGGGCGGTCACCGCCCCGGCCGCAAGGCGGGCGCGATCGTGGTGCTCGTCGACGGCGTCCTCACGATGTACGTCGAGCGCGGTGGCCGCACGCTGCTGACGTGGTCCGACGACGCCGAGCTCCTCGCGCCCGCCGCCGCCTCGCTGGCCGAGGCCGCCCGCCGCGGCTCGCTGGGCCGGATGACCGTCGAGCGCGCCGACGGCGAGCAGCTGCTCGGATCCGGCTCGACGCCGCTGCGCGAGGCCCTGCAGGCGGCCGGGTTCGTCGCGACTCCCAAGGGCCTGCGGCTGCGGACGGTCGCCGGTGCCTGAGGGAGACGCCGTCTGGCGCACCGCCGAGCGGTTGCGCCGGGCCCTCGACGGACATCGACTGGTGCGCACCGACCTGCGGGTGCCCCAGCACGCCACGGCGGACCTCTCCGGCGGCACGGTCCTCGAGACCGTCTCGCGCGGCAAGCACCTGCTCACCCGCATCCGTCACGACCAGGACTGGACGCTGCACACCCACCTCAAGATGGAGGGCTCTTGGCGCGTCTACCGGCCCGGCGAACGGTGGAGCAAGCCCGCCCACCTCGCGCGCGTGGTGCTCGACGTCGGCACCCGCAGCGCCGTCGGGTTCCAGCTCGGCGTCGTCGACCTGGTGCCCCGCGAGCGGGAGGACGATCTCGTCGGACACCTCGGTCCCGACCTGCTGGGGCCCGACTGGGACGACCAGGAGGCGGTCCGCCGGCTCACCGCCGACCCGAGCCGGCCCCTGGGCGAAGCGCTGCTCGACCAGCGCAACCTGGCCGGCATCGGCACGATCTACCGCACCGAGCTGTGCTTCCTCACCGGCTACGACCCGCGGGACCCGGTGGCCGTGGTCGCCGACCCGCTGCGCATGGTCCGGCTGGCGCGCTCGATGCTCGACCAGAACCGGCACCTGCCCCAGATCTGCACCACCGGCGACAAGCGCCGGGGCCGGAGCCTGTGGGTCTACGGACGCTCGGGCGAGCGCTGCCTGCGGTGCCGGACGACGATCGTCCACGACCAGCTCGGCGAGCCGGGCCGGGAGCGCATCGCGTACTGGTGCCCGTCCTGCCAGCCCCGGCGGGCGACGCCGGCCGACTGAGACGGGCTCAGGCGGCGGGCACGACCGCGAGCGCCGCGGCGGCCTCTTCGAGGGCGACCGCGTCGGAGACCTCGCGCAGCACGTCCGAGAGCGGCACGTCGAGTGCCGAGCACAGCGAGGCGAGCAGCTCGGAGGAGGCTTCCTTCTGGCCGCGCTCGATCTCGGAGATGTAGCCCAGGCTGACCCGGGCCTCGGCGGAGACCTCGCGCAGCGTCATGCCGCGCTGCATGCGCAGGTCGCGGAGCACGTCGCCGAGAAGCCGACGGAACAGCACCATGCGCGCCTCCTGGGTCGTTGCCGGGTCGAGCTGTGTGCGAACAACGCTACCGGAGGGACGTTTCTTCCCGCCGCAGGACCGCCTCGAGCGCCTCGAACGCCTCCTGGCAGGTGCGCGCCTGGATGGCGCCGCGGTCCCCGCTGAGCTCCAGCGCGACCGCCTCGAGCAGGCCCGGCCCGGCGATCCCGACGAAGACCGTGCCCGGCGGCTTGCCCTCCTGCTCGGTCGGCCCCGCGACGCCCGTCGTCGAGAGGCCGTACGTCGCGCCCATCAGCGCCCGCACGCCCGAGGCCATGGCTCGCGCGCACTCGGCGGACACCACGCCGTGCTGGTCGATGATCGACTGGTCGACCTCGAGCAACGACGCCTTGATCTCGGTCGCGTAGGTCACCACGCCGCCGAGGTAGGTCTCCGAAGCGCCGGGGACGTCGGTGAGCGCCACCGAGAGCCGCCCTCCGGTCAACGACTCGGCCGTCGCGATCGTGCTGCCGCCGGCGCGCAGCAGCAGGTGCACGCGGGTGAGCAGCTCGGGCTCGTGCGAGGGGGGCGTCACACGGGCAAGGCTAGCCTCGCAACCATGGCGCTCCCGATCGCGGACTACGCACTCATCGGCGACCGGCAGACCGGTGCACTCGTCGGCACCAACGGGTCCATCGACTGGCTCTGCCTGCCGCGCTTCGACTCCTCGGCCTGCTTCGCCGGCCTGCTCGGCACCGACGAGCACGGTCACTGGCAGCTGTGCCCGGTGGGCGACTACGAGGTGAGCCGCCGCTACGTCGGCGCGTCGTCGGCGCTCGAGACGACCTTCACGACCCCGGACGGGGTCGTGGCGCTCACCGACGTGATGCCGCCGTACGACGGCCGCGCCGACGTGGTCCGCCGGGTGCGTGGCGTGCGCGGCACGGTGCGGATGCGCCACGAGTGGATCGTCCGGCTCGACTACGGCGCGATCGTGCCGTGGGTGCGCCGCGAGACCGTCGACGGCGAGGCGGTGATCACCGCGATCGGCGGCCCCGACCGGCTCGTGCTGCGTGGACCGCGGCTCCCCCGGGCCAGCGACCACCGGCACAGCGACGAGTTCGACGTGGCCGAGGGCGCCGTGCTCACCTTCTCCACGACCTGGCTGCCCTCGCACGTGCCGCTCCGCGGCCTCGGCGCGATCGACGAGCGCGTCGCGGCCGCGATCGCGGAGGAGGAGCGGTGGGCCGAGCGCTGCCGCAGCGACATGCCGCACCCCGACCTCGTGCGCCGCTCGCTGTCGACGCTGCGCCTGCTCACCGACGCCCAGACCGGCGGCATCGTCGCAGCGCCGACGACGTCCCTGCCCGAGGACCCTGGCGGCGAGCGCAACTGGGACTACCGGTTCTGCTGGCTGCGCGACGCGGCGCTCACCATCGGCGCCCTGATCGAGGCGGGCTACACCGCCGAGGCCCAGCTGTGGCGTGGCTGGCTGCTGCGCGCCGTGGCCGGTGACCCCGGCGACCTGCAGATCGTCTACGCGGTCGACGGGAGCCGGCGCCTGACCGAGCTGGACCTCCCCCACCTGCCGGGCTACGCCGACTCGCGGCCGGTGCGCATCGGCAACGGCGCGTCCCTCCAGCGCCAGCTCGACGTGCTCGGCGAGGTGATGATCGCCCTCGAGCAGGTCCGCCAGGCGACCGGGCACGCCGACAGGAGCGCGTGGGCGCTGCAGCGCGCGCTGATCGAGAGCCTGGCCAGGACCTGGCAGCAGCCCGACCACGGGCTGTGGGAGATCCGCGGGCCCCAGCAGCACTTCACCCACTCCCAGGCCATGGTGTGGGCGGCGTTCGACCGCGCCGTGCGGGCCGTCGAGGACTTCGACCTCGACGGGCCGGTCGAGGAGTGGCGCGAGCTGCGCGACACCGTGCACGCCGAGGTCCTCGAGCGCGGCTACGACGCCGGGCGCGGGACGTTCGTCCAGCACTACGACACCACCGAGGTCGACGCCTCGCTGCTGGTGCTCCCCCAGATCGGCTTCGTCGCCGGTGACGACCCGCGCATGCTGGGCACCATCCGCGCCGTCGAGGAGGACCTGGTCCGTGACGGGCTGGTGCTGCGCTACCGCACCGAGTCAGGCGTCGACGGCCTGCCCGGCGGTGAGCACCCGTTCCTGGCGTGCTCGTTCTGGCTGGTGTCGGCGTACGCCCGCGCCGGCCGCACCGACGACGCGCACGCGCTCTTCGACCGGCTCTGCGGCCTGGCCAACGACGTCGGGCTCCTTCCCGAGGAGTACGACGCCGCGCACACGAGGATGATCGGCAACTTCCCGCAGGCGTTCAGTCACCTGGCCCTCGTGCGCGCGGCGTTCGACCTGCGTGGACGTTGACCCGCCCGAAAGTTTCGGGCGGGTCAACGTCGTGATCAGTGCCCGGCGGGGTTGGTGACGCGCACGGTCACCGTGGTGGTGCCGCCCGCGACGGCGTCGTCACCGGCGTAGCTCACCGTCAGCTCATACGTCCCACGCTTGAGCGACTTCTTCGGCAGGACGACGACGGCAGAACCGTCCGACAAGGTGGCAGTTCCGAGGACCCGATCACCGTCGAGGACCTCGACCGTGCCGGTCGGCACGACACCGTCCGCAGTGACGGTCACCGGGATCTCCGGGCGCTCCTTGCTGTAGACGACCGTGACGTCCTCGGCGCTCACCGTCGAGGGCTTGGGACCGATCGCCGGCAGGTCGATGCCGACGACCTCCGGGTCGTGGTCGGAGGCCCGGTAGGGCGTGGGTGCGTAGAAGTCGGTCGCGTTGTAGTTGTAGCGGCTGTACTCGAACGCGATCGACTCGTCGGCGTTGATGTTCCAGATGTCGACGCCGGTCACCATGGCCGCGGCCGCCGGGCTGGCGAGCACGTGGTCGAGCGAGCCGGCGAGCCCGTCGAAGCTGTACGTCGTCTCCTGCGGGTCGGTCGTCGACTCGAGGTTGTCGTAGCCGTCGGCGTACAGCACCTGCAGCGGGTCCTCCTGGGTGTAGGAGTTGAAGTCGCCGGTCAGGAACACCGCGTCGGTGTCGAGGTCGGTGGCCACCTGGTCGGCGAAGTCGCTGAGCGCCTCGGCCTGGGCGACGCGGTCGGGGTTGGCGTTGCCCTGGCCGGTGCCGTCGTCGACGCCGGAGCCCTTGGACTTGAAGTGGTTGACGATCACCGCGAACGCGTCGGAGTCGGGCGCACCGGTGGCCTTGAAGCCCTGGGCGAGCGGCTCGCGGGCGTCGGCGAACGGCGCCGAGCCGGTGAGCACGCGCGACGGGCCGACGAGCGTGACGTCGGCGGGCTTGTAGATGAACGCCGTGCGGATGACGTCCTGCTCGGCGAGGGCCGGCAGGTCGGCCGCGGCGGGCGACGGCGCGTAGGCCCAGGTGCCCGCGCCCGCGTCGGCGTTGAGGGCGTCGACGAGCGTGGCGACGGCGTGGTCCCGGTCGAGGCCGAACTTCACCGAGTTCTCGATCTCCTCCAGCGAGACGATGCTCGCGCCGAGGTGGTCGATCGCGGCGACGATCTTGGCCTGCTGGCGCGCCAGGTTGGCGGCGTCGGCCGCCCCGCGCGGACCGGGCGAGGCGTCGGTCCCGCAGCGGTTGACCGTGATGTGGTTGCCGGCGCGGTCGTTGTAGTACGTGCAGGTCCCCAGGCCGGCGGCCTCGTAGTCGGCGCCGGTCGTCGGGAAGTAGTTGAGCACGTTGAACGTCGCCAGCCGGATGTCGCCGCCCACGGCCTCGGGAGCCGCGGTCCGGGTGTTGCTGAAGGTCGCGACGTCCGTGCCCGCACCGGTCACCTGGTGGGTGGGCTGCAGGTTCCACATGCTGTTGCGGAACTCGAGCACGAGCGGCTGGTGGAACTCCACCGACGACCCGATGCGCACCGGGTTGTCCTGCGAGAGCCACGGCAGCGGGGTGCCCTTGTTGGCGGCGGAGTTGAAGTTGATGCTCGCCCCGTCGTCGAGCGTGATCGCGCGCGCCGCATTGTCGGCCTGGACGGCGGCCACCGCGGCAGTGTTCTGGGCGTCCACGATGTCGGTGGGCTGCACCAGCGGGTGGTCACCGGCTGCCAGCGTGAACGAGGCGTAGTAGTTGGTGTCGTAGTTGTCGCTGACGGTGAAGGCACCCTGCGGGGCGATCAGCTCACCCTCGTGCGACTCCTTCTCCGCCGCGGTGTCGAGCTCGCTCCACGGCGCCGCGAAGGGGCTGACCGTGCCGAGCGGGGTGTCGAGCACGACCACGTCGGCCGCGGCCGGCGTGATCTCGGTGGTCTGGTTGAACTCGCTGACCTCGAGGCGCCCGGGGTGTCGGGGTCGCCGGGCGTCTCGATGTAGAAGCCGTTGTAGCCGCCGGTGGGGTACGCCGCGGTCACGACGCCCTGGGTCACGACGGTCTTGCCCACGAGCGGCGAGGTGTCGCCGGTGCCCTGGACCTCGGCGATCGTGGCCTCGGTCGGCTCGTCCGCGGGGGGCTCGGTGGTGCCACCGGCGGCCTGCGGGTCGGGGGCGCCGGCGGTGAACTCGTCGGCGTTGTTGTCGTTGTCGGCCTTGGTCCGGCTGCTGGAGGTGGTGTTGCTCAGCCCGGCGGCCTTGGCGGTCTCGAAGGTGTTGCTGTTGACACCGACCAGGTCGACGATCCCGTCGCGTACGGCGGTGCCGTCGGCGGCCGGGTTCAGGGCGGTCGTGCCGGTGGCCAGCCAGACGGTGAAGGCCGACCCGCTCATCGCGATCGTGCCGGTCGCGTCCGGGGTGGGCAGCGCCGTCGTACCGCCAGTGCCGACGGCCTCCTGGATCAGGTAGTGGCCACCGGCCGGGACCGAGCCGCTCAGCGGGGTCACGCCGGTGGCGGCGCTCGTGGAGCCGCTGCTGCGGTACTGCACCGACATGCCGTTGACGCTGATCGGCGCGGAGGTGGGGTTGTAGAGCTCGATGAAGTCGTGGGTGAGGGTGGCGCCGGAGTTGCCTCCGCCGCCGTAGACCTCGCTGATGACCAGGCCGGTGCTCGCGGCCTGGGCGGTGGGGAGCGGGGCCAGCGTGAGACCGGTGACCGCCGCGGCGAGGGTGGCGGCGACCGCCAGGCCTCGCCGCGACGCCCGAGGCGTCGTGGACATGGGGAACCTTCCGAGGGGGTGAGGGGTTGAGCCCGTTCCCGGGGCCCGCCTCACGACGGGCCCCGAGAACGAGGTGGTGCTTGCTACTTGACGACCGTGATCTTCACCGTGGTGATGGATCGTTTCGTCGTGGCGTTGCCGAGGTAGCGGACCGTGACGGTCTTCTTGCCGGCCTTGTGGAACGCGGCCAGCTCGACCGAGGCGCGGCCGTCCGTCAGCTTGACGGTCTGGCTCTGGCCGCCGACCCGCACGAGCACCTTGCCAGATGCGCCGGACGGGCTGCTCACCTCGACGGAGACCGTGGCGCGCGTCTTCTTCGCGACGATCGTCTTCGGCGACACGGTCGCGGTGACCGTGGAGCCGGCCTTCTTCACCATCACCGGGACCAGCACGGTGGTGCCCGACTTGTCGCCGGTGACGCGCAGCTCGCGAGCGCCGACCGCGGAGGGCAGCGTGACGCTCACCGAGGCCGTGCCGGCCTCGTCGTCGGGCGCGCCGGGAGCGACGGTGTTGTCGACCGGAGCGGTGCCGAGCACCTTGTCGCCCAGCGAGATCGTCACCGAGGAGTCCTGGACGTCACCGGCACCGGTCATCGCCAGCGAGGACAGCGTGAAGGCCACGGTGTCGCCCGGGTGGTACGCCGCAGGCGCGCCGGCCGGGAACGCCACGCCGACCGCGTGCTGGCTGGTGTCGACCGGGAGCGCCTTGTCCGAGGCGAACTCGGCCATGAAGTCGACCATGCCCTGCAGGTCCGTCTTGCCGGTGTCCTGCTTGTTCGTGCCGGTGGCGAACGCCGCGAAGTTGTCGCCGCCGGTGGAGAGGAAGGAGTTCACCGTGACCGAGTAGGTCTTGTCCGCGGCAACGGGCTTGCCGTCGAGCCACATCTCGGTGACCGTCTTTGCGACGGGGTCGTAGGTGTAGCTGAAGCCCTTCGAGACACCGAGGCGCAGGAACGGCCGCGAGGAGCCGGCCGGCTGCCACTGCTGCTCGAGAGCAGCCTTGATCTGGGTGCCCGTCATGTCCATGTTGACCAAGGTGTTGGCGAACGGCTGGACGTTGGCGGCCTGCTTGTACGTGAGCTCCTTGGGGTAGGCGTCGCCGTTGCCGAGCATGTCGGCACGGAGGCCGCCGGGGTTCATGAACGCGATCTGCGCGCCGCCCGCCGTCGGGGACTCGGTGGCCCACCGCTGGGCCTCGGCGACGAGGTTGCCGAGGGTGGACTCGCCACCGCGGTTCTCCTCGGTGCCGCTGTTGTCGGCCTTGGGCCGCGACGCCCGCTTGAACGGACCGGCGATGTCGCCGAGCGGCACGGCGCCGAGGACGTCGGCCTTCGCGGCGGCGTCGTCGACGATCTTCTTCGTGGCCGCGTCGACCGGGTAGTTGGCCTTGTAGGTGCCGTCGGCCTGCTTGGTCGTCAGCGGCAGGATGCTCTGGTCGATCTTGAGGACCTGGCCGCTGGCCGGGTCGACGGAGATGTCGAGCTGGTTGAGGTTGTAGCCGTACTGGCCCGCGGAGACGACCGGGCGCTCGGTGACCGGGCGGCCGGCCCAGCCGGCGACCGGGAACTTGCAGTTGTAGGCCAGGTGCGTGTGGCCGGAGATAATGGCGTCGACCTTGTCGTTGACGCCGGTGACGATGCTGCCGAAGTCGGAGGTCGGGTCGTCGTCCATGGTCGCGCAGTCGGTGTTCGGGGCACCCTCGTGGACGAGCAGCACGATGACGTCGACACCGTCCGCCTCGAGCGCGTTGGCCTCGGCGTTGACCGCGGTCGGGATGTCGGTCACCTGGATGTCGGCGATGCCGCCCGGGGACACGAGCTCGGGCAGGTGCTCGGTCACGGCTCCGATGAAGCCGACCTGCACGCCGCCGACGTCCTTGACGTAGGTCGGGTCGAGGGCGGGGTTGCCGGACGCCTTCATCTTCACGTTGGCGCCGATGTACTTCCAGGCCGCGCCACCGTCGGGGTTGCTCGCCGAGGCCGGCGCCATGACGCGGTCGACGAGGTCGCGGTAGCCCTGGTCGAACTCGTGGTTGCCCACGGAGGAGACCTCGAGTCCGGCCTCGTTGAGCGCGTCGATGGTCGGCTTGTCGTGGGCGATGAAGGACTCGAAGGTCGAAGCCCCGATCAGGTCGCCGGCGGCGGCGAAGATGGTGTTCGGGTGAGCCGTCCGGATCTGGTCGACGGCACCGGCAAGGACCGCAGCGCCCGCCTCGACCCCGTTGGACTTGATGCGTCCGTGGAAGTCGTTGATCCCGAGGATGTTGACGTCGACGGGGTCGGCCGCGTTGGCCGGCGTGCTGATCAGCGTGGTGGACGTCGCGAGGAGCGCGAGCCCGGCGGTGACGGAGAGGGCACGCATGCCCCTTCGCGTCCGAGAACTACTAGAGGGCACTGAGATGACCTTTCGAAGAGGAGAAAGGGTGGTGCCGGTACTCAACCCCACGTGAGAGGAAGAAATCCAGAGTCCAAGTGCCCATGACGTAACAGTTCGGCCACCAGAGGATGTCCACCGCAAAGACTGCCGATCGGGGCCGTCTCGGCAACGGCACAAGTCGCCGAGACCGGGTCCCTTCTTCGGGCAGGTCTCGACGTTCGGGCGAGGAGCTGGCTCCTACGCGGTGCGGAGCTGGTGACGCTGCTTCCAGACGCCGTGGAAGAACTCCCAGCCCGACCAGAGCGTCAGGGCGACAGCAACGGCGAGGCAGAGCTGCGCGACGTAGAACAGGATGTCGCCCGGCGTCTCGGCCCACCCGGGCAGGTCGGGGTCGCGCAGCGGCAGGGTGAGCGCGCCGAGGGCCAGCGCCTGGAAGGTGGTCTTGAGCTTGCCGAGGTCGGCGGCGGCGATCACGACCTTCTTCAGGATCGACAGCCGCAGCAAGGTGACGCTCCACTCGCGCACGAGCACCACGATCGTCACCGCCCACCACACGTCGCCGACGACCGACAACCCGATGAAGGCCATGCCGGTGATCGCCTTGTCCGCGATCGGGTCGGCGATCTTGCCGAAGTTCGTCACCAGGTTGTGCTTGCGCGCCAGGTCACCGTCGATCTTGTCGGTGATCATCGCGACGACGAACACGACGTACGCCACCACGCGCCAGGACATCGACTCGCCGCCGTCGACCAGGAGGGCCCAGCCGAAGAACGGGACGAGCACGATCCGCAGGGAGGTCAGGACGTTGGGGACGTTCCAGTTGCTCGGCTGCGTCTGCACCTCGGACATCACAGCGCCCTCGCGAACAGGTCGGCGCCGTCGCTGTCGACGACGACTGCGCGCACCAGGTCCCCGACCTGTGGCCCGCGATCGACGAGGTAGGTCGAGCCGTCGACCTCCGGGCCCTGGTGGGCGGCGCGACCCTCCTCCACCGACTGCTCGTCGGCGTCCTCGTCGACGCGCTCGACCAGCACCTCGACCTCCTCGCCGATCCGCTCGGCGGCGCGCTGGGAGGTCAGCTCCTCGACCAGGGCGGTCACGTGCTCGACGCGAGCCCGCACCTCGTCCTCGTCGAGCTTGCCGTCATAGGTGGCGGCCTCGGTGCCGTCCTCGTCGGAGTACCCGAACACCCCGGTGACGTCCAGGCGCCCGGCGACCAGGAAGTCGCACAGGGTCTCGAGGTCCTCCTCGCTCTCCCCCGGGAAGCCCACGATGACGTTGCTGCGCACGCCCGCGGTCGGAGCGATCGCGCGGACCTGCTCGAGCAGGGCCAGGAAGCTCTCGGGGTCACCGAAGCGGCGCATCCGGCGCAGCACCGAGGCGCTGGCGTGCTGGAAGGACAGGTCGAAGTACGGCGTGACGCCCGGCGTGCCCGCGATGGCCTCGATGAGCCCGGGGCGGGTCTCGGCCGGCTGCAGGTAGGAGACGCGGACCCGGGCGATGCCGTCGACGGCCGCCAGCTCGGGCAGCAGCGTCTCGAGGAGCCGCAGGTCACCGAGGTCCTTGCCGTAGGACGTGGAGTTCTCGCTGACCAGGAACAGCTCGCGCACGCCCTGCTCGGCCAGCCAGCGGGCCTCCTGCAGGACGTCGCTGGGGCGGCGGCTGACGAACGAGCCGCGGAAGGCCGGGATGGCGCAGAAGGAGCACCGCCGGTCGCAGCCGCTCGCGAGCTTGAGCGCCGCGGTGGGGCCGGGGTCGAGGCGTCGTCGTACGGACGCCGGACCGGACGCGTGGCCGGGAACCGGCGTGGTCGAGAGCGACCGCTCGACCGGCGTGATCGGCAGGAGCGTGCGTCGGTCGTGCGGCGTGTGGGCCTCGTGCGCCTCGCCCGCGACGATCGAGCGGAGCCGGGCGGCGATGTCGGGGTAGTCGTCGAAGCCGAGCACGGCGTCGGCCTCGGGCAGCGAGGCGGCCAGGTCCTTGCCGTAGCGCTCGGCCATGCAGCCGACGGCCACGACGGCCTGCGGGCGACCGTGTTCCTTGAGGTCGGCGGCCTCGAGGAGGGTGTCGACCGAGTCCTTCTTGGCGGCCTCGACGAATCCGCAGGTGTTGACGACCACCGTGTCGGCGTCGGCGGGGTCGTCGACGAGCCGGAAGCCGTCGGCCTCGAGCCGGCCGGCGAGCTCCTCGGAGTCGACCTCGTTGCGTGCGCAGCCGAGGGTCACCATCGCCACCGACAGCAGGTCGCGGGCAGGGGCGGATGTCGAGTCAGTCGTCATGGTCGTCGTCGAGTATGTCAACCGAGCCGGGTCACGTCGAAACGCGACCCGGTCCGGGTCTCAGTCCGTGCTCGCCGCGAAGGTGTTCTGCGCGGGCTGTCCCTCCTCGCCGAGCGCACCGCGGTCGCGCCCGTCGATGCGGACCTGGAGCGCGCCGTCCGAGGACTGCACCCGCACCGGCGGCGACGCCTTGAGCGTCTTGGAGTCGCCGAACGCGAGGTCACCCGCGAAGACGACCTCTCCGGTCGCGTCGAAGACCTTGACGTGCGCGCCCCCGGCGGCGGCGGTGAGCACCACGGGCACCGGCGGGCCGACCTTCGCGGCGCTGGACGGCGAGCCGTTGAGCACCGGCTTGTGGTCCAGGGAGACCGGGCTGTCCATCACCAGCCGCGCGATCGACCAGGCCAGCACGATGGCCATCACCGCGGCGACCAGCACCGACCAGTTCGGCCCGCCGCGCGTGCTGCGGATCGGTCCGTCCACGCCGGTCGCGAGCTCGGACTCGAAGACCCGTCGGGCGTCGATCGGGGCGTCGGCATAGCGCTCGTCGTACGCCGTCAGCAGGGGCGCCGCGTCCACGCCGAGCACCCGCGCGAGCGTGCGCAGGTGGCCGCGGGCGTAGAAGTCACCGCCGCACGGGGCGAAGTCGTCGACCTCGATCGACTCGATCACGTGGGGGCGGATGCGGGTGCGCTCGGCCAGCTGGTCGACGCTCAGCGCGAGCCGGGAGCGGGCCGCGGCCAGCTCGGGCCCGATCACCGGGTCCAGGGCCGGCTCCAGGGCCGGCTCGACGGCGAACGCAGCGTCGACGGCGAGGTCGTCGATCACCAGGTGGTCGCCGCGGCGCAGCTCGGCGGCCTCGGGCAGCCAGGTGCTCGTGGCCGCGTCGTCGTCCGCCGGGTCCGCCGCCAGCGCCGCGGCGCCCTCGAAGCGGACCTCGGCGCGGGTGGCCGTGACCGGGTCGCGCAGCGGGAGCGGCGTCGCGCTGGCCACCATCGGCAGCGCGACGGTCGGCTCCGGACCGGGGTCCAGTGCCGGCGCGTCGTCACCCGCCGGAACGCCGGGCGTCAGCCGCAGGCGGGCGGCCAGGAAGCCGATGCCGCGCGCCAGCGCGGGTCGCGGGTCGTGGAGCACGGGGTGGTGCGGCTCGTCGTCGTGGCGGGCCGGCTCGTCGTCCTCGGTGTGCTCGTCGGTGGGCTCGTCCTCCCACGCGTCGAGAGCGTCATCGGCCTGGTCGTCCCACGCGTCGGACGTGTCGTCGGCGGGCGCGTCGAGGGCCACGTCCGGACCCGTCTCGACCACCTGGTCGCTGTGCGGCGCGAGGTCGGCGAGCGCCTCGGTCAGCCCCTCCTCGGCGCCGACGACCCGCGTCGACAGCGAGAGTGGCACCGACAGCACCGGAGCATCGGCATCGCGGGGCACCAGCACCAGCCGGCCGTCGTGGAGCATCCCGCGCCGAGGCTCGTGCTCGAGGCACTCGATGTCGTCCCACGGGAGCCCGTGCCAGGTGCCGCGGCGGCGCAGCCGCACGCCCTGCTCGTCGACGACGAGCAGCGGCACCCGGGCGTCGACCAGCGACTGCAGGTGGGCGGCCGCGATGGCGCCGGTGACGAGGGCGAGGACCCAGTCGAGCCACCCTCCCCCACCGATCGCCCGCGACAGGTAGGCGATCGCGACGAGTGCCGCGAGGCCGCCGACCGGCGCGGCGAGGCGGGCGTCGACGCGGACCTCGACCGGCGCCCGCTCGGCGCCCGAGGTCTCCTGCAGGTCAGTGCTGAGGATGCTCACATCTCCCCCTGGAGGGTCGCGATCACGGAGTCGATCTCGTCGGGCTTGACCAGCACGTCGCGGGCCTTGGAGCCTTCGCTCGGCCCGACCACGCCCCGGCTCTCGAGGATGTCCATCAGGCGGCCGGCCTTGGCGAAGCCGACCCGGAGCTTGCGCTGCAGCATCGACGTCGAGCCGAACTGGGTCGACACGACGAGCTCGATGGCCTGGATCACCAGGTCCATGTCGTCGCCGATGTCGTCGTCGAGGTCGCGCTTGGCTGCGGCAGGAGCGGTGACGTCCTCGCGGTACGACGGCTCGAGCTGGGTCTTGCAGTGCTTGACGACCTGGTGGATCTCGGCCTCGGTGACCCAGGAGCCCTGCACACGGACCGCCTTGGAGGCACCCATCGGCAGGAACAGCCCGTCACCCTGACCGACCAGCTTCTCGGCGCCGGGCTGGTCGAGGATCACCCGGCTGTCGGCCAGGCTCGAGGTGGCGAACGCCAGCCGCGAGGGGACGTTGGCCTTGATCAGACCGGTCACGACGTCGACCGAGGGTCGCTGGGTCGCGAGGACCAGGTGGATGCCGGCCGCGCGGGCGAGCTGGGTGATGCGGACGACGGCGTCCTCGACGTCGCGCGGGGCGACCATCATCAGGTCCGCGAGCTCGTCGACGATCACCAGCAGGTAGGGGTAGGGCGACAGCACCCGCTCGCTGCCCGGCGGGACCTGCACCTTGCCGGCCCGGACTGCCTTGTTGAAGTCGTCGATGTGGCGGAACCCGAAGTTGGCCAGGTCGTCGTAGCGCATGTCCATCTCGCGCACGACCCAGGCCAGCGCCTCGGCGGCCTTCTTCGGGTTGGTGATGATCGGCGTGATCAGGTGCGGCACGCCCTCGTAGGCGTTCAGCTCGACCCGCTTGGGGTCGACCATGATCATCCGGACCTCGTCGGGCGTGGACCGCATCAGGATCGAGGTGATCATCGAGTTGATGAAGCTCGACTTTCCCGATCCGGTGGCGCCCGCGACGAGCAGGTGCGGCATCTTCGCCAGGTTGGCGACGACGAACCCGCCTTCGACGTCCTTGCCGAGCCCGGCGACCATCGGGTGGTGGTCGGAGCGGGCCGTGTTCGACCGCAGCACGTCGCCGAGGGAGACGATCTCCTTGTCGGTGTTGGGGATCTCGATGCCGATCGCGGACTTGCCGGGGATCGGGCTGAGGATGCGCACGTCGGCCGATGCGACGGCGTACGCGATGTTCTTCGACAGCGCGGTGACCTTCTCGACCTTCACCGCGGGGCCGAGCTCGACCTCGTAGCGGGTGACCGTCGGGCCGCGGGTGTAGCCGGTGACCTGCGCGTCGATGCCGAACTCGTCGAGCACCTGGGTGAGCCGGTCGACCACCGCGTCGCTGGCCTTGGACCGCGGCTTGTGCGGCGAGCCGGGCTTGAGCACCTCGTTGGGCGGCAGGACGTAGGCGATGTCGCCGGAGAGCTCCAGCTGCTCGACGCGGGCCGGGAGCGGCGCGTGCGGCGGTGGCTCGAGGTCGTGGTGGTCGTCGACGGGCGCGTCGGGGACGGCGGGCGTCACCTCGGTCGGCGCGAACAGATCGATGCCGGCGTCGGTGTCGGTGTCGGGCTCCGGGGTCGCCTTCTTGCGCCGCTTCTTCAGCTCGCGGTCGGCGAGGACCGGGCTGTCGTACGCCGGGTCGCCCATGTCCGGGTCGATCTCGTCGTCGTGCAGCTGGTGGCGGCGACCGCGGACCGTCGGCATCGCCTGGGTGGCGTCCGGATCCTCGCCGACCTCGCGGCCGAGCAGCCGGTCGCGAGTGTGCGCGAGCTTGGCCGGGACCTGGTAGAGCGGGGTCGCGGTGATGATCAGCATCCCGAAGAACGAGAGCAGCGCCAGCAGCGGCATCACGACGTACTCCGAGCGGAGCAGGTCGAGCAGCAGGCTGGCCACCACGTATCCGATCGCGCCGCCCGCGGTGCGCAGGTCGCTGGTGTCGCCGAGCTCGGGCTGGGGGTTGCCGCCGGCGATCTGGACGATGCCGAGCAGACCCAGCGCGAACGCCGACCAGCCGACGACCTGCCGACCCGCCGGGCCGTTGTGCTCGGGGTCGCGCATCGTGCGCCACCCGACGTAGAGCAGCGCGAGCGGCACGAGGAACCCGACCTTGCCGACGGAGCCCTCGACGACGGTCCGGGCGCCGTCCATGACCGACCCGGGGAGCTGCCACCACACGGCGGCGGCTACGACGACCGCGGCGCCGAGCAGCGTTAGCCCGGCGCCGTCGCGCCGGTGCGCCGGCTCGAGGTCGCGGGCGGTGTGCCCGATGCCCCGGGCGACCGCGCCCACGCCGTGGGCGACGCCGAGCCAGACCGCGGAGATCCCGCGCCAGACCAGCCCGAAGAAGCGCGCGACCGGGCCGGGCCCGGTGCGCACGGCCCGAGGAGCGGGCCGAGCGGCGGGACGCCGGGTGCTGGCCTTGCTCCGCGACCGTCCGCTGGAGCCGCGCGTCGACGATCCTCGGGTCGACTTCGTGGCCGTGGACTTCTTCGGGGCAGGCTTGCGCTGCGGGCTGGTACTCCGGGATCGGGTGCTCGAGCCTGTGCGAGACGTGCTCTTGCTCCGCGACCCCGGCGGGGAAGACGTACGGGTCGCCATGGTCCCCACCCTAGGCGTACGCCCCATCAGTCACAGGGACCACACGAGTGCGTGTCGGAGACGCGCCGGCGGATCCGACGATGGTGGTCGAGCGACCGGCCGGGAGCACGTTGACCCGCCCGAAAGTTTCGGGCGGGTCAACGTGGTGGTGGGGCGACGCAGCCTCAGCGGCTCCCGCGGGGCACCGAGATCAGGCCTCGATGACCACGGGGATGATCATCGGCCGGCGGCGGTGGGTGCTGCTGACCCACCGGCCGACGACACGACGCACGGTCTGCTGGAGCTGGTAGGAGTCGGTGTTGCCCTCGGCGACGGCCCGGTCGAGGGCATCGATGATCGGCTGCTTGAGCTCGTCGAAGTTCGAGCCGTCCAGCGCGTTGCCGCGGGCGTGGATCTCGGGCCCACCTGACACCTTGCCGCTCACCGAGTCGACCACCACGATGATCGAGATGAAGCCCTCCTCCCCCAGGATCCGGCGGTCCTTGAGGTCGGACTCGGTGATGTCGCCGACCGAGGAGCCATCGACGAAGACGTAGCCGCAGTCGACCTTGCCGACGATCGAGGCGACGCCGTCGACGAGGTCGACGACCACGCCGTCCTCGGCGATCACGACGTTCTCCACGCCCGTGTCGCGGGCCAGCTGGGCGTTGGCGAGCATGTGCCGGATCTCGCCGTGCACCGGGAGCACGTTGCGCGGGCGCACGATGTTGTAGCAGTAGAGCAGCTCACCGGCGCTGGCGTGGCCCGAGACGTGCACGAGGGCGTTGCCCTTGTGGACGACTCGCGCGCCCCAGCGCGCCAGGCCGTTGATCACCCGGTAGACGGCGTTCTCGTTGCCCGGGATCAGGCTCGAGGCGAGCAGGACGGTGTCGCCCTCCTCGATGTGCACGAAGTTGTGGTTGCGCTGGGCGATCCGCGACAGCGCACTCATCGGCTCACCCTGGGAGCCGGTGGAGATCAGCACCTGCCGCTCCGGCGGCAGGTCGGCCAGGTCCTTGGTGTCGACCAGGACGCTCGGCGGCACCTTGAGGTAGCCCAGGTCGCGGGCGATGCCCATGTTGCGCACCATCGAGCGCCCGACGTACGCCACCTGGCGCTCGTGGGCGTACGCCGCGTCGAGCACCTGCTGCACGCGGTGCACGTGGGAGGCGAAGCAGGCGACGATGACGCGCTGCTTGGACTCACGGAAGACCTGGTCGATCACCGGGGTGATCGACTTCTCGGTCGGGGTGAACCCGGGCGTCTCGGCGTTGGTGGAGTCGGTGAGGAAGAGGTCGACGCCCTCCTCCCCCAGCCGCGCGAACGCGCGCAGGTCGGTGATCCGGCCGTCGAGCGGCAGCTGGTCCATCTTGAAGTCGCCGGTGTGCAGCACCATCCCCGCGCCGGTGCGGATGGCGACCGCCAGCGCGTCGGGGATCGAGTGGTTGACCGCCACGAACTCGAGGTCGAACGGCCCGAAGCTGACCCGGTCGCCCTCCTTGACCACGTGGTGGACGGTCTCCTTGAGGCGGTGCTCGCGCAGCTTGCTGCCGAGCAGCGCCAGCGTCAGCTCCGAGCCGACCAGCGGGATGTCGCCCCGCTCACGCAGGAGGTACGGCGTCGCGCCGATGTGGTCCTCGTGGCCGTGGGTGAGCACGAGCGCCTCGACGGCGTCGAGCCGGTCGCGGATCGAGCTCCAGTCGGGGAGGATCAGGTCGACGCCCGGGTGGTGGTCCTCGGGGAACAGCACGCCGCAGTCGACGATCAGCAGCCGGCCGTCGTACTCGAAGACCGTCATGTTGCGGCCGACCTCGCCGAGCCCACCGAGCGGGGTGACCCGCAGGCCCCCCGTCGGAAGTGCGGCCGGTGCGGAGAGCTCTGGGTGGGGATGACTCATCTGGTTCCTTTACAGGAGGCCGGCGGCGGCGAGTCCTGCTCGCAGCGCGGCCACCTCGTTGTCGTCCAACGGCACCAGCGGTGCCCGGACATTGCGGTTGTCGAGGACGCCGAGCAGCTGGAGTGCTGCCTTGGCGGTGGTCGCTCCGTAGTTGGGGACGCCCATGACGGCGTCGATCGCGGGGAGCAGCCGCGTGAAGATCTCGAGGGCGCCGGCGGAGTCGCCGCCCTGGAAGGCGTCGATCATGGCCTTGGTCTCGGTGCCCGCGGCGTGCGCGACGACCGAGACGAACCCGGCGGCGCCGTGGGCGAGCCAGCCCAGGTTGTTGGCGTCGTCGCCGGAGTAGAGGGCGTAGCCCATCTGCATGATCTTGACCCCGCGGGCGTAGTCGCCCACGGCGTCCTTGACCGCCACCACCGTCTCGAGGCGCATCGCGGCCTCGTAGGTCTCGAGCGCGATCTGGGTGCCGGTGCGGCCCGGGACGTCGTAGAGCATCACCGGCACGTCGCTGGCCTCGGCGACCGCAGTGAAGTGGTGCAGCACACCGGCCTGGCCGGGCTTGTTGTAGTACGGAGTGACCAGCAGCAGCCCGTCGGCGCCGAGCTTGGCGGCCTGCTCGGCCAGCTCGACCGAGTGGGCGGTGGAGTTGGTGCCGACCCCGGCCACGACGACTGCGCGGTCGCCCACGGCGTCCTTGACCGCCGAGAGGATCGCCCCGTCCTCGGCGGTCGTGGTGGTCGGCGACTCACCGGTGGTGCCCGACACGACGACTCCGTCGTGGCCGTGGTCGACCAGGTGCGCCGCGATGCGCGCGGTGCCCTCGAGGTCGACCGACCCGTCGTCGTGGAAGGCGGTGGCCATCGCGGTGAGCAGCCTGCCGAAGGGGGCAGCGGGCGCGGACGTCATGGACACCAGGTTATCGCTCCGCGGTGCAGGTCTTTCGGACCCCGCCGACCGGGGTCTTTGTTCCCTGGGCTCGTGCGGCTCCGCCGACAAGGCTGGAGGCCAGGAGGACTACATGTCTGTGCTCGTGGCATATGCCAGCAGGTACGGCGCGACGCGCCAGATCGCTCAACACATCGCAGCCGTGCTGACGGTCGCCGGACTCGACGTCCGGGTGCGGCCGACGACGGTGGTCGACGACGTCCGCGGTCACGAGGCGGTGATCCTCGGCAGCTCGGTCTACCGCGGGCACTGGATGGAGCAGGCGACCGCGTTCGTCGACCTGCACCACGACGCGCTCGTGGAGCGGCCCACCTGGCTGTTCAGCAGCGGGCTGCTCGGCCCCGACCAGCCCCACAGCGACCTCGACCGGCTGGCCGAGGAGCTCGGGGCGCGCGACCGCCAGGCGTTCGGCGGCGCGCTCGAGGTGGGACGCCTCGACCTCATCGACCGGGTGCTGCGACTCAAGCCGGCGCGGCGCCGGGTGCTGCCCCCGGGCGACTACCGCGACTGGGACAGCATCGAGGGCTGGGCGCACCGGATCGCGACCGAGCTGGCGCCATCCGTCACACCGGGGTTCACCCCCGGCCTCACACCTGGGGCATGACCTCCGCGGCCACCAGACGCAGGTGGTCGAGGTCGCTGAGGTCGAGCACCTGCAGGTAGACCCGCTGGGCCCCGAGCTCGGCGTACCGCCCGATCTTGTCGACGACCTCGGCGGGCGTGCCGGCCAGCCCGTTGGCGCGCAGCTCGTCGGGCTCGCGACCGATCGCGGCCGCGCGGCGCTGCACCTCGGCCTTGTCGGCTCCGACGCAGAGCACCAGCGCGTTGGACCAGGTGAGCTCCCCGGGATCACGGCCCTGCGCCGCGCAGGCCTCGCGGACGCGCGCGAACTGGGTCGCGGTCGTCTCCTCGTCGACGAACGGCAGGTTGAACTCGTCGGCGTAGCGAGCGGCGAGCTCGGGCGTGCGCCGCTTGCCAAGGCCCCCGATCAGCACCGGCGGCGCGGACTGCACGGGCTTGGGCAGCGCGGGTGAGTCGGTCAGCCGGTAGTGCTCGCCCTCGTAGGTGAACCGCTCCCCCGCCGGCGTCGCCCACAGGCCGGTGATCACCGCGAGCTGCTCCTCGAAGCGGTCGAACCGCTCGCCGGTGCTCGGGAACGGGATGCCGTACGCCGTGTGCTCGGCCTCGAACCAGCCGGCGCCGATGCCCAGCTCGACCCGGCCGCCGCTCATCTGGTCGACGTTCGCGACCGAGATCGCGAGCGGGCCGGGGTGGCGGAACGTCGCGCTGGTCATCATCGTGCCCAGGCGGATCGTGCTGGTCTCACGCGCCAGGCCCGCGAGCGTCACCCAGGCGTCGCTCGGCCCGGGCAGCCCCTCGGTGCCCATGCCGAGGTAGTGGTCGGAGCGGAAGAACGCTCCGAAGCCGAGGCGCTCGGCCTCCTGGGCGACCTGCACGAGGTCGTCGTAGGTGGCTCCCTGCTGGGGTTCGGTGAAGACGCGCAGCTCCATGCGGCCCAGCCTGCCAGGTGGGCCCCGGCCGCTGTAACGCCGGGTTACCCCACCTACCCACCATGCTGCAACCTGGTGGGCAGGTGGGGTAACAGGGCGTTACAGCTCGGCCGCGCGGCGGCGCGAGTAGGTGACCCGGTCGTAGCCGTCGTGGTGCTCTCGGGACGTCTCGACCCACTCCGTGCGGTCGAAGTCGGGGTAGAACGCGTCGCCGGCGGGCTCGAGGTCGACCTCGCTGATCACCTGCTCGTCGGCGACCGGCAGCGCGACGGCGTACACCTGCCCGCCGCCGGCCACCATGACCTCGCCGTCGAGGCCGTCGGCGAGCGCGAGCGCCCCCTCGAGGTCGCGGGCGACCAGGACCCCCTCGGCCGTCCAGTCCGGCGACCGGGTGAGCACGATCGTGGTGCGTCCGGGCAGCGGGCGGCCGATGGACTCGAAGGTCGTGCGACCCATCACCAGCGTGTGGCCCCAGGTCAGCCCCTTGAACAGGCGCTGCTCCCCCGGCAGCCGCCAGGGGATGTCGGGGCCGTCGCCGATGACGCCGTTGCGGGCGACGGCCGCCACCATCACGACCCGCTTGCCGCCAGGAGTCATACGGCGATCGGGGCCTTGATCCCGGGGTGCGGGTCGTAACCCTCGACGGCGATGTGCTCGAGGTCGAAGGCGTCGATCTCGGTGACCGACGGGTCGAGCACGAGCCGCGGCAGCGGCCGGGGCTCGCGCGTGAGCTGCAGCCGCGCCTGGTCGAGGTGGTTGGTGTAGAGATGCGCGTCACCCAGCGTGTGCACGAAGTCGCCGACCTCGAGCCCCGTGACCTGGGCGACCATGTGGGTCAGCAGGGCGTAGGAGGCGATGTTGAACGGCACGCCGAGGAAGACGTCCGCGGAACGCTGGTAGAGCTGGCAGCTCAGCCGGCCCGGGCCGTCCTGCTGGGGGGCGACGTAGAACTGGAACATCGTGTGGCACGGCGCGAGCGCCATGTCGGGGATGTCGGCGACGTTCCACGCCGAGACGACGTGGCGGCGCGAGTCGGGGTTGGCGCGGATCTGCTCGATCACCTGGGCGATCTGGTCGACGTGGCGACCGTCGGGGGTCGGCCACGAGCGCCACTGGTAGCCGTAGACCGGCCCGAGGTCGCCGTTGTCGTCGGCCCACTCGTCCCAGATCGTGATGCCGCGGTCCTGGAGCCACTTCACGTTGGTGTCGCCGCGGAGGAACCACAGCAGCTCCCCGAACACCGACCGCGTGTGCACCTTCTTCGTCGTCACCAGCGGGAACCCGGCGGTGAGGTCGAAGCGCATCTGGTGCCCGAAGACGCTCAGCGTCCCGGTGCCGGTGCGGTCGCCCTTGGGCGCGCCCTCGTCGAGGATCCGCTGGAGGAGGTCGAGGTAGGCGCGCACGAGTCAGAGCGTAGTGCTCACAGGTCCACGGACCCGGTGATCGTCGTCCGGGTGTCGCCGCCGACCCAGACCTGCTCGCCGTCGCGCACGACGTGCACCCGGCCCCGACGCCCGAGCACGGTGCCCTGGCTCGCGACGTACGACGCGGGCAGGCGGCGTCCGGCCAACCACTGGCCCACGCCGGCGTTGAGGCTGCCGGTGACCGGGTCCTCGGGCGGCCCGTAGCCCGGGCAGAACGCGCGTACCTCGATGGCGGCGGGCCCGTCGGCGTACTCGCCGACGACGCCGATCTTGAGGTCGCCGAACACCGCCCAGTCGGGGTCGATCCCGAGGACGGTGTCCGCATCGGGCAGCAGCACGCCCATCCAGCCGGGTCCGTTGTCGATCCAGGCCGCCTCGACGACCGTGCCGCGGTCGAGACGGAGAGCGCGGGCGGCCGCGACGAGCTCGGCCTCGTCGACCGGCCCCGAGCGCATCAGCGGCGGCGCGGCGAACGCCAGCCGGTCGCCCGTGCGGAGCTCGACGAGCCCCGCCGCGCACTCCTGCACCAGGACGCCCTCGGCGGCGGCCACGCCTCCGGCCTCGAGCCAGGCGTGGGCGCTGCCGAGCGTCGGGTGGCCCGCGAACGGCAGCTCGCCGCCCGGCGTCCAGATGCGCAGGCGGTAGTCGGCGCCCGACTGGGTCGGCGCGAGCAGGAACGTGGTCTCGGAGAGGTTGGTCCACCGGGCGAACGCGGCCATCTGCTCGTCGCTGACGCCGTCGGCGTCGTGGACCACCGCCACGGGGTTGCCGAGCAGCGGCTCGCTGGAGAAGACGTCGACCTGGCTGAAGCGCATGGCCGCAGTCTGGCAGCGGGCGCCCCCCGCCGGGCTCACCGGGCGAGCAGCGAGCGCTCCCCCGGGCGCGCCAGCGGAATGACGTCGTGGCACACCACCGGGGCCAGGTCGCAGGAGCGCAGGATGACGAGCGGCGCGCTGTTGCCGTCCAGGTCGGGCCCGCCCGCGAGGTCGGCGCGCGGTGTGACGAGGTAGCTCACGGTGTGGTTGGGCCCGAACGTCGCGTCGAGCGCCAGCTCGCCTGCTGCGAGGCCCGAGCGCATCCGCTCCCCCGAGCGCACGTCGTAGAGCAGCGGCCGGAACGGCGCGGTGCCGTCGCCGTCCCGGCTCAGCACGAAGTTGCCGCCCGGCGAGATCGTGGCGCCGGTGCCGGGGCGGACGAACGACACGCTGTAGAACGACTGCACCATCTCGATGCGCGCCTCGATGCCGCCCTCGACCTGGTAGGCCTGTGCCCCCGAGGTGACGTCGAGCAGCCCGGGACGGTCCAGCTCCACCGGATCGTCCCCCGGCGCCCACACGAAGTCGCCGCGCGGCGTGCGGAAGTAGACGCGGGCGAGGTCGACCGCGATCACCTCGCCGCCCTCGGGCAGGTCGCGCTCGGCGGCGTCCTTGCCGGAGACGAGGTTGTGCACCACGAGCCGGGGTACGTCGGACGAGGTGTCGACCCAGGAGACCCAGTCGGTCTGGTCGGATGCTGCGACCCGCGCGTCCGGGTCGGTCACGCCGAGCTCGGTCACGGCGCCGTCGGACCCGGCGAAGTAGACGGTGCCGTCGGCGCCGGTGAACAACGCCCCGTCGCCGACCGCCACGAGGTCGGCGATCGGCGGCATCGTCACGACGACGCTCTTGAGGTGGAGCTCCCCGCCGGCGTACCACGGGATGTCGACGGGGTTCGGCTCGCGCACGACCGTCCAGTCGCGGTCCGAGGACTGCTCCGGTGCCGGGCGGCTCGCGAGCCAGACGATCCCCGAGACCACGAGCACCGCGGCGACGACCGAGGCGAGCACGACCCGCAGGTGCCGCCGGCGCTGCGCCCGGGCCTCGGCGACGACGGCGTCGATCGGCGCCGCGAGCACGTCGATGGTCTCGCACGCGATCCGGAAGTCGTCGACGGGCGCCGGGCTGACGACGGAGCGCACCGACCTGACGGAGAGCCCGAGGAGATCGGCCACCTGCTCCTCGGAGAGGCCGGCGACGTGCCGGAGGACGAGCACCTCGCGGTCGGTGGCCGCCAGCCGGCCCAGCTGGTCCTCGAGCTCGCGACGCACCCGCACGACCTCGGGGACCTGCTCGTCGGCAGGCACGGGGACCTGCTCGGGCACCGGCTCCGGGGCGGGCTCGACGACCTCGACGGGCCGCCGGTGCCGGGCGCTGCGGTGCCACCCGCCGAGGACGACGCCGTAGACGCTCACGTCGACGTCGTCGGTTCCGAGCACCTCGTCCCAGGCGAGGTAGCACCGGGCGAGCGCGGTGCGCACCAGCCGCTCGGACTCGGGTGCGGGGCAGCCGATCAGGGTCAGCGAGCGCACCAGGAACGGCCAGCGCGCCCCGACGTACGCCACGAAGTCGGCGTCGTCGGCGTGCCAGGACATGGCGGCATCCTGCTCCTCGGGCGGGGCGCCGACCAGAGCAGAAGGACTCGTCAGGCCGGGGCGGGGATCATGCGTGCAGCGACATCGGGCCGTAGACCTGCCGGTCGTGCTCGAACAGCGTCACGGCGTCGACGCCCTCGGCCGCCAGGTCGGGCCACGCCTCGCCGACCCACGACTCGGCGTCGGCCTGGCTGGCGAACCGCTCCTCAGCGAGGTCGGGACCGACGCTCACCTCCTCGCCCGCGGCGTTCTCGAGGCGCCACCACCAGGGGCGCTCGGCGGGCGAGGGCGCGCGGAACGTCGAGGGCTGCTCGGGCAGGTTCATCTCAGCTCTCCCGGACCGACGGGTCGACGAACGGTGGCTTGACGAGCTGGAAGATCTCGCGCCGCCCGCGGATGTCGACGCCGACCTCGGCGTCGGGGTCGACGAACGACGGGACCAGCGCCAGGCCGATGCCCTTGCGCAGCGTGGGCGAGAACGTCCCCGAGGTGACCTCGCCGAGCAGCACGTCGGGGGTGAGGCTGACGCTCATGTGGGGGCGCGGGATGCCGCGACCGGTCGCCACCAGGCCGCGCAGCTGCCGCTTGGGGCCGGCGGCCTTCTCGGCGGTGAGGACCTCGCGTCCCCAGAACGCGTCCTTGCGCCAGCCGACCGCCCAGCCGAGGCGGGCCTCGTTGGGGGTGACGTCGAGCGAGATGTCCTGGCCGTGGAGCGGGTAGCCCATCTCGGTGCGCAGGGTGTCGCGGGCGCCCAATCCGCAGGCGAGCATCCCGAACTCCGCACCGGCCGTCATCAGCGCGTCCCAGAGCTGCTCGGCGACGGCGTTGGGGGCGATCACCTCGTAGCCCCGCTCGCCGGTGTAGCCGGTGCGGCACACGACGACGGTCTCGCCCGCGAAGTCCTGCTCGGCGAACGACATGTAGTCGTGACCGGTCGGCAGCCCGACCGCCGTCAGCACCTCGTCGGAGCGGGCGCCCTGGACCGCGAGCACGACGAAGTCGCGGTGCCGGTCGGTCACCGTCACGCCGTCGGGCGCGGCCGCGGAGAGACGGCGCACGACCTCGGCGGTGTTGGCGGCGTTGGGCACCAGCAGCACGCGGTCCTCGGTGTGGAGGTAGACGATCAGGTCGTCGACCACGCCCCCGGTCGCGTCGTCACAGCACAGCGTGTACTGCGCCTGGCCCGGCCCGATCCGGCCGAGGTCGTTGGTGAGCGTGCTGTTGACGAAGGCCGCGGCGCCCGGGCCCTCGACGGTCGCCTTGCCGAGGTGGCTCACGTCGAAGATGCCGACGGACTCGCGGACCGCCGTGTGCTCCTTGACGACGCCCGTGGAGTACTCCAGGGGCATCGACCAGCCGCCGAAGGCGGCGAACTTGGCCCCGAGGGCCTCGTGCCGGGCATGCAGGGGGGAGCGCAGCAGCTGCTCCTGCTCATCGTGGAGGTCCGCCATGGTCGCGAACCTACCGGACTATCCTGCCCCGGTGACGTCGTACACCCTGCGCAGCGCCAGCCCCGCCAAGACCCGCAGCGACGCCGTGGTGGTGGGGGTCATCCAGGGAGCGAAGGGACCCGAGCTCGCCGAGGGCGGCGAGGACGTCGCGTCGGCCTACGGCCGCAAGCTGCGCCCGCTGCTGGCCACGCTCGGCGTCAAGGGCAAGGCCGGCGAGGTCGTGAAGGTCCCGACCGGCGGTGCGCTCTCCACTCCCCTGCTCGTGCTCGTGGGCCTCGGCACGACCTCCGACGCCGGCGCCGTACGCCGGGCGGCGGGCGTCGCCGCCCGCGCGGTGACCAACGCCGCCTCGGTCGCGATCGCGCTGCCGGCCGGCACGGCCGAGTTGGTGCGCGCGATCACGGAGGGCTACGAGCTCGGCGGCTACACGTTCACCACGTACAAGAAGTCCGGCAGCTCGGGCACCGACGCCGCGGCCGCACCCGCCGACGTGATCGTGCTGAGCCCCGCCGCCCGCAAGAAGGACGTCGTCGCGGCGTTCGAGGAGGCCCAGATCGTGGCGGCCGCGGTCGCGACCACCCGGGACTGGGTCAACACACCTCCGGGCGACCTCACCCCGCCGGCGTTCGCCGACACGGTCGCGGCCGCCACCCAGGAGCTGACGAAGGGTCGCGGCGCGCCCAAGGTCGCGATCCGGGTCCTCGACGAGACCGAGCTCGCCGAGCTCGGCTGTGGCGGCATCCTCGGTGTCGGCGCCGGCTCCGCGGCCCCGCCGCGGCTCGTCGAGCTGACCTACGAGCCCAAGGACGCCAAGCGCCACGTCGCGCTGGTCGGCAAGGGCATCACGTTCGACTCCGGCGGCCTCACGATCAAGCCCGCGCAGAGCATGGGCGAGATGAAGTCCGACATGGCCGGGGCCGCCGCCGTCGTGCAGGCGACTTTCGCCATCGCGCGGCTCGGGCTGCCGGTCAAGATCACGACGTACGCGCCGATGGCCGAGAACATGCTCTCCGGCTCGGCCGTGCGACCCGGCGACGTCCTCACGATGTACGGCGGCACCACGGTCGAGGTGCTCAACACCGACGCCGAGGGCCGACTGATCCTCGCCGACGCGCTGGTCCGCGCCACGGAGTCCGGGCCCGACGTGATCCTCGACGTCGCCACGCTGACCGGCCACATGGTCGTCGCGCTCGGCGACCGCGTCGCCGGTGTCATGGGCTCGGCCGAGGTGGTCGACGACGTGCTCGCCGCCGCGGCGGTCGCGGGCGAGGAGATGTGGCCGATGCCGATCCCCGAGGCGATGCGCGAGCGCATCACCTCGAGCAAGATCGCCGACCTGTCCCAGCACGACTGGATCCGCTGGGGTGGGGGCCTCTACGCCGCCGCCTTCCTGCGCGAGTTCACCGGCGGCCTGCCCTGGGCTCACCTCGACATCGCCGGCCCGTCGTTCAACTCCGGAGGAGCCTGGGGCCACGTCACCGCCGGCGGGACCGGCGTCGCCGTGGCGACGCTGGTCGACTACGTGCGGGCGCTCGTCCGACCCTGACCTCGGCCCGACGGGTCAGAGGCCACCCTCGAGCTTCTTGCGCCGGTTGTAGTCGCGCATCCGCTGCGGGATGCCGACCACGGCGGCGTCGTAGGACGGCACCTGGTGGCGGTTGCAGAAGTCGTGCGCCCAGCCCACCGACGGCACCCGGCGGCGGGTCCACTCGCCGTCGTGCGCGACGAGCAGCAGCGTCACGTCGCTGACCGCGGTGCGCGGCTCGACGAAGCCCTCCACGCCGCGCCGCTCGGCGACCCAGGCGTGCAGGTGCTCCTGGTCGACGGAGTCCGACGCGCGCACCCGGGTCGAGCCGGTGCGGAACGCGTCGCGAGCCGGCCGCCGCATCTTCGGGCCCGAGCCTCGCCGGAACCGGTCCATCCATGCCATGGGGACAGTGTGCCAACAACCCCGGCACGGGTCCGGCACATCCACCGGGACGGCGCCACGAAGTGACCCGTCGGTAGGAGTCCGGGCGCCGCGCACCTGCCCGGAGGCCGGTGTGGACACGTTGGGCAGAAGTGCAAGGATGGGCGCGTGGCCGACGCCGACTTCGACGTACTCATCCTCGGTGCAGGCTCGGGCGGCTACGCCTGTGCCCTGCGCGCGGCCCAGCTGGGCCTGCGCGTGGGTCTGGTCGAGAAGGGCAACCTGGGCGGCACCTGCCTGCACATCGGCTGCATTCCCACCAAGGCGCTGCTGCACGCCGCCGAGGTCGCCGACCAGGCGCGCGACGCGGCGACGTTCGGCGTGCGGGCCAGCCTCGACGGCATCGACATGGCCGGCGTCAACGCCTACAAGGACGGCGTGGTCTCGCGGCTCTTCAAGGGGCTCAGCGGCCTCATCAAGGGACGTGGCATCACGGTCATCGAGGGCACCGGCAGGCTCACCGGCCCGCACGAGGTGACCGTCGGCGACACGGCGTACTCCGGTCGCCACGTCGTGCTGGCCTCCGGCTCCTACGCCCGTACCCTGCCCGGCCTCGAGGTCGACGGCGCGCGGGTGATCACCTCCGACCACGCGCTGCGGCTCGACCGGGTGCCGGCCTCGGTGGTGGTGCTCGGCGGCGGCGTCATCGGCTGCGAGTTCGCCAGCGTGTGGCGCAGCTTCGGCGCCGAGGTCACGATCGTCGAGGCGCTCCCCCGCCTCGTGGCCGTCGAGGACGAGGCGTCCTCCAAGGCCCTCGAGCGCGCGTTCCGCAAGCGCGGCATCGTCTTCCGCACCGGCACGCCCTTCCAGAGCGTCAAGCACACCGACTCGGGGGTCGCCGTGACCGTCGAGGGGGCCAACGGTGAGCAGAGCGTCATCGAGGCCGAGCTGCTGCTGGTGGCCGTCGGGCGCGGCCCGGTGACCGAGGGCCTCGGCTACGACGAGCAGGGCGTCACGATGGACCGCGGCTTCGTGCTCACCGACGAGCGGTGCCGCACCAACCTCGAGGGCGTCTACGCCGTCGGCGACATCGTCCCCGGCCTCCAGCTGGCCCACCGCGGCTTCCAGCAGGGCATCTTCGTCGCCGAGGACATCGCCGGGCTCGACCCGCAGCCCATCGACGAGTCCGGCATCCCGCGCGTCACCTACTCCCACCCCGAGGTCGCCTCGGTGGGCCTCGACGAGGCGAAGGCGGCCGAGACCTACGGCGCCGAGGGCATCGAGACGCTGACCTACGACCTGGGCGGCAACGGCAAGAGCCAGATCCTCAAGACCCAGGGCTTCGTCAAGCTCATCCGTCGCAAGGACGGACCGGTCATCGGCGTCCACATGGTCGGCGACCGGGTCGGCGAGCTCATCGGCGAGGCGCAGCTGATCTACAACTGGGAGGGGTACCCCGAGGACGTGGCGCCGCTCGTCCACGCCCACCCGACCCAGAACGAAGCGCTCGGCGAGGCGCACCTGGCGCTGGCCGGCAAGCCCCTCCACGCCCACTCCTGACCAGCTCCACACCTGTTCCACCAGCACTCCACGACACGCAAGCGAAGGAAGTCCATGGCCACCGAAGTCAACCTGCCGGCACTCGGAGAGTCCGTCACCGAAGGCACCGTCACCCGCTGGCTCAAGCAGGTGGGTGACACGGTGGCGGTGGACGAGCCGCTGCTGGAGGTCTCCACGGACAAGGTCGACACCGAGATCCCCTCGCCCATCGCGGGCACGCTGCTGGAGATCCGGGCCAACGAGGACGACACCGTGGAGGTCGGCGCGGTGCTCGCCGTGATCGGCGATGCCGGTGAGTCCTCCGGCGACTCCGGCGGCGAGTCCGGCGGCCAGGCCGAGGCCCAGCAGGAGCAGCAGCCCGAGCCCGAGCCGGAGCCCGAGCCGGAGCCCGAGCAGCAGAAGGCGGAGGAGCCCGCGGCCGCCGCGGAGCCGGCCCCCGCGGCCGAGGAGGCCGAGAAGCCCGCCGCCGAGGCCAAGCCGTCCGGTGGGTCGGGCACGTCGATCACGCTGCCCGCGCTCGGGGAGTCCGTGACCGAGGGCACCGTGACCCGCTGGCTCAAGGCGGTCGGCGACGAGGTCGCGGTCGACGAGCCGCTGCTGGAGGTCTCCACCGACAAGGTCGACACCGAGATCCCCTCGCCCGTCGCGGGCACGCTCCTGGAGATCAAGGTCGCCGAGGACGAGACCGTCGAGGTCGGCGCCGAGCTCGCCGTCATCGGGTCGGGCCAGGCCGCCGCCCCGTCCCAGCCCG
>NZ_JANINT010000018.1 GCF_024509035.1 Nocardioides sp. | reverse complement strand
CCCATCGCGCGCAGCAGCTCGACGCGGTCCTCGTGCGACTGGCGGTAGCGGATCGGCCACGGGCGGCCGATCTTGGGCCCGGCGCTGTCGAAGACCGCGTAGACCGCGCGCTGGATGTTGGGCGGGAGGAAGTGCACGTGCACGTCGAAGAGCCCCGGCAGGCCGAGGCCCTCCCAGAACGCGCGCACGTCCGCCGCCTCGCCGGCGAGCGGGGGCGCCTCAGTCATGCATGCCCTTCAGGCGGCGGCCGACGGCCTGCTCGGTCTCGCGGTTGGCCTGACGCTCGGCGAGCGCGTGGCGCTTGTCCCACGACTTCTTGCCCTTGGCGAGCGCGATCTCGACCTTGGCGCGACCGTCCTTGAAGTACAGCGACAGCGGGACGACCGTGAGCCCCTTCTCGTTGACGCGGCGCTCGATCTTGTCGATCTCGTCGCGGTTGAGCAGCAGCTTGCGCTTGCGACGGGCCGCGTGGTTGGTCCAGGTGCCCTGGGAGTACTCGGGGATGTGCACGCCGTGCAGCCAGGCCTCGTGACCGTCGATGTCCACGAAGCCGTCGACGAGCGAGGCCCGGCCCTGCCGCAGCGACTTCACCTCGGTGCCCTGGAGGACCAGGCCCGCCTCGTAGGTGTCCTCGATGAGGTAGTCGTGCCGCGCCTTCTTGTTCTGCGCGACCAGCTTGCGGCCCTGCTCCTTCGCCATCCCGCCATTCTCTCAGGGCCGGCAACCGCAATGCCGCGCGATGTCGACAAACGACGTTGACCCGCCCGAAAGTTTCGGGCGGGTCAACGTGGTTCGGGTCAGCTCAGGAAGGAGCGGACCCAGTCCTGGGTGACCGCGATGTCGAGGCGCTGGTAGCCACCGAGGTAGCGGCAGTTGTCGGTGTAGCCGTAGCTGGTCACCGCGACGATCCTGCCCTGGTAGAACACCGGCCCGCCCGAATCGCCGAAGCAGGTGCCACCGGTGCCGAAGGGGTCGTTCTCGTTGCCGTTCGTCTGCAGGATCTGGGGCGTCAGCTTCTGGCCGGGCATGTCGACGTAGCGGCGCTCGAGCGGGTAGCTCTGCGGGGTCGGGTTCTGCGGACCGCTGTCGGACTTACGCACCTCGGTGCCGTAGCCGACCGCACGGAACAGCGTGCTGCGCAGGTTCTCCGTGCCGATCTGGTCGAGCACGCCGAGCCCGGACAGCTGCGCCGGCTTGATCTTCACGGCCTTGTCGAGGACCACGACGCCGA
Organism: Nocardioides sp.; assembly: GCF_024509035.1. Taxonomy (GTDB): domain Bacteria; phylum Actinomycetota; class Actinomycetes; order Propionibacteriales; family Nocardioidaceae; genus Nocardioides. Next base: position 12,238 of record NZ_JANINT010000018.1, on the reverse strand, counting down.
CGTCGTTCCAGTTGTCCATGTCCGTGAAGTCGGAGTACTGCGGGTGGGTGTAGGCCGTGCCGGAGGCGAAGCCCATCGCCGCGATCTCCTTGGCCGTGTAGCCCGCGGCCGGGTTCGCGGCTGGCGCGTACCCGCTCGTCGGGCCGTCGGAGATGAAGTTGCGGAAGTCGACCAGCACCTTGCCGACGTCGCCGTCGGTGCAGTGCGCCGCGGTGACCAGGACGGTCGGGCTGATCAGCGTCGCGCTGCAGCGGTAGCGGCCGGTCGGGTCGTAGAACAGGATCAGCCCGACATTCGCGTACTGGTTCGAGGCGTCGTACGTGCCTCCCGTGCTCGCCTCGGCAGGACGCGCGAGGAAGATCACCGGCAGCAGGAGGGCCGCCAGCGCCGCGTAGAACATCTTCTTCATGTGTGGTGCTCCCTGGGGTCAGACCCCCGACCGGAGGAGTGCATCACACCAGGACGTCCGGCGCGAGACCCCGGACGGAGGAAGTTCCTACGAGAGCCAGTTCATCGGGTCGACCGCCGTGCCGTTGACCAGGATCGTGAAGTGCAGGTGGCAGCCGGTCGACCAGCCGGTGGAGCCGACGTACCCCACGACCTCACCCTGCGACACGTGGTCGCCGACACCGACCCGGTAGCCCGTAGCGTGGTTGTAGACCGCGGTGACGTTCTTGCCGTTGATGTTGCCCAGGCTGAGGTAGAGCCGGTTGCCGTAGACGGCGGAGTAGTACTTCGCGATCACCGTGCCGCCGGCCACGGCCCGCATACCCTCACCGCACGAGACGCCGAAGTCGGTGCCGTCGTGCAGGCCCCAGTAGTGGTAGATCGGGTGCTCGCGGTAGCCGAACGGTGAGGTGACGGCGCCGCCCACCGGCCGCTCCAGCAGCCCGGTGGTCGAGCCGGTGTAGTTGCGCTTCGCGCGCCGCGCCGCCTGGAGGAGCAGCTGCTTGATGTGGTTCTCGCGGCGCTTGGCCTCCTGCAGCTCGCGCTGGTCCTGCTGACGGGCGCGTACGGCGTCGGCGTGCGCCCCGCGCCGCGTCTCGACCAGCGTGATCACCTTGTCGCGCGCCTCGCGCGCGTCGGAGTGGAGCTGCTCCATCGTGACGAGGTGCTCGGCGGCGGCCTCGCGCTGGACCTCGACGTCGTCGTGGGCGGCCTGCACCTCGTTCTCGCGGACCTGGAGCAGCACCTCAGCGGCGTGCAGGTCGTCGTACGCCCGCGCCTCGCGGCCCACGATCACGTCGTTGAGCGCGGACTGCCGGGTCAGGTCCGCGGTGCTCCGGGACTCCAGGAGGGTCGCGAACGCGAGCAGCTGGGGGTCGCCCTGCTCGTAGATGTCGGTGACGGTGTCGGTGAGCTTGAGGCGCTGGTCGGCGAGCGCCGCCTGCCCGTCGGCGAGCTCGGCCTGGGCGTCGGCGAGCCGCTGCTCGGCGGCGTCGAGGCGCTGCTGCATCTCCTGGTCGCGCAGCTCGGCCGCCTCGAGCTTCGCGGTCGCGGCCTGCAGGTCCCCGCGGGCAGTCGTCAGCTCGCGGATCGCCTGGTCGAGCGCCCCCTGCGCTCGACGCAGCCGGTCGCTGGACTCGTCGAGGTCGTGCTCGGCGTTCTTGACCTGCTGCTGCGCCTGCTGCTGGCGGTGCTTGAGGTCCTGGGGGTCCTGCGACTCGGCGTTGGCGAGGGGAACGGCCAGCGCACCGATCGCCAGGGCGGCCGCGGTGGCCGTTGCCAGGCGATGGCGTGCGGTACGGGGGAAGAGACGCACCGGTATGCCTTCACGTGTTCGGGGAAGAGAACCCCTCGACGGTAACGTGCGCGGATCAGACTTTGAGGTATTTGCGCGTGAGTACGAGTGTCGGAAGCAACGTGAGCACCGGCCCGAGGACCGCCACCCACACCGCGGCCACGGTGAACTCGTCGACGCCGATCCAGGGGATGAACCCGACGAGGTCCTCCAGACGGCCGTGGACGGCGAACCACATGAAGCCGCCGAGCACGCCGACCGAGATCCCGACGGCGATCGCCGCGGTCACCAGTGACTCCATGATGAACGGCAGCGCGATGTAGAGCGTGGAGGCACCGACCAGCCGCATGATGCCGATCTCGCGGCGCCGGGCGAAGGCCGCCAGCCGGATCGTGTTGGCCACCAGCAGCAGCGCGGCCAGCACCAGGAACGCGGCGATCCAGAACGCGCCCCACTGCATGACGCGCAGGCCTTGCAGCACCGGCCCGACGATCTGGCGCTGGTCGCGGACGTTGGACACGCCGTCGAGGCCGACGATCGCGGACTCGATGCCGGCGTACTCGTCGGGGTCCTTGAGGGTGATCCAGATCGACTCGGGCATGTCGTCGGCGGTCGCGGCCGGGTTGGGCCCCTCGAACTTGTCGGCGCCGAGCAGGTCCTTGATCTTCGCGAAGGCCTCGTCCTTGGACTCGAAGCGGTAGTCCGCGACCTCGGGGTTGTCCTCGACGACCTTGGTGATCCGCTCCTTCTGGGCGTCGGTCACCTCACTGGTGCAGGCCGGGTTGTCGTCGCGCGCCTTGCACAGGAACGCGGTGATCTGCAGCTCCGAGCCCCACTGGTCGGCGGCCTTGGTGGCCTGCTGGTTGAGGAGCACACCGAGACCGACCAGCGTCAGCGAGACGAACAGCGTCAAGATCACCGCGAGGTGCATCGAGAGGTTGCGGCGCAGGCCCTGGCCGAGCTCGGAGAAGACGTATCGCAGCTGCATGAAGGTGGAGGTCCTCTTCGTCGTTCGGTCGTGCTCGGGTCAGTGCTGGAAGCCGTAGATGCCCTGGGCCTGGTCGCGCACGACCCGGCCGTCGTCGAGCTCGATGACACGCTTGCGCATCTGGTCGACGATGCCGGCGTCGTGGGTCGCCATCAGCACGGTGGTGCCGGTGCGGTTGATCCGGTCGAGCAGCTTCATGATGCCGACCGAGGTGGTCGGGTCGAGGTTGCCGGTCGGCTCGTCGGCGATGAGGATCATCGGCCGATTGACGAACGCCCGGGCGATCGCCACCCGCTGCTGCTCGCCGCCGGACAGCTCGTCGGGCATCCGGTCGCCCTTGCCCTCCAGACCGACGAGCTCGAGGGTCTCGGGGACCAGACGGTTGATCTCGGAGCGGGACCGACCGATCACCTGGAGCGCGAAGGCGACGTTCTCGCTCACCGTCTTGTTGGGCAGCAGCCGGAAGTCCTGGAACACGGTGCCGATCTGGCGGCGCATCCGCGGCACCTTCCAGCTCGCCAGCCGGTTGATCTCCTTGCCGGCCACGTAGACCCGGCCCGAGGTGGCGCGGTACTCGCGCAGCACCAGACGCAGGAACGTGGACTTCCCCGAGCCGGAGGTGCCGACCAGGAAGACGAACTCGCCCTTCTCGACGTCGACCGAGACCTGGTCGAGCGCGGGACGCGCCTGGCCAGGGTAGGTCTTGACCACCTTCTCGAACCGGATCACCGGATCGAGGGTAGTCGGTGCGCCCAGGCGCCCGGGGACGGCGCCCCGTATGTTGGCGCCATGGCCAGGGCCCTCCTCTCGACCGCCGCCACCGTGGCCCTGCTGGCCGGCCTGCTCGGCGGGTGCGACAGCGAGGCCCCGTCGAGCGACGCTGCTCCCAGCCCGACGCCCACCCCCCTGGCCGAGATCGCGACCGAGACGGTGGCCGTCGCGCGGGAGGGGTTCTGCGAACGGGTGGCGCCGGCGGCCCTCGAGGCCGCCCTCGGCGGCGCCCCGGACGACGCCGATGCCTGGTCGAACGGCGAGCGCGCCCGACTGGCCCCGGGGGTCAGGGACGTCGCCCACGAGTACGGCTGCGCCTGGACCGCGGGCGCCGGGGCGCAGGGTACGTCGGCGCGCGCCTGGGTGTTCGCTCCCCCGGTGACCACCGGCCAGGCGGAGCGGCTGCGCCGCGACGCGACCCACGCCCGCGGCTGCGACCCCGTCCCGGACGCTCCCGCCTTCGGCACCCGCGACGCCGCGGTGCGCTGCGGCGACGAGGTGAGGTTCCAGGGCCTGTTCGGCGACGCCTGGCTCTCCTGCTCGCTCCGGGCCGCCGGCCCCGACCTCCTCGAGCGTGCCGAGCAGTGGTGCGCGACCGTGCTGCAGGCGGCGGCCGCGGGCTGACCCGGTGGTCAGGTGCCGACCGCGCTGCTCTCGGTGCGCTCCTCGTGGCGGACCGGGCAGCCGGCGACGCCGGGCACCGGGAACGTGCCGAGCTCCTCGATCCGGTAGCCGTCGGGGTAGCTGCGGATCCACGAGATGTCCTCGATGCGCTTGGGGTCGCGCCGGGTCGGCAACGCGCGCAGGGCGAGGCCGCGGGCCCGCAGCGCGGACCGGCTGACGCGCTGGACGACGCCGGCGGGGGCGTCGTACCGGAACGCCTCGCGCAGCGGGTCGTCCATGAGCGCCCGGGCGAACAGGCCCGCGGGCCGGCGCAGCGGGGCCGCGTAGAACGTCTGCATCAGCGCCAGCGTCGAGTCGGCGACCCGCCGGGCGCCCTCGTCGTAGCCGAAGTGCTCGGCCTCGTAGGAGTCCATCAGCTCCGCGAAGTCCGCATAGGTCTCGGGGATCTCCTTGATGCCCATGTGCCGCCCGAGGGTGCGGTAGTAGCGCACCGACGCCTCGAGCTCGGTCGGGGTCAGCGGGCGCTTCCCGTAGTCGTCGAGCCAGCGCTTGGGCACGACGACGAACGTCGAGAGCACGTAGCGGAACTCGTGGTCGGGGATGTCGTAGGCGCGGTGCATGGCGTTGATCCGCCGGATCGCGGCCTTGGCCTCGGGGTGCTCGAACCCCACGCGCGTCGGCGGCTCGAGCAGCAGGGCGGTGTCGTCGTAGCGCTTCTGCACGTCGCCGGTGAATCCGCCGGTCTCGTCGAGCAGCCGCCCGATGCCGGACACGGCGTAGGTCCGGAACAGCGCGAAGCTGAGCGCCTGGTTCATGTCCCAGGGGAACTCGTACATCACGACGTTGCGGTAGATCTCGACGAAGTCGGTCTCCGGGTCGAGGGAGTCGTTCCGCCTCTTCCAGTGGTCACGCCGCATGGAGAGAGGCTAGAACATGTTCCCGCGGGCCGTTCCCATGCGCGATCAGTTCTGAGCAGCCTGCTCGGCGCCGCGGCGCCAGCGGATGCCTGCCTCGATGAAGTCGTCGAGGTCTCCGTCGAAGACCGCCTGGGGGTTGCCCACCTCGAAGCCGGTCCGCAGGTCCTTGACCATCTGGTAGGGGTTCAGCACGTAGTTGCGCATCTGGTCGCCCCAGGTGGCGGCCACGTCGCCCTTGAGGTCCTTCTTGAGCGCGGCCTCCTCGGCCTTCTTCTTCGCCAGCAGCTTGGCCTTGAGGACGACCATCGCCGAGGCCTTGTTCTGCAGCTGCGACTTCTCGTTCTGGCAGCTGACCACGATGCCGGTCGGGATGTGCGTGAGCCGCACCGCGGAGTCGGTGGTGTTGACCGACTGGCCGCCCGGACCGCCGGAGCGGAACACGTCGACGCGCACGTCGTTCTCGTCGACCTCGACCTCGTCGGTCTGCTCGAGCACCGGCACGACCTCGACCGCGGCGAACGACGTCTGCCGGCGGCCCTGGTTGTCGAACGGCGAGATGCGCACCAGCCGGTGGGTGCCTGCCTCGACCGAGAGGGTGCCGTAGGCGTACGGCGCGTGGATCGCGAACTCCGCCGACTTGATGCCGGCCTCCTCGGCGTAGGAGACGTCGTAGACCTCGACGGGGTACTTGTGCTGCTCGGCCCAGCGCGTGTACATCCGCATCAGGGTCTCGGCGAAGTCGGCGGCGTCCACCCCGCCGGCGCCGGAGCGGATCGTGACGATCGCCTCGCGCGCGTCGTACTCGCCGTTGAGCAGGGTGCGGACCTCGAGCACCTCGACCGACTTCTTCAGGCGGGCGAGCTCGGCGTCGGCGTCGGCGAGCGCCTCGGCGTCGCCTTCCTCCTGGGCCATCTCGATCATGAGCGCGACGTCCTCGATGCGGCTCTGCAGACCGGTGAACCGGTCCAGCTCGCCCTGGAGGGCGGAGAGGCGCCCGGTCACCCGCGTCGCGTTGGCCTGGTCGTCCCAGAGGTCGGGCGCGGCGACCTGCTCGCCGAGGTCGGCGATCTCACGGCGCATCGCGTCCACGTCGAGCACCTGCTCGATGGTGTGCATCGTCGCCTGGAGCTGCTTGATCTCGGTGTCGTAGTCCGGTCCTGCCACAAGGACCAAGGTTACGGGGCCGCGCGCACGCCGCCTACTCCGCGCCTGCCGGGGGCCTGCTGGGGGCCTGCTGGGGGCCTGCTCGGGACCGCCCGGCGCCCGTCAGTCGGCGGCGAGCGCCGCCGGCAGCGCCAGCTCGGCCCAGACCCGCTTGCCGCCGCTCTCGGCCGACTCCATCCCCCACGACGCCGCCAGGGCGCCGACCAGGTGCAGGCCGCGTCCGTGCTCCTCGGTGTCGGTGAGCGGCTGCGGCTCCGGCGTACCGGCTCCGGTGTCGGCGACCTCGATGCGCAGGGCCTGCTCGCTGCGGGAGAGCAGCAGCCGGTAGGAGGACCGGGCGTGGGTCAGTGCGTTGGCGGCCAGCTCGCTCGTGACCAGCAGCGCGTCGTCGAGCGGTCCGTCGATGTCCCACTCGGCGAGCTTGTCCCGCACGAAGCGGCGCGCCGTGCTGACGCTGCGCAGGTCGTCGGGCAGGTCGATGGACGCCCGGGTCTCGTGGTGTCGGCCGACCGACTCGAGCAGGTCGACGAGGTAGCCGAGGTCGGCGTCCTTGACGACGAACCCCTCCGCGTGGTCCTGGATCCAGGCCCGGTCGATCGTCTCCAGCCCCGAGAACACCACGACCTTCGAGGCCGGGGAGACCTCGCGCACCCGGCTGAGGACCTCACGGCCCGCGATGTCGGGCAGGCCGAGGTCGAGAACGACGACGTCGGGACGCAACTGATCGGCGAGCTGGACGGCTTCCGCGCCGTCAGCCGCCTCACCCACGACCTCGAACCCGCCCCGAAAACGCAGCGAGGTGCGGACCAGCCGGCGTACCTCAACGACGTCGTCCACCAAGAGGACGCGGATGGGCACGCACGCAGCGTAGGCGCTTCCGGCGCTCATGGCACGCACCGGCGCCCGAACCCCGCGCGTCGGCCGACCGTCAGGGCCGCTGGTCGTCCTGGTCGTCCTGGTCGTCCTGGTCGCGCGGCAGGGTGATCACGAACGCGCCGCTGGTCCCGCCCGCCCCGGGACGGTACGTCGCGTCCCCGCGGTGCGAGCGAGCCAGCTGCCGGACGATGTAGAGCCCGAGGCCGGTGCCCCCGCCCGCGCGCCCGGTCGCGAAGCGCTCGAACAACCGGTCGCGCATCTCCGCGCTGACGCCCGAGCCGCTGTCGCTCACCTCGATCTCGACGCTGCCCCCGACCGCGCGCGCGGTCACGCGCGCGGGCGGGACGCCGTGGCGCAGCGCGTTGCCGATCAGGTTGTCCACGGCCTGGGCGAGCCGCCCCGCGTCACCGGGGACGACGAGCCCGGGCTCCACCTCGACGTCCACGAGCGTGCCGGGGTGGGACCGGCGGGCCTCCTGAGCGGCAGCCTCGACCAGGCTCCCCACGTCGACCGGCCCGACCTCGAGCTCCAGGGCGCTGGACTGCAGCCGCGAGGCGGTCAGCAGGTCGGCGAGCAGCCGGCGTAGGCGGGCCGCGCTCGAGCTCATCCCCTCGAGCAGCTCGCGCCGCTCCTCGGCCGAGAGGGCCTCGTCGTGCTCGGCGAGCATCTCGGCGGTCCCGGCGAGGACCCCCACGGGCGTACGCAGCTCGTGCGCGGTGACCGCGAGGAAGTGGGCCTGGTCCTCGGCGGCCTGCTGCAGCTGGGCGTTGGCCTCGGCGAGCGCGGCGGCCGTCCGCTCCCGCTCCTGCAGCATCTCCCGCCGCGAGGTGGTGTCCCGGGTGATCTTGGCGAAGCCGATGTGGCGACCGTCCTGGTCGTAGACGGTCGTGATCAGCACGCTGGACCAGAAGCGACTGCCGTCGTTGCGCACCCGCCAGCCGTCCTCCTCGTAGTGGCCGTCGCGCACGGCCAGCTCGAGCTCGTGCTCGGGGTGGCGCGCTGCTTGCACCTCAGGCGGGTAGAACGTCCGGAAGTGCCGTCCGACGATCTCGCTCTCGGCGTAGCCGGTGATCCGCTGGGCGCCGGCGTTCCAGCTCTCCACGAGACCCTCGGGCGAGAGCATGAAGATCGCGTAGTCCTCGACGTTCTCGACCAGCAGGCGGAACCTGGCCTCGCTGCGGCGCAGCTGCTCCTCGGCCCGGCGCTGGGCGGTGACGTCCTGCACCTGGAGGAAGAGGTAGAGCGGCCGGCGGCTGCTGTCGAGCACGGGCGCCACCGTGGCCATCACGCGGCGGGGGCCGACGCTGTCGGCCAGCCCCGCCACGTCGTGCTCGACCTGCACCACGCGGCTGTGCCCGGCGAGGATCCGCCCGAGCGCATCCTCGACCAGCTGCCGCCGGCTGCCGGCCAGGGCGCCGTACGCCGTACCGACCAGGTCGTCGAGCGGTCGGCCGAGCAGCTCGGCCAGGGCAGCGTTGGCGCGCACCACGTGCCCGGCCAGGGTCACGGTCGCCATCCCGATCGCCGCGTCGTCGAAGACCTCCCGGAACCGCTCGAGGTGCTCACGCAGCACGGTGCGGTCCGCCTCGTCGAGCGCCGGCGGCGCGGACACCTGCGCGGACGCCTGCGCAGGCGCCGGGTCGCCGACGGGGTGGTCGGGGTCGTCGGGAGCACCGGCGTCGTCGAGCAGCGCCACCAGCTGGTCGGCGAGCCCCTCCAACGACGTCGACTTCTCCAGGAAGGCGACCGCGCCGCGTTCACGCGCGCGCTGGGCGAGGCCCTCCTCGGAGAAGCCGCTGTACATCACCACGCGGGTCGCCGGGGAGGCCTCGAGGACCAGCGGCAGGGCCTCGAGGCCGTCCATCACGGGCATCGAGACGTCGAGGAGCATCAGGGCGGGACGGTAGACGCGGGCGGCGGCGACCGCCTCCACGCCGTCGGCCCCCTCGCCGACGACGTCGAGCCTGCCGGAGAGCCGCAGCCGGGTCCGCACCAGAGCCCGCACCTCGGCGGCGTCGTCGACGATCACGATCGTGGGGCGCGCGCCCCCTGCTCCCCCAGACACCCCGGGAACCTAACTCAGCGGAGGACCCGGTGTCTGCGCCGAGGGCGGTGCGTTTTGCAGGTTTCTGCAGCGCATGGAAGTGAGGCACCAATCCCGCCCGCGCCGGCGGACGGCGTGCGACCGTTTTCCCAGGCGCCGCTCGGGCGGCGCCGATCCTCGTCACCCGTTCCGCCCACCGACCGCTCTTCCGGGGAGCCCGCCATGATCATCGAGGTCCGTCCCACCCCCGCTCTGCGCCGCTACCGCGCGCGGATCGCCGGTGCGGTCGCGGGCGTCGGACTCCTCGCGGTCGCGCTCGTCTCGGTGGCCCAGCTCGCCGAGGGGACCCACCTCGGTCCGGCCGACGTCACGGTGAGCGACCCCGTCCAGCGCTGATCGGGCGGTGGGTCAGCGGGCCCGGCGGCCGAACACCTGGGCGACGTACCAGACGCCGTCGGCCTTGCGCGCCCCGATGCCCATCTGGCGGTAGTTGCGGCTGAGGATGTTGGCGCGGTGGCCCGGCGAGCCCATCCAGGCCCGGACGACGGCAGTGCCGGAGGTGTAGCCGTAGGCGACGTTCTCGCCGGCGTACGACAGGTTGCAGTCCTTGGCCACCCGGCTGAGGTCCTGGTGGAACATCCGCTGCTGGTCGGCCATCTTGCGCGCCTGCCGCACTGCCCACTTGTGCAGGCACGAGCGAGGTCCCAGCGCCACCCGGCCGTGCGCGACGCGCTGGACGTTGGTCGCGGTGAACGTCTCGGCCTCGTAGAGCGTCGAGGCCACCCCGGCCTGCGCGGGGGCGGTGGTCGTGGCCACCACGCCGAGCGTGGAGGTCGCTGTCGCCAGGGCGAGGACACAGGCGCCGACGGCCGCCCGAGCCCGCGAGCCCCTCACCCGTTGGGAGGAGCCGCCGGACCGCGGGGCCCGGGTTAGCCTGGTGCGGCGACGACCCGTCCCACGAGACGGATTTCCGAGATTCGGCATGGTGGGGGACTTCCTGCGTCGGGTCCAGGGCGCGACTCGCACGCCCCGATCGTCCTACCCCCGAATCGGCCAGAGCCGTCTCCACGTTAGGCGAAACCGGTCAGTATCGCGAGCCGAACGGGTGAACTAATCGACCCACGCCCCACGCGCGCGGGCTAGACGTCCCCAGCCCATCCGCGCATCGCCCGCCGCTCGGGGCTGTTGTCCGCATACCGTGCCGGTCCATGAACCTGCCGCACCTGAGCGCTCTCGCCGTGCCCGTCGTCCCCGCCGCGCTGGCGGTCGGTCTCGCGCTGGGCCTCGGACCGGTGAGCGCGGGTCCGGCAGACCTCCCCGGAGGGTCCGCCGGCGCACGCGCGACCCAGCACCCGACGGCCGAGGACCTGCCCGCCGGCTCGGTGGTGGCGGACGAGCGCATCGGGCAGCTGGTCCGCGCCGGCGACCGCATCTACGCCCACGGTGACTTCGCCACGATGGGTCGGTACGCCGGGCCGGGCGCGGTCCTCGACAGTGCCACCGGCGCTCCGGCGGCCGGACCCTCCATCGCCGACGGCCAGGTCTCGGTGAGCGTGACGGACGGCGCGGGCGGGTGGTTCGTCGGCGGCGACTTCACCCGGATCGACGGGCGCGCGGCCGGTGGCCTCGCGCACGTCCTCGCCGACGGCACCGTCGACCCGGACTTCCTGCCGGTCGCCGACGGCCAGGTCAGCGCACTCGCCCTCGCCGGGGAGACGCTGTGGGTCGGCGGGATCTTCGAGTCCGTCGGCGGGGTGCCCCGCCGGCACCTCGCGGCGGTCGCGACCGCCGACGGGCGGGTCCTGGAGGCCGATGTCCCGCAGTCGTCGCGGGTCACCGAGCTGGTGCTGGCCCCGGCCGCACCCGGTCGCTCGGCCCGGCTGTTCGTCGGCGCCGGAGGGGTCTCGGCGATCGACCCGGCCACCGGGGCCGCCGTCGCCGGCTTCGACGCGGCCGTCGATGGACCCGTGCGCGCGCTGACGCTCGGCGGCGACCGGCTCTACGTGGGCGGCGCCGGCCTGGTGGCCCTCGACGCGACGACCGGAGCGTCGGCGCCCGGCTTCCACGGCCTGTCCGCGGAGTCCGGCTCCGGCACGCGCGTGCACACGCTGCTCTACGCGGGCGACCGGCTCTATGTCGGCGGCGACCGGGCCGACAGCCGCCTGATCGCGATCGACCCCGCCACGGGCGCCGTCGACCCCGGGTTCGCCCCGCACGTCGCCGCCGGGCAGAGCCTCGTGGGAGTCCCCGCGGGCGTCTACGACCTCGCACTCGACGGCGACCGGCTCTGGGCCGCGGGCAGCTTCTCCGCGGTCGCCGGCTCCCCCGCAGGCGGCCTGGCGGTGCTGGACGCCGACACCGGCGCGCCGGTCGGACCCGCGGTGCCGTCGTACGACCTGCAGGTCAACGCCGTCGAGCTCTCCGACGGGCGGGCGTTCGTCGGAGGGCACTTCTACCTGACCGACTTCGTGCGCACCGCCGGGATCGCGGCGCTCGACGCCGAGACGCTGGAGCCGGTGCCGGGCTTCGCCGTGACACGGCGGGCGTACGGCGACCTCGTCCCCGGCGACGGCGTGCTCTTCGTCGCCACCACCCACTTCCTGGGCTACGACCCCTCGCGCGCCGCCGCGGCCAGCCACGACTTCTACTCCCGCTTCACGTGGCCGGTCCGCGCCTTCGACGCCACGACCGGCGCGGCGCTGCCGAGGCGCTCGCTGCGGGTGCGCGACCTCACCGGCATCACCACCATCGGCGACCGGCTCTACGTCGCCCGCCGGCTGGACAGCGACGTCCGGTTCCCGCGCAACCGGGTCGACGTCTACGGCCCGACCGGCGCGCGGGTCGCGTCGTACCGGCTGCCGCTGCGGGGCTACGTCACCCAGCTGTCGAGCGTGGGTGGGGACCTCGTCGCCGCGGGCAGCTTCAAGGCGCAGCCGATCCGCGACACCGCGATGATCCGGGTCGACCCGCGCACCGGCAAGCGGCGCGGCTGGTTTGACCCCAAGATCGACGGCCCCGTCTACGACGTCGCGAGCGACGGCTCCTCGCTGTACGCCGCGGGCCTGTTCTCCCGCGTCTACCAGGGGTCGGACTTCACCAGCCCGGGGCTGACC
>NZ_JANINT010000017.1 GCF_024509035.1 Nocardioides sp. | reverse complement strand
CGGCCCCGGATCTCGCCGATCGCGGCGCGCGCCCACCCCTGGAACTCCGCGACGGTGGCGGGGTCGCGGACGGTCAGGGTGTCGAGCAGGTGGTGCGGGATGCCGCGCCGCTCGGCGACCGGCAGCTTCGCCGTACCGATGTCCATCCCGCGGTAGACCTGCATCGCGTCGGTGTTGACGATCTCGCCGCCCAGACGCTCGGCCAGGTCGAGCGAGAGCCCCGTCTTGCCCGACGCCGTCGCCCCGACCACGGCCACGATCGGCGCACGGTTTGCGGGGCTGGGCATGTGGTTAGTGTGACAAGCATGAGCGAGCCCCAGGACACGACCCACGACACGGCCCAGGGACCCGTCGACCCGCAGGGCGGGGGCAACCTCGACGCGGCACCCCCGCCGGGCGGCCCGCAGCGCACCGACTCCCCCGACGCCCCCGGCGCACCCTTCGGCACCCCGCCGGGCGAGCACGAGAGCGAGCTGCCCGACGAGAAGGACGCGGCTGCGGGGAGCGCCCTGCAGGAGGAGAATGCCGAGCGGGCGCTGGACCAGCCCTCCGACGACTCCGGGGAGGAATGAGATGAGCGAGTTCGACCTGACCGAGGACATCGAGCCCGAGGAGTCCCCCGACGAGGAGGAGTACGAGGCCACCGAGCGCGAGGCGGTGTCCGAGGACACCGGCACCGTCTACGACCCGCTGGGAGAGCCGGACGCCACTCCGCACGACCTCGAGGGCGACGCCGAGGCAGTCGAGGAGTGATCGACCGGTTCGTCGTCGTCCCCGCCGCCTACGTCTTCCTCCTACGTGACGGTGTCTCCGGACCGGAGGTGCTGCTGCAGCTGCGCCAGAACACGGGCTTCATGGACGACCACTGGGCGGCCGCCGCGGCCGGCCACGTCGAGAAGGGCGAGACGGCGTACGACGCCGCGCGCCGCGAGGCGCTCGAGGAGCTCGGCGTCACCGACCTCGACCTCACGTTCGTCACCGCCATGCAGCGCACCCGCGGGGGCGAGCCGATCGACGAGCGCATCGACTTCTTCTTCACCGCCCGCTCGTGGGTCGGCGAGCCGCGCATCGTCGAGCCGCACAAGGCGGCCGACCTGCGCTGGTGCCCGCTCGACGCCCTCCCCGACCCCGTCGTGCCCCACGAGCTCGCGGTGTTGGACGCCGTGCGAACGGGTACGGCGACGGCGTACACGACGTTCGGGTTCTGATCGACCGCCCTCGGCCGGTCCGGCCCGAGCAGGGGAGGGAGAACCCATGTCATCCGATCTCGGACCCATGCCGATGCCCCAGGTGGAGCCCGGCGAGCCCAACCCCGGCGGGGTGGACGCCATCGAGGACGACACCGGACCGGTCGTGATCCCCGACCTCACGCCCGAGGAGAACCCGGCCGTGGAGGACAAGGCTCCCGACCCCCTGGTCGAGGAGGTGAGCGGGTCGGAGGACACCTCCACCAGCTCCACCCGCAGCGAGGGCGGCGAGCACGAGGGTGCCGACGAGGACAAGGAGTCCCCCGCATGAGCGAGAACAGCATGCCGCTCGACCCCCAGCAGGGCGGCGCTCCCTCCGACGAGGAGCTGGCCCAGGTGACCCGCGGCTCGACCCCCGGGTCCAGCGGTCCGGCGGGCGCCGCGGGCGGGATGGGCGTCAGCAGCGAGCGGGTCGGCCACGCCGGCCCGGGCCAGGAGGCCACCGACGGGTTGCGCGAGGTCGCTCCCCACGAGTCGTACGGCGACGAGGACGCCCCGCCGGAGCAGTCGACCGGCAACCCCGAGGACAACCCGGTCGGGCTGCCGCCCAAGGCCGGCTACTCCGGGCGCGACCCCCGCGACGACGACGAGGTCTGACCCGGGTCCCGCACGCACCTGACGTATCTGCTGCATCTCTCGAGGGCAGACGACAGCTCTGTCAGGTGCGCGAGCGGGCCGAGTCGGCTCAGGGGCAGCTGACAGCGGCGACGTCGACCGACAGCACCGTCCGACCGTCGGCGGTCACGTCGACGTGGGTCGACCCCCCGGCCGGCACGGGCAGGTAGTCGTCGACCGACGACGCGGGCCGGACGGTGAACGACGCCGAGGAGTGGCCGTAGGACGAAGCGACCGTGTAGTCCACCGACTTGTCGCTGGTGGACCGGTTGTCGAGCACGACCTGGGCCACGGAGTCGTCACCGTGGCACGTCACGCCCCCGAGCGAGGCCCGGGGGTCCACGGTCGCGACGTAGCAGGACCCGAGCGCGGGCACGGTCGCCGAGAGCCGCAGCTCCTGACGACCCATCTCGGGCACCCGGACGCGCACCGAGACCGTGGAGCGCTGCGGGACGGAGACGGTCATCGACCGCTTCCGGTGCGCCCCGACCCACACGTACACGACGGGATCGGCGAACCGGTCGCCGTCGCGGACGACCTTGAACTGCGCCCGTCGTGCGGAGCGGCTGTTGTCGAGCACGATGGTCCGGCGGGTGGTGCCCATGTGAGCGCTCTTGCTGCACGTGGTCCGCCCCGAGAGGCTCGCACGTGCGTCGTAGCCGGTGGCGGCGGTGGAGGCTCCGGCGGTGGTCAGCAGGGTGGCGACGGCGCCGAGGACGGCGGTCGCAGCGGTGATGGTGCGCATGAGGGGGTCCTGTTCCCGAGGCGACGATGAGGACGTCAGCCTCCGCAGTCGGCCAGCACCGATCAAGCCGCTCCGCGCGCGCTGTGGAAAAGGTCCGGCGGTCGGCCGGTCAGCGGCAGGCGGGCGCGTCCGGCAACGGTGCCGGTACGCCGAGGGTCGGCATCCCGAGCGTGACGCCGGACGGCGCCGCGGGCGCGGCGTGCCGGGCCTCCCAGGCGTCACCGGACCGCGTCCGGCGTACGTCGACCACGGGTCCGTCGGCCACCAGGTGGTGGGGCGCGGCGTACGTGATCTCCACCGTCACCATGTCACCGGGCCGCACCTCGACGCCCGCGGGCGGGGTGAAGTGCACGAGCCGGTTGTCCCGGCCACGGCCGGAGAGCCGGTGGGTGGCGGCGTCCTTGCGCCCCTCCCCCTCGGCGACCATCAGCTCGACCCGACGCCCCACGAGCCGCTTGTTCTCCTCCCACGCGATCTCGTTGACCAGCGCGACCAGCCGCTCGTAGCGGTCCTTGACCACCTCGGGGGAGATCTGGTCGTGCAGCGTGGCGGCCGGGGTGCCGGGCCGCTTGGAGTACTGGAAGGTGAACGCGGCCGAGAATCGCGCCTCCCGCACGACGCGCAGCGTCTCCTGGAAGTCCTCCTCGGTCTCGCCGGGGAAGCCGACGATGATGTCGGTGGTGATCGCCGCGTCGGGCATGGCCGCCCGCACCCGCTCGATGATGCCGAGGAACTTCGTGGACCGGTAGGACCGTCGCATGTCGCGCAGCACCTTGTCCGAGCCGGACTGCAGCGGCATGTGCAGCTGCGGCATCACGTTCGGGGTCTCCGCCATCGCCTCGATGACGTCGTCGGTGAACTCCGCGGGGTGGGGGCTGGTGAACCGCACCCGCTCGAGGCCCTCGATCGACCCGCACGCGCGCAGCAGCTTGGAGAACGCCTGCCGGTCGCCGAACTCCACGCCGTAGGCGTTGACGTTCTGGCCCAGCAGGGTGATCTCCGAGACGCCCTCGGCGACCAGCGCCTCGACCTCGGCGAGGATCTCGCCGGGGCGGCGGTCCTTCTCCTTGCCGCGCAGGCTCGGGACGATGCAGAACGTGCAGGTGTTGTTGCAGCCGACCGACACCGACACCCAGGCGGCGTACGCCGACTCGCGCTTGGTCGGCAGCGTCGAGGGGAACACCTCGAGCGACTCGAGGATCTCGACCTGCGCCTCGTCCTGGACCCGCGCCCGCTCGAGCAGGGCCGGGAGCGATCCGATGTTGTGGGTGCCGAACACCACGTCGACCCACGGCGCCCTGGTGGTGATCGTGTCGCGGTCCTTCTGCGCCAGGCAGCCGCCGACGGCGATCTGCATGCCCGGCGTCGCGGCCTTGACCGGCGCCAGGTGCCCGAGGTTGCCGTAGAGCTTGTTGTCGGCGTTCTCCCGCACCGCGCAGGTGTTGAAGACGACGACGTCGGCCTGCCGCCCCTCGGGCGCAGCGACGTAGCCCGCGTCCTCCAACAGCCCGGTGAGCCGCTCGGAGTCGTGGACGTTCATCTGGCACCCGTAGGTGCGGACCTCGTAGGTGCGCCCGGCAGAAGAAGTAGCAGTCATGACAGTCGTCAAGGGTACGGCGGGCCGCGGGCCGCGCCCCAATCAGTCGGGCACCGTCAGCCGAGGCCGGCCTCGCGCGCGGCGACGACCGCCTGGGCCCGGTCGCGCAGGTCGAGCTTGGCGAAGATGTGACGCACGTGGGTCTTCACGGTCGCCATGCTGATCACGAGGTCGGCCGCGATCTCGGCGTTGGACCGACCGCGACCGATCAGCGCGAGCACCTCCCGTTCCCGGTCGCTGAGCTCGGCGAAGCCGGGCGGCGGCGCAGGCTGCACCGGCGGCCGGGCGGCGAAGTGGTCCATCATCCGCGTCAGGACCGCCGGGGACACGACGGGCTCCCCGGCGGCGGCTCGGCGTACCGCCTCGACGAGGGCCTCGGAGGTGACGTCCTTGAGGAGGAAGCCGACGGCGCCGGCGCGCAGGGCGTCGACGACGTGCTGGTCGACGTCGAACGTCGTGAGCGCCAACACCCGTGCGGCCGAGGACGTGGTGATCCGGCGCGTCGCCTCGACACCGTCCATGCCGGGCATCCGCAGGTCCATCAGCACGACGTCGGGGTCGTACGCCGCCGCCGCGGTCACCGCCGCGGCGCCGTCCCGGGCCTCGGCGACCACCTCGAGCCCGGCAAGCTCGAGGATCAGCCGGAGGCCCTGGCGGACCAGGTCCTGGTCGTCGACGAGGAGCACCCGGATCGTCTTGCCGGTCATCGGGGCAGCACCACCCGCACGTCGAAGCGGCCGTCCCGCGCGGACACGTCGAACGTGCCGCCGAGCAGCTCGGCCCGGTGCCGCATGCCTGCTAGACCACGGCCCGGCCGCGGCAGCCCACGGGACGCGGCCGCGTTGCCGGAGGTCACCACGACCTGGCGGTCCTGCCAGTCGACCTCGAGGGCGACCGACGCGCCCGGTGCGTGCCGTCCGGCGTTGGTGAGGCACTCCCGGACGATCCGGTTCACCGCGAGGCGGGTCTGCGCGTGCTCGGACGGCGTGCCGACGACCGTGAGGGTGTTGGCGATGCCCGCGGCCCGGGCCCGCCGGGCGAGCTCCTCGAGCTCCTCCTCCGCGGACGCCTCGCCGCCGCTGGACAGCACGTCGAGGACGTCGCGGATCTCCGACAGCGTCCGGTGCGCCGTGACCCGGATCGCCTCGACCGGCTCGGCGGCGCGCTCCGGCGCCAGGCGCAGCGCGGCCGAGGCGGCCTCCGCCTGGACGGCGATCAGGGTGACCTCGTGCCCGACCACGTCGTGCAGCTCCTGGGCGATCCGGGCACGCTCGGACTCCACGGCGGAGTCCTCCGCGCGACGGCGCTCCTCCTCGAGCCGGCGCGCGAGCCGCGCGAGCTCGGCGTTCTGCCGGCGCTCGTGCGCGACCAGCTGGCCGGCGAGCACCGGCGCGACCACCACGAGCGCTGCGCCGATGGCGGCGACCGGCGCCTCGGGGCCGAGCACCGTCCCGACGGCGCCCGCGACCACGCCCCACGCCGCGACCCCGGCCACCGCTGCACGCGGGGCCCCGCGGCTGCCGAGCGCGAAGAACTGCAGGATCACCACGACGAACCCCAGCACCGGGAAGCCGTCGAGCGGCAGCACCCACGGCAGCGTCGACACCAACGACGACACGACGGGGCGCGTACGCCGCCACGCCAGCGGCGTGGTCGTGCCGAGGACGTAGACGTGCCCGAGACCGTGCCCCGCGATCGGCCACACACTCGCCTGCACCAGGCCGGCCGCCACGAACCCGACGGCCAGCGCGGCATCGAGGCGGGTCACGCCGAGGCGTGCGGCGACGGTGGTCACGACCGCAGAGTAGGGCCCGCAACGCCCCGCCGGCCTCAGCCCGGAGGCTGATCCGCAGAGCCGCCCTGCGGTCGATGTGGCGGCCCGGCGTCGATCCCTACCGTCCCACCATGACTCTCATCGACACCTCCCCGGCCCGGGCCACCGGCCCCGACGTCACCAGGATCAGCGCCCGGTGCGGCCTGGCCTTCACCGTCTGCCAGCTCACCGTCATGGTGTTCATGGCGATCTTCGTGCTCCCCCACGGCGGATCGCCGAGCGACCCGGCTCTCGACCGGGGGCGCAGCGTCCTCGACGCCGCCGGCACCTACCGGCTCGGCAACTACGTGTTCATGCTTGCCGGCGTCCTGCTGCTCGGCTTCCTCGGAGCCGTGCACGTGCGACTGCGACAGGCCGACCCGACCGGGGTGCTGGCGACGGTCGCGGTCGCCGCGGGGACGCTGCTCACGCTGATCTGGCCCCTGGCCGGCGTGCTGCACGACGTCGCGCTCGACACCGCGCAGACCGGCGCCGACGTCCGCCTCCTGGGCGCCTGGGACGCGGTCGCGCCGTACTCCCTCGCATTCTCCGCGCTCCCCCGCGCCTTCCTCCTGGTCGCCGTCGCGATCGGCCTCCGGCTCGCGGGCGGACCGCGGTGGCTGGAGCGCAGCGGGCTGGTGATCGCCGCCCTGAGCGTGCTCGGCAGCGCCACGCTGGTGGTGGGCGGCTTCTTCCCCGTCCTCGCGCTCAGCACCCTCGCCTACGAGCTCTGGATCGGGGCCCTCGCCTGGCACTGGCTGCACGAGCCTCGGCCCGCCCGGACTGCGTCCGGACGGGCCGAGGAGGGTTGAGCCTTGGCGCGAGGGCTCAGCGGCCCCAGCGGACCTCCCAGGTGACGTTGTCGCCGTGCTGCTGGGTCCAGAAGGTGCGCCAGGCAGCGCTTCTCGGGTTCGGCAGCTTGGCGCCGAGGAGACCGGCCACGGTCGGGTCCCCGTCGGAGACGTGGATGCCGGTGATCTCGTTGTCGCCGTCGTTGTACGACAGGCCGGCGGAGGCGTCGTACGTCGCCGACGCGTCGCGGCCCTCGGCGAGCCAGCGCACCGGTCGCGGCGCGTGGCCGGCGCCGCCCCGGTGGTGCGACCGGCCGCTGTCCAGGCGGTAGAGGTAGCCCGAGTCCAGCGCGTTGCGCTGGCCGTGGAGGCCGTCGCCGGCGTCCTCGACCACCAGCAGGTCGTCCTTGGTGAGGAACGCGATGTTGTCGAGGCCGGTGTGCGCCTGGTCGCCCACCGCGGCGATCGAGATCGTGCCGGTGGCGGCGCTCGGGCCGGACTGGGTGACCCGGAAGACGCCGCCGTACGCACCGGGCAGGGTGCTGGAGGTCGAGGTGTCGCCGGTCTCGGTGAAGTAGAACTCGCGGAAGTCCGTCCCCGGTCGGAACACACCGTTCTCCGGACGCTTGAGCGGCGTCGCGCCGGCGGCCTTGGCGGCGGCGGTCGCGTCGAAGGCGGTCGGGGCACCGCTGTGCACGGTCACCCATGTCGTCTTGAACGACGTGCCGTAGGTGTGCAGCTGGGAGATGAAGGCGTCGCTCGGGTCGGCCTGCAGCTGCTCGGCCGTCGCGGGCGTGCCGTCCTTGCGGAGGATCTGCAGCGCCTGCAGGGCTCCACCCTTGGTGAGGTCGGCCTTGTCGGTGGGCACGAACCGGTAGACGTAGCTGTTCGGCACCTTGCCGCCGGACGCCGAGGCACCGCCGATGTCCTCGACGAGCCACACGTTGCCGTCCCTGTCGTTCTGGACGCCCTCGTAGCCGCCGGCACCGAGCGCGTCGAGCCGGACGGCCTTGCCGTCCACGGCGTCGCCGTTCGCGTCGAGCGAGACCCCGAAGACCCCGCCGTTGGGGGCCTTGGCCTCGGCGCTCAGCAGCAGCTGGTGGGTGAACGGGTCCCAGGTGATGCCGTCGATCGTCGGGTACGCCTTGCCGTCGGCGTCGACGTCGGAGATCAGCGTGACCCTCTTGGCGGGGTCGGGCTGGTCGAGGTCGATGCGGGTGACGTAGCCACGCGGGCCGCCCTCGTGGCCCTGGTAGAGGTAGTGCCTGCCACCGAAGGTGAGGTAGACGTTCTTGTCGGGCTCGGTCTTGAACGCCTCGTCGGGCGCCTGCGTGAGCGGGCCGCCGGCCTGGGTGTTGTAGCCGTAGTGGGTGACCCCGTTGGCGGTGTCGGGG
The DNA here is from genome assembly GCF_024509035.1 of Nocardioides sp. Classification (GTDB taxonomy): domain Bacteria; phylum Actinomycetota; class Actinomycetes; order Propionibacteriales; family Nocardioidaceae; genus Nocardioides. The sequence goes on along the minus strand of NZ_JANINT010000017.1, from coordinate 5,348 downwards.
TTGACGAGGGGCAGCGCGCCCCAGGCGACCGACGACTGCGTGGCGGACGGCGTGAGCACGTTGCTCTGGACGCCCGACCGCGGGTTCGCGGCGGGGACGTCGGCGATGGCGGACCCGCCGTGGGCCTGGGAACCCCCGTGGGCGTGGGCGGGCACGATGCTGAGGACAGCCAGGCCGCCGGCGACGAGCGCTCCGAGACCTGACGTGGCGATGCGGTGAGTTGTCACGATGGACCTTTCGAGGTTGCAGGCGATGTGCCGACCGAGACCCCCGACCCGGACATCCGGAGCCTCGACCCTGCTCGTGGCCGAGGGGCATACACCGCGTGAACTCCAGGGCTACGCTGCGCAGCGTGTGGTCCCACGGCTCCCGCGGATCGGTCCTGTCCCTGTGGTCCGACGGGTCGGTGCTCTCGGTCGGGAGCGTCGGGTCGGTGCTCTCGCTCGGCAGCGTCGGGTCGGTCATGTCCGCCGGCTCGCTCGGCTCGCTGATGTCGGCCGCCTCGGTGCTGTCCTTCCAGAGCTCGGCCTCGGTCCTCTCCCGGGAGAGCAACGGCTCGGCGCTCTCCTACCAGAGCCACCGTGCGCTGCGCGGCCGCCGCGAGCACGGCGAGCTGGCGATCTGGCCCGCGCTGGTCGCCGGGGCGGTGGTGCTGGCCGGCGCAATCACCGGGTTCGCCGTACGCCGCACGCCGCGCTGAGCCATCCTGGGAGCACTATGTCCGCGCATCTGGATCGCCGCCGGCTGCTGCTGACCGGCGCCGGGATCGCCACCACGGCAGCACTGACGACCTTCGAGCCCGCAGCCGCCGGCTCGGTGGTCACGAAGCGGTTCACGGGCCACTTCTCCCCCACCGACCGCGAGGACTGGCGCTACCTGCCGTTCCGCGTGCCGAAGGGCGTCCGGCAGATCGAGGTGTCCTACTCCTACCCGCCGCCCTCCGACACCGGCCTGGGGTTCAGCACCAACGTCATCGACATCGGCATCTTCGACTCCTCGGGCATCGGCCTGGGCCAGGCCTCGGGGTTCCGCGGCTGGTCCGGCGGCGCGCGGTCGTCGTTCCGGATCAGTCGCGGCTCGGCGACGCCGGGCTACCTGCCCGGGCCGATCTCGCCGGGCACCTGGCGCATCGTCCTGGGTCCGTACCAGATCCTCAGGCGCACGGACTACGAGGTCACCGTGCGGCTGCGGTTCGGCCCCCGGGGCGCGGCCTTCCACCCGGCCCCGGCACCGTCCGCCGTGGCCGGCACGGGTCAGGGCTGGTACCGCGGCGACCTGCACGTCCACACCGTCCACTCCGACGGCTCGCAGACCCAGCGCGAGGTGCTCACCCGCGCGCAGGCGGCCGGGCTCGACTTCATCGGCACGGCCGAGCACAACACCAGCACCGCCCAGCTGACGTGGGGCAGGTACGTCCCCGACGGGTTCCTGGTGATCTCCGGCGAGGAGGTCACGACCCGGGCCGGGCACTGGCTGGCCACCGGCATCCCGCCGGGCACCTGGATCGACTGGCGCTACCGCCCCGAGGACGAGCGACTGGCCGGCTTCACCCGCCGCGTGCGCGAGCTCGGCGGGCTGTCCGTCGCCGCCCACCCCAACATCCCCCTGTCCTCGATCCGGTGGGACTTCGACGCGGACTTCGCCGAGGTCGACGCCGTCGAGGTGTGGAACGGGCCGTGGAGCGGGCTGAACGCCGGCTTCAACGAGAAGGCCGTGCAGCGCTGGCACAGGTTGCTGAGCGCAGGCACGTTCAAGCCTGCGGTGGGCAACTCCGACTCCCACAACGCCTCGCAGCAGATCGGCCTGGCCCAGAACGTGGTGCGCGCCGAGTCGCTCTCCACCGCGGCGGTCATCGCCGGGCTGCGCGGAGGGCACTCCTGGGTGGCCGAGTCCTCGGCGATCGAGCTGGAGCTCACCGCATCCCTGGGTGATGTCTCCGGCGAGTGCGGCGACCGGGTGCCGAGCTCCGAGGGCGACGACGTCGAGGTCAGCCTCCGAGTGAGCGGCGCCGCCGGCTGCGTCGCGACCTTGCTCGGTCCCGACCTCGAGACCTACGCGGACCAGACGGCCGACGAGGCGGGGCTCATCACGCTCGACACGACGGTCCCGGGTGGCGTCGCGTTCGTGCGCGCGGAGGTGCGGCGCGGGTCGACGCCGAGCTCGCCGATGGTGGCGCTGACGAACCCGATCTTCCTCACCGCCGCTCCGGTCATCGCCGAGGGGTGACCCAGAGCCGGATCACGCCCTCGATCACGACGGTGCCGTCGTCCCGGGTGCCGTGCACGCGCACCGGCAGCTCGCCGCCCTCCGGCGCCAGACCCGCCCACTGCTCGGGCTCGGTCTCGGCCACGCAGACGATGTCACTGGTGGCCTTGGCGGTGTAGGACACCTCCATCCCCTTGGGGATCCAGCGCTTGTCGGCCGGGATCGTCGCCTCGGCGAGCGCCCCCATCGCCGCCTCGAGGCCGTTGCAGAGCGCGATCGCGTGGACGGTCCCCAGGTGGTTGTGCACCCGGCGGCGCTTGGGGATCAGCAGCTCGGCGCGGTGCGGCTCGATCGTGAGGAAGCGCGGGCGGATCGAGGCGAAGTACGGCGCCTTCTGCGCGAACAGCACCGAGAACACCCGGCTGCCCACCACCGGGAGCGCGCCCGCCTTGTTCCACATCGTGAGGACCTGGCTCATGCGGCGGCATATTACCCATGAGTAACGTTCCTGGCGAGACCTGTGGATGAGCGTTCGCGCAGCCCGGTCGCCGCGCCTAGCGTGGCGAGCACTCTCGGGAACAGGAGCAGACCCATGCTCGGACGGATCGCTCGCTCGCTACTGGCGCTGGTCGGCGCCCTCGCCGTCGTCGTCGGTGCCGCCGCCGCTGTCTACATCGGTCCGGACGACGACCTCCTGCTCCCGAGCTCACGCCCGGACGCAGCCCCGGGCCAGCTCGTCGTCACCGCCGGCGACCTGTTGTCGTACGACGACCTGACGCTGGTCGTCCGCGCCCGGGCCGAGGGTGGTGTCCTGCTCGCGGCGGGCAACCCGGTCGACGTGTCCAGCCTGGCCGGCCAGGTCGAGCACTGGGAGGTGACCGGGGTCCGCCCCGGCGGTGTCGTCGGCGGCACGCGCCCGGCCTCCGCCCGCGACCCGGTGCCCCTCGGCGACCTCTCCGTGGCGGACCTGTGGACATCCCACAGTGAGGGTGAGGGGTGGCAGGAGCTGCGGCTCCGACTCAACGGCCAGCCCGTCCAGCTGCTGGCTCAGCCCTCGACGGACGCCGTACCCGAGCTCCAGGTCGGCCTCCACGTCGCAGGGCTGTTCTGGCTTCTGGTGGCGGTCGCCGGGACCGGCGCGCTGCTGCTCGGCCTCGCGGTGACGCTGATGGTGCGCCGGCAACGTGCTCCCGGGCGCGCGGCGACCCTCCTCGTGCCGATGGTGGCGCTGGCCCTGGCGGCCACCGGCTGCGGCGTGCCCCACCACGTGGACAGCGCTCCGGCCAGCCGGGTCGCGCTGGACCAGAGCGACCTCGAGGCGATGCTGGCGGCGTACGACGAGAAGAACAACCGCGCGATCCGGGCCGCCGCGGCCCCGCGCTACGACGCCGGCCCCTGGCGCGAGGTGGACACCGGACCCGTCCTACAGGACGACATCTACACGACGATCGTCGCGAGGCGCTCCCACGAGCAGGAACGTGCACACACCTACACGCACACCCCGGTAGCGGCGTACTCGACCCACTTCGCCACCTATCCCCTCTGGAGCCTGGTGGTGACTGGTGACGAGGACGCCGCCGAGATCGACGTGTTCACGCAGGCAACCGCCGCCTCGCCTTGGTTGATGCGGACGACGAGCGACGTCGACCTGGATGACCTGCCCGACGCGGCCGAGGACGGCAACACCTCGTCCGTCGATGCGAGCGTGGAGCACGCGGCTCGCTCGGCGATCAGCGCCACCAGCCGGTACGTCGCCACCGGCATCCGCCGAGACATCCAGGTCACCGCGGCTGTACGTGCCATCCACGAACGAGCGACCCACGTACCCGCACAGGGCCGCAGGTTCATCGACAGCGCCGCCGCGACCGTCGACTCGGCCGCGGCCGACCCCCAGGACGACCTGCGCCTCGTGGCGGTCGAAGGCGGCCACCTCGCCGTCGCGGTGCGGCCGATGCGGGTGACCTACTACCCACGCACCGGCATGGACGTCTTCTGGAACCCTCCGGTGAAGACCGTCAACGGCGCGTTCGGCGAGGCGCTCTACCAGGAGTTCAACCTGTGCTTGACGGTGTTCGTGCCCAGCGACGGCGGCACGCCCCGGGCGATCGCGGCGTCGGCGCTTCTCCGACCTGCCTGACACGCGTCAAGTCCCCTGCTAGCGTCCGCGCCTGTGAACGAGAACACGTTCCAGTCCTCCGCGACCGCGATGCAGGACCTGCCCGAGATCGGCTGCTACGGCCTCGCGGGGCACACGGCCTCGCCCCGCGACCTGCTCGACGAGGTGCGGCTGGCGGAGCGGCTCGGCATCGGGTCGGTGTTCCTCTCCGAGCGCTTCAACGTCAAGGACGCCGCCGTGCTGGCCGGCGCGGCTGCCGCGGTCACCGAGAGCATCGGCATCGCGACGGCCGCGACCAACCACAACACCCGCCACCCGCTGGTGACCGCCACGTTCGCGACCACGATGCACCGGCTCAGCGGCGGGCGTTACGCCTTCGGCCTGGGCCGCGGCTTCGACCTGCTCTTCGACGTGATGGGCCTGCCACGCGTCACCGGCGCTCAGATGGAGGACGCCATCGGGATCTACCGGTCGCTGTGGCACGGGGAGGCGGTGCTCGGCCACGAGGGCCCGGCCGGCAGCTACCCCTACCTGTCCCAGGACAGCGGCTTCGACGAGGACATCCCCGTGCTGATGATGGCGATCGGTGGCCGCACCCTGGAGCTGGCCGGCCGGGTCGCCGACGGGGTCGTCCTGCACACGTTCCTCAGCGACGAGACGCTCGCCCGCTCGGTGGCGACGATCCGCACGGCGGCCGAGCGCGCCGACCGCGACCCGGCCTCGGTGCGGGTCTGGGCGGTGCTCGCCACCGTCGAGGAGTCGATCGACGAGGAGGCCCGGCTGCGCAAGCTGGTCGGCCGCCTGGCGACGTACCTGCAGGGGTACGGCGAGGTGCTGGTGCGCGCCAACGGCTGGGACCTCGCCGCGCTCGAGCGGTTCCGCTCCGACGACCTCGTCCAGGGCTATCCCGGCGCGTTCGACGCGGTCGGCACGGTCGAGGAGCTGACCCATCTGCGCGACGACGTGCTGCCCGCCGAGTGGCTGGCCGCCTCGGCGACCGGCTCCGCCACCCGGTGCGCGGCTCGGA
>NZ_JANINT010000016.1 GCF_024509035.1 Nocardioides sp. | reverse complement strand
CGCCTCAGGGCGTGGCCCGGCACGCTCCGGCTCACCGGGCGGGGCACCGGCACCGGTCGCCGGCGCGCGTGGCCGGCGAGGACGCCGCGGATGCCGCGGCGCCGGTCCCGCCCGCCGGCGTACCACGCGTCGAGCGCGTCGGCGCAGGCCACCATGGCGTCGAACAGCTCGTGCGGGTCCTCGGGAACCTCGTCCGGGGCGCAGCCGAGGTGCTCGGCGACCAGCGTCCGCAGCAACACCCGCGGGAAGGAGTCCGACGGCGCCGGCTCGTCGAGGTCGCCGCGCTCGTCGAGGACCGCGCACGCGATCTCGCTGTCGTGGGTCCAGGAGCGCCGGTTGAGGTTGTCCGACCCGACGCTGGCCCAGCGGTGGTCGATGATGCAGGTCTTGGAGTGGACGTAGACCGGCAGCCCGCTGTCGTTGGTGAGCCCGAAGAACGCCACCCGGTCGCCGCCCGCCTCGAGGATCGTCCGCATCGCCAGCGACCGGCCGTAGAGCTGCGGCACCTCGGCCACGGCGCCCTCGCGGTCGGGCACCATCGGCACCACGACGACCAGCCGGAGGTCGGGGTTGGCCCGCAGGGCGCCGGCGAAGTGCTCACCGACCTCCTCGGACCAGAGGTACTGGTCCTCGACGTACACCAGCCGCTCGGCGTTCGCGATCGCCTTGATGTTGCCCAGCATCACCGAGCGCTCGCCGTCGGGCGCGAAGTCGTAGGACTTGGGGTAGATCACCGGGAAGGTCCGGATGATCTGGACCGTCTCGTGGCCCTCCGGCCGCGCAGGTGGTGGCGGCGCCTGCTCGGCCAGCGGCTCGGGCGAGAGGTCCTCGCGGTGGAAGAGGCTCGAGAGCACCCGGCCCGGGTTGAGCGTCAGCGGCGTGCTGTCCTCCCACCGTTCACGGAACGTCGTCTCGACGTCGTGCACGGCCGGTCCCTGGATCGCCACCTGGACGTCGTGCCACGGGGGCGTCGGCCCGTAGGCGCGCGCCATCTCGACGGTCTGCCGGTCGCCCTCGTGCCGGGCGTCGTCCCGTCGGCCGTTGCACAGATCGATGCCGCCGACGTACGCGATGTCGCGCTCGGGGTCGTCCGCGTGGCGGATCACCACGAGCTTCTGGTGGTGCGACCCGCGGGTGCGGACCCGCATGTCGCGCAGGCACTGTCCGCCCGCGTCGCCGATGTCCTCGCCGAGCTGGCGGTGCCGGTGGGCGCTGAAGCCCAGCCGGTGCCAGTGGGAGCGCCACAGCAGGCCGCGGACGTCGACGCCGCGGCGTACGGCGTCGATCAGCGTGTTGTTGAGCGTCGCCCGCGGATCGTCGGTCAGCTGCTGGTCGGGGTCGCCCTGCCAGTCGGCGAAGTAGAGCCGGTCGCCCGGCCCCAGGGCACAGATCCGCTCGTGCAGCTCGGCGAAGTAGTCCCGCCCGTGCACCAGCGCCCGGACCGTGTTGCCACTGCTCCACGCCGTGCCGTCGCCGCGCACGGCATCGATCGCCGTGTGCGGGTTCTCCCTCTCCTCGCTGGTCAGCAACCAGTCCCTCACTCCCACGGCGCTGATTGTGCTCCTGGGGGCGCGCGGCAAACATCTGCGGTCGGCCGCGTTTACGAAGTGCGCCGGTTGTGAACTATCGGGGCATGGGAGGGGTGCAGTCCCGGCCGCGCCGTCTGGCGCGCGCCGTCGCGTACGCCGTCGTGGTGGCGGTGCCCCTCGGCGTGCTCGCGTACCTGGTGCGGTCCAACTTCGGTCCGCTCATCGACCTCGACCAGGACGCCATCGTCGCGGCCACGGACGTCACGCGTTCCCACGCCGGCCTCCGCTCGGTCGCCGAGGCGTGGGAGCTGATCAGCCAGCCGTGGGTGATGTACGCCGTGGTGGGGCTGCCGCTGTGCCTGCTCGCGTGGCTGCGCTGGAACCTGCGCACCCGCGCGATGTGGGCCGTGGCGACGATGGCGACCGGGTGGCTGGTGGCCGTCGGCCTCAAGCTCGCGGTGCAGCGCGCGCGGCCGGTGATCGAGGAGCCGTTCACCACGCACGCCGGCTACTCGTTCCCCTCGGGGCACGCGACCAACAACGCGATCGTCGTCACGGTCGTCCTCCTGCTGCTGCGCCCGGTCCTGGGCGACATGGCCCGTCGCGTCCTGCTCGGGGTGGGCGTGGCCTGGGTCCTCATCACGTGCGCCGACCGGCTGTTCATGGGCGCGCACTTCCTCTCCGACGTGACGGCCGGCGTGCTGCTCGGCTGCGGGCTCACCGTCGCGTCGTACGCCGGCTACCTGGGCTGGAGCCCGCCGGCCACCCCGACGACGAAGGAGTCCGACGATGACGTTCCTCACCAGGTGGGATGACGCGAGCTCGCGCCCGACCGTGAGCGAGGCCGGCCGCGACCTCGCCGTGCGGGTCGTCGCGCCGATGACCGCATGGTGGCTGGTCGTGATGGCCATCGGATGGGCGATCACGGACGGTCCGCTCAAGCAGCTCGGCCACCGCGAGGAGCGCTTCAACAAGTGGCTCGCCTCGGGCCGCACCTCCGTGCTCGACACGATCACGCTGGTCTTCTCCTGGACCGGCGCGACGGTCAGCATCATCGGCGTCTGCCTCGTGGTCGTCGCGGTGGTGTGGTGGCGCACCCGCCGCTGGTGGTTCGCGGTGGTGCCGCTGATCGCGATCTCCGCCCAGGCTCTGGTGTTCTTCTTCACCACGCTGCTCATCGACCGGGAGCGGCCGCACGTCGAGAAGCTGGACGACTCGCCGCCCACGTCGAGCTTCCCCAGCGGGCACACCGGAGCGGCCACCGGGCTCTACTTCACGCTCGCCCTGATGGCGCTGAGGATCAAGCACCCGGGCCTGCGCGGCCTCGTCGTCACGGTCTGCCTCCTCGTCCCGCTCCTGGTGGCCTCGGCGCGGCTCTACCGCGGGATGCACCACCTCAGCGACGTGATCGTCGCCATCGTCAACGGGCTCATCGCGGGCCTGCTCGCCTGGGGCTGGCTGCGGGCCGAGAACGCCGGCCCCGGCTCACCCGCGAGGGCGGCCGAGGCCGGCGAGCAGAGGCAGTCTCAGACCCGGGCGTAGCGTGCCCGGGCGAACGAGTACACGCCGTACGCCGCCAGGCCCAGCGCGATGCCGAGCAGGATCACGGTGCCGGCCGGCAGGTCGCGCAGCGAGCGCAGGCCACCGTCGAGACCGGTGGCCTTGCCGACCTGCTGGCGCACCGCGGCGATGATGAACAAGATGCTCACGGCGACCAGCGCGATGCCCTTGCCGATGTAGCCGACCCGGCCAGCGACGACGGCGCCCCGACCGGGGTGCTCCTGGAGGTCCTGCAGGAAGCGCTTCTTCCACCCCTTGTAGACGTGGTAGGCGGCGATGCCGAGGATGGCGACGCCGACGGCTCCGACCAGCAGGCGGCCCGCGGGCGCCTCCATCAGGGTCTTGGTGAAGTCCTTGGTCTGCTTGTTGCTCGAGGTGTGGCCGCCGAGCGCGAAGGTGAACGCGGTCCAGGCGAGCGCTGCGTAGGCGACCGCCTTGCCGGCCGCCTTGGCCTTGTCGAACGCCTCGCGCGCGGTGGCGATCTCGGTGATCTGCCAGAGCGCGAGCAGCGTGAACCCGATCGCGAGTACCCAGAGCAGGAACTGGCCGAACGACTGATGCGCGAGCGTCCCCAGGGCGCCCGACTGGCTGGCCTGCTTGCCGCCGGCCTCACCGAGCGCGACCTGGGCGGTCACCCAGGCGAGCGCGAGGTGGAGCACCCCGCTCGCGGCGTACCCGAGCCGTGCGCCCCACTCGACGACCGGGTGGTCGCCCGCGCGGCGAGCCGCACCCTTGGCGACGGTCGTCGCCCCTCCGACATGCTGTGACATGGTCCCTCCTCAGTGGTTCCCCCTGGAGGGATTACCCGTCTGGGAACGCCGGTATACCTGGGCCCGTATCGGGGAACGATGGGCTCGTGGAGGAGAGGGAGCGCGAGAGCGCAGGAGAGATCAGCGCAGGGGAGATCAGCGCAGGGGAGATCGTCGTCGTGGTGAACCCGACGAAGGTCGACCCCGACGAGGTACGGGACGTGCTGGCCGAGGTCGCTCGTGAGGTGGGCGTGCCCGAGCCGCGGCTGGTCCAGACCACCGAGGACGACCCGGGCTTCGGGCAGACCCGTGACGCGCTGGCCGCCGGTGCCCGGGTGGTGTGTGCGCTCGGGGGGGACGGCACCGTCCGCGCCGTGGCCCAGGAGCTCGTCGGGACCGGCGTGCCGATCGGCCTGCTGCCGGGCGGCACCGGCAACCTGCTGGCCCGCAACGTCGGCGGCCGGGTCGACCCGCTGGAGGACGCGGCCCGGGTCGCCTTCACCGGCCACGACCGGCGCATCGACGTCGGCTGGCTGGTCGTCGACCCCCGCCCCGACCAGCTCGAGGGCGTCCCCGAGGCGGCGCCGAACGTGCACTGCTTCACGGTGATGGCCGGTGTCGGCTTCGACGCCCAGATGATGGCCGACGCCCCCGAGGGCGTGAAGGGCAAGGTCGGCTGGGCGGCGTACGTCGCGAGCGGGGGCAAGCACCTGACGGACCCGCCGTTCGCGCTCGACCTGACCGTGGACGGTGCGGACGCGCCCGGTCGCAAGGCCCGCACGGTCGTGGTCGGCAACTGCGGCGAGCTCACCGGCGGGATGCGACTGCTGCCCGATGCCCTCTTCGACGACGGGCAGCTCGACGTCGCGACCGTGAGCCCGGAGAGCCTGACCCAGTGGGTGGGCGTCGCCGCGCGGGTGCTGGCCAACCGCGCCGACGGGCCCGCGCTGGAGCGGGTCACCGGCCGCGACGTCACGGTGCGCGTCGACCCGCCTCAGCTGTGCGAGGTCGACGGTGACGTGCTCACCGAGGCCTCGACGCTGCGTTTCGTCCTGCAGCCGGACGCGCTGGTCGTGCGGGTCGACGAGGACGGTTTGCCCGGCTGACCGGCCCGACTCGACGTCGGGCGGGTCAGGTGCCGAGGAACGCGCGGACCCGCTCGTGGTAGCCCGGCGGCTCGAGCAGGAACGAGTCGTGGCCGTACGGCGAGGGGATCTCGGCGAAGTCGACCGGCACGCCGAGGCGCTCGAGCTCTGCGACCAGCCGCTGTGACTGCGGGGTGGCGAAGCGCCAGTCGCTGTCGAAGGAGGTGACCTGGAAGCGGGTGATCGCCGCGCGCAGCGCCTCGTCGGTGCCCGGGTCGCCGAACGGGTCGAAGTAGTCCAGCAGCCGGGTGAGGTAGAGGTAGGACAGCGCGTCGAAGCGGTCGAGGAACGTCAGCCCCTGGTGCTGCAGGTAGTGCTCGACCTCGTAGTCGGGCTCCATCGTCCAGGCGTCGCCGCGCGAGCTGCGCGCTCGCCCGAACTTCGACTCCAGCGACTGGGCGGAGACGTAGGTGATGTGGGCCATCATCCGGGCGACCTTCTGGCCGCGCCACGGGAAGACGCCCTGCTCGGCGTACCGGCCGCCGACGAAGTCGGGGTCGTTCATGATCGCCTCGCGCGCGACGGCCGAGAACGCGATGTTCTCGGCCGTCAGCCGCGAGGACGCGGCCACCAGCACGGCACGCTCGATCGCGGCGGGGTCGTCGATCGCCCACTGCAGCACCTGCATGCCGCCGAGCGACCCGCCGACCCCGGCGTACAGCCGCTCGACGCCGAGGTGGCGCAGCAGCCGCCGGTGCACGGCGACCAGGTCGGTCATGTGCAGCAGCGGGAAGTCCATGCCGTAGATGCGGCCGGTGGCGGGGTCGGTGGACAGCGGACCGGTCGTGCCGGAGCAGCCGCCGAGGATGTTCGGCGAGATCACGAAGAACCGGTCGGTGTCGACCGGGCGGCCGGGGCCGATCATGTTGTCCCACCAACCGCGCTTCTTCGCGCCGAGGTGCAGGCCGGCGGCGTTCGCCGTCCCCGTCAGCGCATGGCAGACGAAGACGGCGTTGTCGCGGTCGGGGGACAGCTCGCCGTAGGTCTCGTACGCGACCTCGACGTGGTCGAGCCGTCCGCCGCCGCGCAGCCGCAGCGGGTCGTCCTCGTCGGCGAGGACGACCCGCTGCGTCTCGACGTAGCCGAGGGTGCCGGTCACGTGGCTCCGCTCACTTGGCTCCGCTCACTTGGCTCTGCTCACTTGCTGGCGGCCAGTGCCTGCTCCAGGTCGGCGATGATGTCCTCGACGTTCTCGATACCGATCGAGAGGCGCACCATGTCCTCGGGCACGCCCGCTGCCTCGAGCTCCTCGGGCGTGAGCTGGCTGTGCGTGGTGGTGGCGTTGTGGATCGCCAGGGACTTCGCGTCGCCGATGTTGGCCAGGTGGCTGAACAGCTGCAGCGCCTCGATGAACGCCTTGCCGCCCTCGCGTCCCGCCTTCACGCCGAAGCTGACCAGGCCGCCGTACCCCTTGCCGGTGAACGTGCGGTCGGCGACCTCCTTGTAGGGGCTGTCCGGCAGGCCGGGGTAGCTCACCCACGACACGGCGTCGTGCCCCTGGAGGTACTCCGCGACCGCCAGCGCGTTCGCGCTGTGCCGCTCCATGCGCAGGTGCAGGGTCTCCAGGCCCTGGAGGAACAGCCACGAGTTGAGCGGCGCGACGGCGGCACCGGTGTTGCGCAGCAGCACCGTGCGGGCCCGGATGATGTACGCCGCCGGGCCGGCCGCCTCGGTCCACACCGCGCCGTGGTAGGCCGGGTCGGGCTTGGTGAGGCCCGGGAACCGCTCGGAGTGCGCGGCCCAGTCGAAGCGGCCGGAGTCGACGATCACGCCGCCGATCGAGGTGCCGTGGCCGCCGATGTACTTGGTCGCGGCGTGCACGACGACGTCGGCGCCCTGGTCGAGCGCGCGGACGAGGTAGGGCGTCGGCGCGGTGTTGTCGATGATCAGCGGCAGGCCCTGCGCGTGGGCGGCCTCGGCCCAGGCGGGGATGTCGACGACGTTGATCTTGGGGTTGCCGACGGTCTCGCCGAAGACCAGCTTGGTCTTCTCGTCGACGTGCTGGGGCAGCGTGTGGGCGAACAGGGCGTAGGTGCCGCCGTACAGCGTGGAGAGCGCGACGATGTTGTCGCCGGCGTAGGTCAGGTTGAGCACGGCGTACGTCGTGGCCGCCGAGCCGCTCGCGGTGGCGAGCGCGCCGACGCCGCCCTCGAGCTGGGTGATCCGCTCCTCGAAGACCGACTGCGTCGGGTTCATGATCCGCGTGTAGATGTTGCCGGGCTCGGCCAGCGCGAACAGGTTCGCGGCGTGCTCGGTGTCGTTGAAGACGTACGACGTGGTCTGGTAGATCGGCACCGCCCGCGCGTTGGTGGCGGGGTCGGCCTCTTCCTGACCGGCGTGCACGGCGAGGGTCTCGGGGCGGTAGGTCATGGTCTCTCCTCGGATGGCGGTCATCGCAGCCTAAAGTGCAGTGGATGCATCGACTATGAGCGTCCAGCATGTGAGCGACCGTCTCAGATCATGGACCCTGGACCGGGTGGTTAATGATCGCTAACCTTGCGTGGGTGAGCCACATGAAGGAGCTGGTGGACGAGCTGCGCGAGCGGCTCGCGGTGGCGCGCCTCGGGGGCAGCGAGAGCGCACGGCGCAAGCACACCGACCGCGGCAAGCTGTTGGTCCGCGACCGGGTCGACCGGCTGCTCGACCCTGGGAGCCCGTTCCTCGAGCTCAGCGCGCTCGCCGCCGACGGCATGTACGGCGGCGGGGTCCCGTCCGCCGGCGTCGTCACCGGCATCGGGCGGGTCGCCGGCCGCGAGGTCGTCGTGGTCGCCAACGACGCCACGGTCAAGGGCGGCACGTACTACCCGATGACCGTCAAGAAGCACCTGCGCGCGCAGACGGTCGCCAGCGACAACCACCTGCCCTGCGTCTACCTCGTCGACTCCGGCGGCGCGTTCCTCCCCCTGCAGGACGAGGTGTTCCCCGACCGCGAGCACTTCGGCCGGATCTTCTTCAACCAGGCCAACCTCTCCGCGCGCGGGATCCCGCAGATCGCGTCGGTGATGGGCTCGTGCACCGCCGGCGGCGCCTACGTCCCGGCGATGTCCGACGAGACCGTGATCGTGCGCAACCAGGGCACGATCTTCCTCGGGGGCCCGCCGCTGGTGAAGGCCGCGACCGGCGAGGTCGTCACCGCCGAGGAGCTCGGGGGCGGCGACGTGCACGCCCGCACCTCCGGCGTCGTGGACCACCTCGCCGAGGACGACGCCCACGCCCTGGCGATCGTGCGCTCGATCGTCGACACGCTGCCCGCACCGGCCCCGGCCCCGTGGGACGTCCGGCCGGTCGAGGAGCCGCACGAGGACCCCGCGAGCGTCTACGACGTCGTGCCCGCGGACACCCGCACGCCGTACGACGTGCGCGAGGTGATCCGCCGGGTGGTCGACGGCAGCCGGTTCCACGAGTTCAAGAAGCTCTACGGCGAGACGCTGGTGACCGGTTTCGCGCACATCTGGGGCCACCCGGTCGGCATCGTGGCCAACAACGGCATCCTGTTCAGCGAGTCGGCGCTCAAGGGCGCGCACTTCATCGAGCTGTGCAACCAGCGCGGCATCCCGCTGGTGTTCCTGCAGAACATCACCGGTTTCATGGTCGGCCGCGAGTACGAGAACGGCGGGATCGCCAAGGACGGCGCCAAGCTCGTGACCGCGGTCGCCTGCTCGGTCGTCCCGAAGTTCACCGTCGTCATCGGCGGCTCGTTCGGCGCCGGCAACTACGGCATGTGCGGGCGCGCCTACGACCCGCGGTTCCTCTGGATGTGGCCCAACGCCCGGATCTCGGTGATGGGCGGTGAGCAGGCGGCGTCGGTGCTGGCGACCGTGCGCGGCTTCGACGACCCGGCCGAGGAGGAGGCGTTCAAGGCCCCGATCCGCGAGCAGTACGAGACCCAGGGCTCGCCGTACTACTCCACCGCGCGGCTGTGGGACGACGGGATCATCGACCCCGCCGACACCCGCCGCGTGCTCGGCATGGGCCTGGCGGCTGCCGCCAACGCCCCCGTCCCCGCGCCGTCCTACGGCGTCTTCAGGATGTGATCTCACCCCACGACGTTCTTCGCTCCCCCGCTCCGCTCCTCCGCGAACAACGCCGCGGGGACCCCGACACCTCGGAGTAATCAGTCCTATGAAGAATTCCTTGGCTCCCGTGCTGGAGTCCGTGCTCGTCGCCAACCGCGGCGAGATCGCGCTGCGGGTCATGCGCACCTGTCGCGAGCACGGGGTGCGCACGATCGCGATCTACACCGACCTCGACATCGACGCCCCGCACGTCCGCGCCGCCGACGACGCCGTACGTGTCACCAGCTACCTCGACATCGAGTCGGTCGTGGCCGCCGCGGTCGCCACGGGAGCCGCCGCCGTGCACCCCGGCTACGGGTTCCTCTCCGAGCGCTCGGAGTTCGTCCGCGCCGTCGAGGCGGCGGGGATCGTCTTCGTCGGGCCGCCGGCTGACGTGATGGACGCGATGGGTCGCAAGGACGCTGCCCGCGAGATCGCGGTCGCGGCGGGTGTGCCCGTCGTGCCGCGCGGCGAGGACGCGGGCTTCCCGGTCCTGGTCAAGGCCGCGGCCGGCGGCGGCGGCAAGGGCATGCGCGTGGTGCGCGAGGAGGCCGAGCTCGACGAGGCCAAGGCCGCGGCGGCCCGCGAGGCGCTCAGCGCCTTCGGCGACGACACCTTGCTGATCGAGAAGTACGTCGAGCGCGGCCGCCACATCGAGGTGCAGATCATGGCCGACGCCCACGGCACCGTGGTGCACCTCGACGAGCGCGACTGCTCCACCCAGCGTCGCCACCAGAAGGTGATCGAGGAGGCGCCCGCGCCGACGATCACCCCCGCGGTGCGCGAGCTCGTCACGTCCAGCGCGGTCGCGCTCGCCCGCCAGGTCGGCTACCGCAACGCCGGCACCGTGGAGTTCCTGGTCGACGACGACACGGGCGAGGCGTACTTCCTGGAGATGAACACCCGGCTCCAGGTCGAGCACCCGGTCACCGAGCTCATCCACCACGGCATCGACCTGGTCCTCCACCAGCTGCTCGTCGCGCTGGGGCACCCCCTCGAGATCGAGCAATCCAGCGTGCGGCCCTCCGGCCACGCGATCGAGGCGCGGGTCTACGCCGAGGACTCCTTCGGCGGCTTCCTTCCCCAGGCGGGGCGCACGTCGATCGTGCGCTGGCCGCAGGGCGTGCGCGTGGACCACGCGCTCGAGCCGGAGCAGGTCGTCAGCACGTCGTACGACCCGATGCTCGGCAAGGTCATCGTCCACGGCCCCGACCGCGAGTCGGCGCGGCGCGCGCTCGTCGACGCGCTCGACCGCACGGCGATCCTCGGCCTCACCACCAACGTGGGGTTCCTGCGAGCGCTCGCTGCCAGTGACGAGTTCCGCGACGCGACGATCGACACCGCCTGGCTCGACCGGCACACGGTCCCGGCGCCCGACGACGAGCTGCCGCGGGTGTTCGTGGCCTGGGTCAGCGCGATGATCGCGGCCGGCACCGACGCCGGGCAGCCCTTCCGGTCCGACGGCTGGCGCTCGGGCGCCGACCCGGCGCCGACGATCGTCGAGCTCGACCGGCCGGTCGTCGTCGACCGGCACGCGGGTCGCGTCGACGACCTGCCCGTGCGCCAGGTGTCGGCCGAGGACCACGTGCTGACGCTCGAGATCGACGGCCGCCGGCACTCGGCCGTGGTCAACGTGCAGCCGCACACCGCCGAGGTCGCCTACGAGGGCCAGCGGTTCGTCTTCGACCGCCCCGACGTGTTCGGCGACCACGCGGTCGACGTCGGTGACGGCGCGATCGCCGCGCCGATGCCGGGCACGGTGCTCGACGTCCGCGTCGAGCCCGGCGATCTCGTGACCGCGGGAGAGGTGCTCGGCGTCCTGGAGGCGATGAAGATGGAGCTGAGCCTCAAGGCGCCGTTCGACGGGATCGTGCGCCTGGTCCACGCCACCGCCGGCGACCAGGTGGCGCTGGGCGACCGGCTGTTCCTGGTGGAGACCGCCGACACGACGCAGGAGGACTGATGCGCACTCCCACGGTGATCCCGGCCTCCGGGTTGCCCGACCGGGTGACGATCTACGAGGTCGGGCCGCGCGACGGGCTGCAGAACGAGAAGGCGCTGGTGCCGACCGAGGTCAAGGCCGAGTTCGTCCGCCGGCTGCTCGACGCCGGCCTGCCGATCGTCGAGGCCACCAGCTTCGTGCACCCGAGGTGGGTGCCCCAGCTCGCCGACGCCGCCGAGCTGATGGACCTCCTCGGGCCCGCCGGTCGCGACTGTCCCGTGCTCGTGCCCAACGAGCGCGGCCTCGACCGCGCCCTCGAGCTCGGGGCCCGCCACATCGCGATCTTCGGCTCGGCCACCGAGACCTTCGCACAGAAGAACCTCAACCGCAGCCTCGACGAGCAGTTCGCGATGTTCGAGCCGACCGTGCGCCGCGCCCGCGACGCCGGCCTCGACGTGCGCGCCTACGTCAGCATGTGCTTCGGCGACCCGTGGGAGGGCGCGGTGCCGATCGAGCAGGTCGTCGGCGTCGGCAAGCGGCTCTTCGACCTCGGCGCCAGCCAGCTGAGCATCGGCGACACCATCGGCGTCGGCACCGCCGGCCACGTGACCGCGCTCGTCCGCGCCTTCGACGAGGCCGGCCTCGGCGCCGACCGGCTCGCGATGCACTTCCACGACACCTACGGCCAGGCACTGGCCAACACCTACGCGGCCCTGCACGCCGGCATCACGACGTACGACGCGAGCGCCGGCGGCCTCGGCGGCTGCCCGTACGCCAAGAGCGCGACCGGCAACCTCGCCACCGAGGACCTGGTGTGGATGCTCAACGGCCTCGGCATCGAGACCGGCGTCGACCTCGAGGAGGTGGCCGCCACCAGCGTGTGGATGGCCGGCCACCTCGGCCGCCCCAGCCCCTCGGCCGTCGTCCGGGCGCTCGCCCCCTCCGCCTCCTGACCTCCGACCGGCTGCCGCTGCTGCTGTAACGCCCTGTTACCCGCTCCACCCATCCCTCTGCAGCATGGTGGGAGGAAGGGGTAACACGGCGTTACAGCGCAACCTGGCCCAGCCGCCACCCCCACCCACCCACTCAGGCACAATCAGCCCCATGACCACCGCAGGGAGTCGCGGGCTTCCCCCGCTGCGCTCCGCCAGCCCACGACTCCCCGGGGACCCCGGATGAGCCGCAAGGTCTACCTGCACATCGGTGCACCGAAGACGGGCACGACGTACGTGCAGGACCGGCTCGCGGTCAACGCCCGCACGCTGGCCGCGAACGGGGTGCACTTCCCGTCCGGGTCGCCGCTGGTGAGCCCCGGGCTGTTCCAGTTCCGCGCCGCGCTCGACCTGCTGGGCCAGGACTGGGGCGGGCCGCCCGGACACGCTGAGGGGAGCTGGGAGGCGCTGGTCCGCAGGGCCAAGCGGCGCTCGGGCACCGTCGTCGTCAGCCACGAGATCCTCGCCCCGGCCACGCCCGCCCAGGTGGCCCGGGCGATGCGCGACCTCTCCGGCAGCGAGATCCACGTCGTCTACACCGTCCGCGACCTGGCCCGCCAGCTGCCGGCCGCCTGGCAGGAGAGCATCAAGCAGGGCCGCCGGTGGAGCTACCGCCGGTTCCTGGACCGCTTCGAGAAGGGCCGCAGCTGGTTCTATCGCGCCTTCGACGTGCCGCGGGTGCTCGGCACGTGGGGCGCCGGGCTGCCGCCCGAGCACGTCCACGTCGTGACCGTGCCGCAGACGCAGGTGAAGACCCAGCACGGCGACCAGCTGTGGCTGCGCATGTGCGAGGTGCTCGGCATCGACCCGGAGTGGACCCCGCTGGACAGCGACCGGTCCAACCGCTCGCTGGGCATCGCGGAGACCCAGGTGATCCGCCAGCTCAACCGCCGCATGGACCGTGCGGCGCGCCGCGAGTCGTCCTACGACGCGCTGATCCGCGACATGCTCGCCCAGGGTGAGCTGGTCAAGCGCGAGTCGGCGGCGGTGCGGCTGCCCCCGGAGCGGTACGCCTGGGCCGAGGAGCGCGCCGAGCGCTGGATCGAGTGGATCGAGGGCAGCGGCGTGCACGTGGTCGGCGACGTGGGCGAGCTGCGGCCGGTGCTGCCCGGGCCCGACGACGTGTGGCGCGACCCCGACCAGGTCCGGGCCAAGCGCCAGCTCGCGACCGCCCTCGACGCGCTCGCCGCGATGACCCGCGAGGCCGCGCGCCGCCCCGACCCCGAGCGCCAGCTCACCCACCGGGTGCGCACCCACGCCCAGCGCCTGCGGGAGCGATGAGCAGGCGCGACACCCCCGGTGTCCGACGGGCCTGGGGCTGGGTCGCCCATCTCGAGGCCGGCGGTACGACGCCCTGGCGCGACTGGTCGCAGGAGGGCCGTCCCGGCGGTCGCGTGCTCCCCGGCGCCCAGCAGCTCGAGCTGCTGCGCCGGCTCAACCTCGCCGGCGGGCCGTCGCCCCGGCTCGCCGCCCGGGTCCTCGAGGCGAGCGCACCGGGTCGCGGCCGCCCCGACCTCGAGCTCGAGGGCGCCGTCGACGCGCTCGCCTTCGGCCCGCCACCGGTCGACCCGGCGGCGCTGCCCGACGACGAGCTGCTGCGCGTCGCCGCCGGCCTCATCGCCGAGGACCTCGCGCACGAGGGGCCGCAGGAGGGACCTCCGGAGCGGGCAGCGGTCGCCTGGCCGCTGCGCCGGCGGCGGCACCGCTACCGCCTGGTCGGCGACCCCGA
>NZ_JANINT010000015.1 GCF_024509035.1 Nocardioides sp. | reverse complement strand
CGTGGCCGCGACCCGGTTGGTGCTGAGCCCGGCGTACCCCCGCTCGGCGAGCACCCTGGTCGCGGCCTCCAGGAGGCGGTCGACCATCGCCCGCGACCGGTCCTGCCGCGGACTGGTGCGGCCGGTCACCGCACGACCCCAGAACGCGAGTAGAACATGAGCATTTGCTCATCTTATGGTGCCGCCATGACCGACCTCGTCGCGACGCCCACCCGCTTCGGCGCCGACCCGGAGTGGTCGCGACGGATCGCGCGGCCGCTGCGCCTGGTCGCCGGTCGCGACCCCGAGCCCACGGCGGCGGAGCTGGACCGGCTGCGCGCCGGCCTCCGGCGGCGCGACGACCCGGCGCACGACCTCGTGCGCGCGGTCCGCGAGGAGCACAGCGTCACGATGCCGCAGTTCCGCGAGGCGCTCGAGCACGGGATCGACGCGGTCCCGGACGCGCCGGTGGCGCTGCGCCGGTTCTTCGACGTCGTCGAGCGCCGGCCGAGCTGGGTCGACGACGCCCTGCTCGAGCGCGGGGAGCGCGCGATGCAGAAGCTCGGGTGGGACGGCTTCGACCTCCTCACCTGGGGCTCGCTCCTCGGCGGCTACCGCTCGGCGGCCGCCCTCGAGCCCCTGGTGCGCTCGGGCCGGCTGCTGGGCACCAGCGCTGCGCGGCGTACGGCGGAGACGAGCCGGTGGTTCCTCGCCTGCATCGAGGACGGCGGGCTCCGCCGCGGGGCGGAGGGCTGGCGGCTGAGCGTGCACGTGCGGGTGATGCACGCGTTCGTGAACTACCAGCTCGAGCACGACCCGGGCTGGGAATGGGAGTTGCGCGGCACGCCGATCAACCAGTACGACCAGGCCAGCACGCTCGCGGTCTTCAGCACCACCCCCCTGCTGCAGGCCCGGCTCCTCGGCTTCCGCGTGAGCCGCGGGGACTCGCGGGCCGTGATGCACCTGTGGAGCTACATCGGTTGGCTGATGGGCGTCGACGACCACTGGCTGCCCCACACCGAGAAGGTCGGCCGCCGGATCATCTACCACCTGCTCTCCCACGACCCGGGACCCGACGAGAACAGCAGGGTGCTCGCGCGGGCACTGGTCGACAGCCAGGCCGACGTGCCGGGCGGCGGTTGGCGGGGGCGGCTGGCCCGCGAGATGGGACTGAGCTCCGCGACGTTCCTCAACGGCCGGCGCGGCATGCACGAGCTCGGCCTGCCGGCACGGCTCCCGTGGTACCCGGCGCTCCGCATCCCCGCCAACGTGTTCTGGACCCACCTGGTCGGTCGCCTCCCGGGCGGCGACGACCTCGTCGTACGCCGCGGTCGTCGTGGTCGCGACCTGCGGGTGCGGCTGCAGCACGGCGACCTCACGCGCGTCTCGCCCACCGGGGCTCCAGGCGAGTGAGCCGAGCTCGGTGACATCGGCCACAGTGGACGGCGGCGTCATCCGGCCCGCTGGCGGGTAGCCTGCCCCGCGAGACGACGCCGGAGACCCAGGAGTGCCAGTGCCGCAGAGCAAGCCGTTGCGACGAGTCCTCATCGCCAACCGTGGTGAGATCGCGGTCCGCGTGATCCGTGCCTGCAAGGACGCGGGCATCGGCTCCGTGGCCGTGTACGCCGAGCCCGACCGCGACGCCCTGTTCGTGCGGCTCGCCGACGAGGCCTACTCCCTCGGCGGCGCGACCCCCGCTGACTCCTACCTCGACATCGCGAAGATCATCGCGGTCGCCGAGCAGTCGGGAGCCGACTCGGTGCACCCCGGCTACGGGTTCCTCGCCGAGAACGCCGACTTCGCCCAGGCCGTCATCGACGCGGGCCTGACCTGGATCGGTCCGCCGCCGGCGGCGATCGAGGCCCTCGGTGACAAGGCCAAGGCCAAGCACATCGCCGAGCGCGCCCAGGCGCCGCTCGCCCCGGGCACCAAGGACCCGGTCGCCGACGCCGACGAGGTCGTGGAGTTCGCCAAGGCCCACGGCCTCCCGGTCGCGATCAAGGCGGTCTTCGGCGGCGGCGGTCGCGGCCTCAAGGTCGCCCGCACGCTCGAGGAGATCCCGGATGCCTACGAGTCCGCGGTCCGCGAGGCGGTCACGGCGTTCGGCCGCGGCGAGTGCCTGGTGGAGAAGTTCCTCGACAAGCCGCGCCACGTCGAGACCCAGTGCCTGGCCGACCAGCACGGCAACGTGGTGGTGGTCTCCACGCGCGACTGCTCGCTGCAGCGCCGCCACCAGAAGCTGGTCGAGGAGGCGCCCGCGCCGTACCTCACCCAGGAACAGCTGACCGAGCTCTACGAGTCCTCCAAGCGGATCCTCAAGGAGGCGGGCTACTACGGCGCCGGCACGTGCGAGTTCCTCGTCGCGCAGGACGGCTCGATCTCGTTCCTCGAGGTCAACACCCGGCTCCAGGTCGAGCACTGCGTCTCGGAGGAGGTCACGGGCATCGACCTGGTCCGCGAGATGTTCCGCATCGCGGCCGGCGAGGAGCTCGGCTACGGCGACCCGGAGATCCGCGGCCACTCGATCGAGTTCCGCATCAACGCCGAGGACGGCGGACGCAACTTCATGCCCGCCCCCGGCACGCTCTCGGCATGGAGCCCGCCCAGCGGCCCCGGCGTGCGCCTCGATGGCGGCTACGAGAACGGCGAGACCATCCCGGGATCCTTCGACTCCCTCATCGCCAAGCTGATCGTCACCGGTCGCGACCGCACGCAGGCGCTCGAGCGCTCGCGGCGCGCGCTCGACGAGTTCGTCGTCGACGGCATGCCGACCGTCATCCCGTTCCACCGCGCGGTCGTGTCCGACCCGGCGTTCATCGGTGACGGCGAGAAGTTCGACGTCTACACGCAGTGGATCGAGACCGACTTCGACAACCAGATCACGCCGTACGACGGTGACGTGGCCGAGGCCCCGGAGCCCGAGGAGAAGCAGCGGGTCGTGGTCGAGGTCGGCGGCAAGCGCGTCGAGGTGGTCCTGCCCGGCGGTCTCGGCGGCATCGCCGTCGCCGGAGGCGGCTCGGCGAAGAAGCCCACCCGGTCCACCGCCAAGAAGAGCGGCGCTGCCGCCAGCGGCGACGCCGTCACCAGCCCGATGCAGGGCACGATCGTCAAGGTCGTCGTCGAGGAGGGCCAGCAGGTCGCCGAGGGCGACACCGTGGTCGTGATCGAGGCGATGAAGATGGAGCAGCCGCTCAAGGCCCACAAGGCCGGCACCGTCACCGGCCTCGAGGCCGAGGTCGGTCAGACCATCGGCAACGGCGCGGTCATCTGCGAGCTCAAGGACTGACCCCAGCACCGTTGACCCGCCCGAAACTTTCGGGCGGGTCAACGTCATTTCGGGTCAGGTGGCCGGGCGCAGGGCCGAGCTGAGGGCGTCGAGCGCCGACTCGACCACGCGGTAGTAGGCCCAGCGACCGCGCTGCTCACGGGTGACGAGGCCCGCGTCGACCAGCTGCTTCATGTGGTGGGACACGGTGGGCTGGGACAGCCCGACCGGCTCGATGAGGTCGCACACGCACGCCTCCTGGCCGGGGTGCGCGGCGATCATCGACAGCAGCCGCACCCGCGTCGGGTCGCCGAGCGCCTTGAACACGCGCGCCAGGTGCTCGGCCTCGTCGGGCTCGAGCGCACCCTCGGTGAGCGGTGCGCAGCACACGCTCTCGACGATGGGCAGTGAGGTCGCCATGCGTCCAGTCTGACACACGCATTGACAAACTTCGATCTATCGATCATTGTCGATACATCGAAGTCCATCTATGCGAAGGAGACCGTGCCATGTCCCACACCGAGGAGCTGCGCGAGCAGGTCCGCGTCCGCTACGCCCAGGCCGCGACCGCCGTGCAGGCCGGCGCCACCAACGTCGAGGTCAACGACAAGCTGCAGGTCGTCGACGACTGCTGCGGCGGCGACTCCTGCTGCGGCGGCACGACCGGTACGGTCGACGACAGCTTCGGCGCCGGGCTCTACGACGCGGGCCAGCAGGGCGACGTCCCGGCCGAGGCCCTCGCCGCGAGCCTGGGCTGCGGCAACCCGACCGCGGTGGCCGCCCTCCGCGCGGGCGAGCGGGTCCTCGACCTCGGGTCCGGCGGCGGCATCGACGTGCTGCTCTCCGCGCGCCGCGTCGGCGAGACCGGCTTCGCCTACGGCGTGGACATGACCGACGAGATGCTCGAGCTGGCCCGCGCCAACGCGGCCAAGGCCGGCGCGACCAACGTCGAGTTCCTCAAGGGGACCATCGAGGACGTGCCGCTGCCCGACGCGTCGGTCGACGTGGTGATCTCCAACTGCGTGATCAACCTGTCGGTCGACAAGCCGCGGGTGCTCGCGGAGATGTACCGCGTCCTGACCCCCGGCGGGCGCATCGGCATCTCCGACGTCGTCGCCGAGGACCGGCTCTCCCCCGCCGACCGTGCCGAGCGCGGCTCGTACGTCGGGTGCATCGCAGGCGCGCTCTCGCGCACGGAGTACCTCGAGGGGCTCGCGGCCGTGGGCTTCGCCGACGCCGAGGTCGAGTTCACCCACGAGGCCGCCGACGGCATGCACGCCGCGATCGTGCGCGCCACCAAGCCGGCCGGCCTAGCGGTTGCCGCTAGGGCGTCAGCACCTCACAGCTCGTGACCACCTCGGCATTCAGGCAGGTGTCGCGACCCTCCTGACCGTCGACGGTGTCGTCGCCCTCGCCGGCGTCGATCCGGTCGCGCTTGCCGCTGCCGGTCACCTCGTCGTCGCCGCCGAAGGTCTCGGCCTGCAGCGGCCAGTAGTAGCCGCCGGTGAGGACGTCGCGCCCGTCGGTCCCGAGGTAGTGCCACTGCAGGTGGTCGTCGAGCGCGACCTCGTCGAGCCCTGCGATCGTGCCGAGGAGCTGGCCCTCCCGGGTCACGGTCCCCGCGCCCATCGTCACGAGGAGCACCGGGCCGGCGTCCGTCGAACGGTCGCGCGCAGGTCGGGCGAGCAGCGCGGTGTCGTGGCCCTCACCGCCGTCGAGCACGAAGCCGGGCCGGGTGACGGTGGCGAACACGTCGTCGTCACCCAGCCCGCCTCGCACCTCGGCCGCCACCGGGGCGAGGCTGCCGACCCGGTCGTCGCCCGCGCCACCGTCGAGGACGTCGCTGCCGCGCCAGCCGATGATCCGGTCGTCACCGGCTCCGCCCGCCACGACGTCGTCATCGTCCCCGTCGTAGGTGCCCTCGCCGTCGGCATCGAGCTCGTCGTCCCCGTCCCGCCCGTCGAGCCGGTCGTCGCCCCACCCACCCAGCAGGCGGTCGGGCCCGGCGCTGCCCAGCAGCGTGTCGTCGTGCGAGGAGCCCTCGACGACCATGCCGAAGCAGGGCGGTACGCCGCACCGTCGCGCCGGCACCACGACGATCCGGTCGCGACCGACGCCGGTAGCGGTGCCCATCCCGGCCTCGGCACCCAGGTCCACACTCACGCCCACCCGGGCCGAGCCGTAGGTGACGACGCCGTACGGGCCGTCCTGGTCCACGCGGCGCCCGTCGGTGCCCACGTCGAGCAGGTCGTCACCGGCGCCGCCGTCGATGAGGTCCGGCGCACGATAGGTGCCGCCACGATCGGATCGGATCGCGTCGCGCTGCCCGTAGACGCGGTCGTCGCCCGCGCCGCCCTGGATCCGGTCCGCGCCGTCACCGCCGCAGATGACGTCGTCACCGCCGAGTCCCTTCACGATGTCGTCGCCCGCGCGAGCAACGATCACGTCCGGCCCCGACGTCCCGCGCAGCACGTCGTCGCCGGGCGTGCCGACGATCGTCGCCGCACGGCCGTGGCACGTCGGGGGCGCCTGAGCCGCGGCACCGGCGACCGCGGCCGGGAGCGCGATCCCACCGGTCAGGAGCAGCAGGGCAGGAGCACATCGGAGCGGGGTCATGAGGGGTGTACGCACGACCGATAGTTTCGGTTGCATGTCGCTCGAGAGTCAGCCCGCCGCGGCGCCCACCCTGCGCGAGCCGCGCGAACGGGTGAGCCCGCGGGCGCGGCTGATGTGGGGGCTGACGGCGGCGATCGAGGGGCTCGTGCTCCTCGTCGTGCTCGTGATCGCCGGACCGGTCGCCGGCTGGGCGCCGATCCCGTGGTGGGCCCTGGTCCTGGTCACGCTCGTCGCGGCGGGGTACGTCGTGGTCGTGCCGCAGTGGCGCTACCGCGTGCACCGGTGGGAGGTCACCGACACCGCCGTCTACACGCAGACCGGCTGGTGGGCGCGCGAACGGCGGATCGCCCCGATGTCGCGCATCCAGACCGTCGACCACGCCGAGGGCGCTGTCGCCCGGTTGTTCGGACTGGCCACGGTGACCGTCACCACCGCGTCGGCCGCGGGGGCGCTGGAGATCGCCGGCCTCGAGCGCCAGCGCGCGCTCGCACTGGTCGACGAGCTCACGCTGATGGCTGACACCCAGCCGGGCGACGCGACGTGAGCGACGACCCGGTCCGCACCGACGACGGCTGGCAGCGGCTCGACCCGCGGATGCTGCTGGTCTACCCGGTCAAGGAGCTCGCCCGGTTCCTGCCCGTGCTGCTCGGGGTGTTCGTGGCCGGCACCGCCTCCGGTGGCGCCGGCGAGTGGTGGCAGCTGGTGGGCGTCGCGGTGCCGGTCGGCCTGGGGGTCCTGCGCTACGTCACGACCTCCTACCGGATCGCCCAGGGACGCGTCGAGCTGCGGCGCGGCCTGCTCAACCGGCACGTGCTCTCGACGCCGGTCGACCGGGTCCGCACCGTCGACGTGACCGCGCCGCCGGTGCACCGCCTGCTGGGCCTCACCTCGGTGCGCATCGGCACCGGCACCGCGTCCTCGGACGACGACGACCGCCTCGACCTCGACGGCCTGCCCGCCGAGCGCGCCCGGCAGCTGCGCCACGACCTGCTGCTCGTCGGCCCGGCCCACGACGGCCCCGCGGACCAGGTCCCGCCCGCGATCCTCGAGCTCGACCCGGCCTGGGTGCGCTACGCGCCGTTCACGAGCTCCGGGCTGGTGATCGCCGCCGGCGCCGTCGGCCTGCTGAGCCAGGTGGCCAACTCCCTGGGCGGCCTCGACGTCGACACCGAGCGCCTCAGCGACGACGCGGGAGCGTGGTCGCTGTGGCTCGCCGTGCCCGTCGGGGTCCTGGCGCTGCTCGCCCTGGTCGCGCTCTTCTCGATCGGTGGGTACGTCGTCACCAACTGGGGCTTCCGCCTCTCCCACACCGGTCCGACGCCCGGTGGCGCCTGGCACCTGCGCCGCGGGCTGCTGACGACCCGCGAGACCACGCTCGACGACGAGCGGCTGCGAGGCGTGGTCATCGGGGAGCCGATCGGGCTCCGGCTCGCCGGTGGCGCACGAGCGAGCGCGATCGTGACCGGTCTCGACCGCGGGCAGGGCTCCAGCGCCACGCTCGTGCCGCCCGCTCCCCGGGCCGTCGTGGCCGGCGTGGCCGCCGAGGTCGTGCGCACGGACGCGCCGTTCTGCGCGCCACTCACGGGCCACGGCCCGCGGGCCCGCGCCCGCCGCTACACCCGCGCACTGGTGCCGGCGGCAGCGCTCGTCGCGCTCGCGGTGCTGCTCGAGCTGACCGTCGACCTGCCCCTCTGGGTGCCGGTGCTGGCCGCGCTCGCGCTGCCGGTCGCCGGGGCCCTGGCCACCGACCGCGTGGCCGCCCTCGGGCACACCCTCACCGACGGCTTCTTCGTGGTCCGATCGGGCAGCCTCGACCGCCGCCGCGAGGCGCTCGAGCTCGACGGGGTGATCGGCTGGAACCTCCGCTCGACGTGGTTCCAGCGCCGGGCCGGGCTGACCTCGCTGACCGCCACGACCGCCGGGGGACGACAGGCCGTGACGGCGATCGACGTCCCGGAGGTCCGCGCGGTGGGCGTCGCACTCGACGCGAGCCCGGACTGGATCGCGCCCTTCGTGGTGACTGCCGAGTAGCCTCTGCCGCGCTGTCTCGCAGGGTGTGGGCCGGCTCACGACGCTGGCACCGACTTATAGGTTGTGCGCATGTTCTCCAAGGTGCTGGTCGCCAACCGGGGCGAGATCGCGATCCGAGCGTTCCGGGCGGCGTACGAGGTCGGTGCGCGCACGGTCGCGGTGTTCCCCTTCGAGGACCGCTGGTCCGAGCACCGTCTGAAGGCGGACGAGGCCTACGAGATCGGCGAGCGCGGTCACCCGGTGCGCGCCTACCTCGACCCCGAGGCGATCGTCGCCGTGGCGCTGCGCTCGGGCGCCGACGCGGTCTACCCCGGCTACGGCTTCCTCTCGGAGAACCCCGCGCTCGCCGAGGCGTGCGCCAACGCCGGCATCACCTTCATCGGCCCCACGGCCGAGGTCCTCACGCTCACCGGCAACAAGGCACGCGCGATCGCCGCGGCGAAGGCCGCCGGCGTACCGACGTTGGCCAGCGTCGACCCGTCCACCGACGTCGACCACCTCGTCGAGTCCGCCTCCGAGCTGCCCTACCCGCTGTTCGTGAAGGCGGTCGCGGGCGGTGGCGGCCGCGGCATGCGGAGGGTCGATCGCCCCGAGGACCTGCGCGAGGCCGTCGAGACCTGCATGCGCGAGGCCGAGGGCGCGTTCGGCGACCCCACGGTGTTCATCGAGCAGGCCGTCGTCGACCCCCGCCACATCGAGGTGCAGATCCTCGCCGACGGCGAGGGCAACGTGATCCACCTCTTCGAGCGCGACTGCTCGGTGCAGCGGCGCCACCAGAAGGTCATCGAGATCGCGCCCGCGCCCAACCTGGACCCCGAGCTGCGCGACCGCATCTGCGCGGACGCCGTGCGGTTCGCGACGGAGATCGGCTACCGCAACGCCGGGACCGTGGAGTTCCTCCTCGACCCGCAGGGCAACTACGTCTTCATCGAGATGAACCCCCGCATCCAGGTCGAGCACACGGTGACCGAGGAGGTCACCGACGTCGACCTCGTGCAGTCGCAGATGCGCATCGCGTCGGGCGAGACGCTGGCCGACCTCGGCCTCTCCCAGGAGACCGTGACCCTGCGGGGCGCCGCGCTGCAGTGCCGGATCACCACCGAGGACCCGGCCAACAACTTCCGGCCCGACACCGGCGTGATCACGACGTACCGCTCCCCCGGGGGCGGCGGGGTGCGCCTCGACGGCGGCACCGTCTACACCGGCGCCGAGGTCTCCGCCCACTTCGACTCGATGCTCGCGAAGCTGACCTGCCGAGGCCGCACGTTCGACAAGGCGGTCGAGAAGGCCCGCCGCGCCGTCGCGGAGTTCCGCATCCGCGGCGTCTCCACGAACATCCCCTTCCTCCAGGCCGTGCTCGCCGACCCCGACTTCGCGTCCGGGCACGTCACCACCTCGTTCATCGAGACCCACCCGCACCTGATGCGCGCCCGCGGCACGGGCGACCGCGGCAGCAAGCTGCTGAGCTACCTCGCCGACATCACCGTCAACCAGCCGTACGGCGCCGCGCCGGTGAGCATCGACCCGGCGACCAAGCTCCCCGAGGTCAACCTCGAGGTCCCCGCCCCCGACGGCACCCGCCAGCTGCTGCTCGAGGTCGGGCCCGAGGAGTTCGCCCGTCGCCTGCGCGCGCAGGAGCACGTCGCCGTCACCGACACGACGTTCCGCGACGCCCACCAGAGCCTGCTGGCCACCCGCGTCCGCACCCGCGACCTGCTGGCGGTCGCCGGCCACGTCGCGCGGACCACGCCGCAGCTGTGGTCGGTCGAGGCCTGGGGCGGCGCGACGTACGACGTGGCGCTGCGCTTCCTCGCCGAGGACCCGTGGGAGCGGCTGGCCGCGCTGCGCCAGGCGGTGCCGAACATCTGCCTGCAGATGCTCCTGCGCGGTCGTAACACCGTCGGCTACACGCCGTACCCCACCGACGTGACCAACGCGTTCGTCGAGGAGGCCGCGGCCACCGGCATCGACGTGTTCCGCATCTTCGACGCCCTCAACGACGTCGACCAGATGCGTCCGGCGATCGAGGCGGTCCGCGCGACCGGCACGGCGGTCGCCGAGGTCGCCCTGTGCTACACCGGCGACCTGTCCGACCCGGACGAGACGCTCTACACGCTCGACTACTACCTCGAGCTCGCCGACCGGATCGTCGACGCCGGCGCGCACGTGCTGGCGATCAAGGACATGGCCGGGCTGCTCCGGGTGCCGGCCGCACGCACGCTGGTCACCGCGCTGCGCGACCGGTTCGACCTGCCCGTGCACCTGCACACCCACGACACCCCCGGCGGCCAGCTCGCGACGCTGCTCGCGGCGATCGACGCGGGCGTCGACGCCGTCGACGCGGCCACCGCCTCGATGGCGGGCACGACCTCGCAGCCGCCCCTGTCGGCCCTCGTCTCGGCGACCGACCACGGCCCGCGCGAGACCGGGCTGTCCCTGGCCGCCGTGTGCGCGCTCGAGCCGTACTGGGAGGCGACCCGCCGCGTCTACGCGCCGTTCGAGTCCGGGCTGCCGTCGCCCACCGGCCGGGTCTACCGCCACGAGATCCCGGGTGGCCAGCTGTCCAACCTGCGCCAGCAGGCGATCGCGCTCGGTCTCGGCGAGAAGTTCGAGCAGATCGAGGACATGTACGCCGCGGCCAACGACATCCTCGGCAACATCGTGAAGGTGACGCCGTCGTCGAAGGTCGTGGGCGACCTGGCCCTGCACCTGGTGGCCGTCGACGCCGACCCGGTGGAGTTCGCCGAGGACCCGGGCAGGTTCGACATCCCCGACTCCGTGATCGGCTTCCTCAGCGGCGAGCTCGGCGACCCGCCGGGTGGCTGGCCCGAGCCGTTCCGCACCAAGGCGTTGGCCGGTCGGTCCCACAAGCCGCCCGTGGAGGAGCTCACGACCGAGCAGCAGGAGGGCCTCGCGGGCTCGAGCGAGACGCGCCGCCGTACGCTCAACGAGCTGCTGTTCCCCGGCCCGACCAAGGAGTTCACCGAGTCCCGCAACCGGTACGGCGACACCTCGGTGCTGCCGACCCTCGACTACCTCTACGGCCTGCGCCGCGGCGAGGAGCACGAGGTGGAGATCGAGGAGGGCAAGACGCTGATCCTCGGCGTCCAGGCCGTGACCGACCCCGACGAGCGCGGCTTCCGCACGGTGATGACGACGATCAACGGCCAGCTCCGGCCGGTGAGCGTGCGCGACCGCAGCGTCGCGGCCGAGGTCGCGGCGGCGGAGAAGGCCGACACCTCCCAGCCCGGCCACGTCGCGGCGCCGTTCCAGGGCGTCGTGACGATCGTGGTCGAGGAGGGTCAGCAGGTCGCCGCCGGCGACACCGTGGCGACGATCGAAGCCATGAAGATGGAGGCCTCGATCACCGCCCCGGTGGCCGGCACCGTCGAGCGGTTGGCGCTGTCGGGCACCCAGGCTGTCGAGGGCGGCGACCTGGTGCTCGTGCTGGGGTGAGCCTCAGGACCTGCTCGGCGTCACGATCACGTTGATCGCACGCAGGTCGGCGTCGCCGGTGGCCGTGTAGCGGTGGGGCACGTCGGCCGGCCAGACGGCGTGCCCGCCGGTCGGGACGTCGACCACCGTGTCGGCGTACGCGACCCGGCAGCTGCCCGCCATCACCACCAGCTGCTCGACGGCGCCCGCCGCGTGGGCAGGTGACTCCCGCGTGACGCCGGCGGCGACCCGCAGCAGGTAGACCTCCGACGTCGCGGACTCCCCCCGCTCGGTGTGGAGCAGCACGCCCTCGAAGCCCTCGTCGGCGGCGACCGCACCCGCGTGGAAGTCGAGCAGCGCACCGAGGGGTACGCCGAGCGGCCCGGCGACCGCGTAGAGCGTGTCCAGCGTGGGGTTGCGGCGGCCGGACTCCAGCTCGGAGAGGGAGCCCTTGCCGATGCCGGCCGCCGCGGCGAGGGCGGTCAGCGTGAGGCCGCGCTCCTCGCGCAGGGCTCGGACCCGCGCGCCCGCGGCCGCTCCCGGCTCGCTCGCCATGTCCACCTCCGCTACGGTGCGTTCTGTTTACAGAACGGAGTTTCCTCCATGGTGCCAGCAGCGACCGCCCGGCGCGACACCACGCCCGTCCTCGCCGGGATCGTCACGGCCGTCGTCGGGTCCAGCAGCTCGTTCGTCGTGGTGCTCGCGGGCCTCGCCGCGGTGGGCGCGACGCCGGCCGAGGCGGCCTCCGGCCTGCTGTCGGTCTTCGTGACCCAGGCGCTCGGCATGCTGTGGCTCAGCGTGCGGCACCGCCGGCCGATCACGCTCGCCTGGTCGACCCCCGGCGCGGCACTGCTCGTCTCGACCGGCACGGTCGAGGGCGGCTGGCCGGCCGCGGTCGGGGCGTTCGTCGTGACCGCCGGCCTCATCCTGCTCACCGGGCTGATCCCCTGGCTGGGCGAGCTGATCTCGCGCATCCCCGCTTCACTGGCGCGGGCGATGCTCGCGGGAGTCCTGCTGCCGATCTGCCTGGCTCCGGTCACGGGCATGGCGGACTCGCCGTACCTCGTCGGACCGGTCGTGCTGGCCTGGCTGCTCATGCACCCGGTGTCCCGGCGCTGGGCGGTGCCGGTCTCGCTCGCGGTCGCCCTGGTCGTGGTCGTCGCCGACGCCGGGTCGTCGGTGTCGGCGTCCGACCTGCTCCCGACGGTCGCGTGGACCACCCCGACCTGGACGCTGCCTGCCGTGGTGAGCATCGCCGTGCCGCTGTTCATCGTCACGATGGCCTCGCAGAACGTCCCGGGCGTGGCGATCACCGCGAGCTTCGGCTACGAGGTGCCGTGGCGCGAGACGATGGCCGTCACCGGGCTCGGCACCCTGGCCGGGGCGCCGTTCGGCGGGCACGCGATCAACCTCGCGGCCATCACGGCCGCGCTCGCCGCCGGCCCCGCGGCCGGCCCGGACCGGTCCCGGCGGTGGATCGCCTGCGTCAGCGCGGCCTGCACCTACCTGGTGCTCGCGCTCGCCTCCGGCGCGCTGGCCGCCCTGGTCGCCGCGGGGCCGGGCGACGTCATCGAGGCAGCGGCCGGCCTGGCCCTCCTGGGCACCCTGGGCGCCGCCCTCACCGGCGCGCTCGGCGACGAGGACGGCCGCGAGGCGGCGGTGGTCTGCTTCCTCGTCGCGGCGTCCGGCATCACGATCCTCGGCATCGGCGCCGCGTTCTGGGCGCTGCTGGCCGGGCTGGTCCTGCGGCCCGTGCTCGCCGCCGACCGTGGCTCACGCCTGCGCCAGCTGCGCCGTCCGCGCGGCGACCAGCCGGACCGCGTCGGCGGCCGCATCGGCGACCGCTGAGGCGGTGGTGAGCCGACGCGTCGAGAGCGCGACGTCGTGCAGCCGGGCGTAGCCGTGGGCGATGGCGAACACCTGCTCCAGGAGCACGATCGCCTCCTCGGCGCCGGCGGCCACCTCCCGCGCAGCAGGGAGGACGCCGTCCATCACCCGCCGCCCGGCGTCGGCGAGCTCGGCGTCCCCCAGCGCACGCAGCTCCGGGAGGAAGATCAGGTCCAGCCCGGCGCCGCGCTCCAGGTAGAAGGCCGTGTACGCCGCCGCCGCGGCGGCCAGCAGCTCGACCGGGTCCTCGCCGGCACGTGCCGCCGCCGACAGTCGGAGGTCGAGCGCGCGCGCTGTCTCGATCGCGGTCGCCAGCAGGAGCGCCTGCCGACTCGCGAAGTGGCGGTACGGCGCCGCCGCGGTGACGCCCGCCCGCCGGGCCGCGTCAGCCATCGAGACCGACTCCACGCCCCCCTCGGCCACCGCCGCGAGGGCGGCCTGCACCAGCGCTTCGCGCAGGTGTCCGTGGTGATAGGCGGCCTTGGGGCTCATG
>NZ_JANINT010000014.1 GCF_024509035.1 Nocardioides sp. | reverse complement strand
TCGTCGGCGGCCCCGACCTGCCCACGACGGTGGACGGGACCCCGCTCCAGCCGCTCGAGGACCGCCCGCTCGCGACCGCCTGCCTCACGACGTACCTCCACCCGCCGTCGTACGGCGGCGGCGTGGGTGTCGCCTTCGACCGGCTGGCCGGGGGCGCAGCGACCCTGCGCATGCTCGGCTCGGCCTCGATGGACGCGACCGCCATCGCGACCGGGTCGTTCCACGTGCGCTGCCAGCACTCGCTGCCGCCGTGGGACGACCTGCCCGGGCGCGCGTTGATCCTCGGCGTGGGCGGCAGCGCCGCCCGGGTCGAGGCCGCGGGCGTGACCTGGCACGCGGCCGGGGTGCCGACCGCGGTGTCCGACGTGGAGCGTGCCCTGCGCGGGGACGACGCGGCGGGCTGAACCCGAGCGACTACTTCCGCTTCGTCGGGTGGTTGGTCTCCGACATCGTCTGCTCGTGGTGCTTGTCGCGCTTCTCGGCGCGCCTCTGCTTGATGGACTTCCCGGACTTCTTCGACATCGTGTGTCGCGGCGACTTGTCGCTCATGGGACTCTCCTCGATCGGAGCCTGACGACTCCTGTCCCGACACTACGCCGGCCGGCGGGCGGGCGAAATGCCGATCGGGCCTCCTCCCTGCCGGGAGGAGGCCCGATCGGTCAGGCCGCTGTGCGAGCGATCAGCGCACGCCGTACAGGTGCTCCAGCGCGAGCTGGTCGAGCTTCTCGAAGCCCATGCCGCGCTGAGCGGCGGCGTCGGGGTCGAAGGACTCCGCACGCAGGTCGGCGACGGTCTCGCCGGCGGCGACGGTGGAGACCGCGAGCTGGTCGACGCGCGCGTCCTTGAGCGCCTGCTGGACCTCGGGGTCGGCGCGGAAGGCCCGCGACTTCTCCCGCAGGATCAGGTAGTTGCGCATGCAGGCCTCGGCCGAGACCCACACGCCGTCCATGTCCTCGGTCCGCGGGGGCTTGTAGTCGAAGTGACGCGGGCCCTCGTAGCCGCCGTTCTCGACGATGTCGACCGTCCAGAACGCGCCACGGGCGTTGCCGGCACCGAAGCGCAGGTCCTGGTCGTAGCGCGGGCCGTGCTGGCCGTTGAGGTCGATGTGGAACAGCTTGCCGTGCCACAGCGCCTGGGCCAGGCCGTGGGCGTAGTTGAGCGACGCCATCTCCTCGTGACCGACCTCGGGGTTGAGGCCGACCATCTCGGGGTGCTCCAGCTCGTTGATGAACGCCAGGGCGTGGCCGACGGTCGGGAGCAGGATGTCGCCCCGGGGCTCGTTGGGCTTGGGCTCGATCGCGAACCGCAGGTCGTAGCCCTGCTCGAGCACGTAGGCACCGAGCAGGTCGAAGGCCTCCTTGTAGCGCGACAGCGCGGACTTGATGTCCTTGGCAGCCCCGGACTCGGCGCCCTCGCGGCCGCCCCAGGCGACGAAGATCTTGGCGCCGAGCTCGGCGGCGAGGTCTATCTGGTCGGCGGCCTTGCGGATCGCGAAGCGACGTACGTCGCGGTCGTTGTTGGTGAAGCCGCCGTCGCGGAAGACCGGGTGGGAGAAGAGGTTGGTGGTCACCATCGGGACCACGAGTCCGGTCTCCTCCAGCGCCTTGCGGAACGGCGCGAGGTGCTTCTCCTTGGTGGCCGCGTCGGCGTCGAAGGGGAAGACGTCGTTGTCGTGGAACGTCACGCCGTAGGCGCCGAGGTCGCTGAGCCGGTGGATGGCCTCGGCGGGCGCGAGCTCCGGACGGATCGCCGTGCCGAAGACATCGACGCCCTGCCAGCCGACGGTCCACAGGCCGAAGGTGAAGTGGTCGTCGCGGGTGGGGGTGAAGCTGGTGTCGCTCATGGTGCTGGCGCCTCCGGTGGGAAGGATGTCGGGTGGTTCGGCAACAGAACCGGGGGCGCCGATGGCTGCGGTAGAGCCATGGGTCCTAGGAATGTTGTCGGCCACAACATACCCGGTGACACCGGTCACGTCACGGGTCTGAGGACCCCTTTCGATATCGATTTCCATGGCGCCCGTCACAACCGCCGGAAACCCGCGGGGATGCGCCCGTCGAGAGGTGTCGGCGGACTAGTCCGGCGGCCCGTTCGGTCACGATTCGGTCACGGGCAGGCGGGCCTCGACTTAGTTTGATCGTGCAACAAAAGTAGGGCACTTGGTCCCCTTGTCGGGGTCCCTTGTCCTCACTATGTTGTCGCCGACAACATACCCGGTGATGGTCGTCACATCGTCCGGGGCCAAGCCATGGAGGTCGAGGAATGGTCAGGATCCAGGGGGCGCGGCTCGCGTCTCTCGTTGCAGTAGGAGCGCTCGCGTTCGGCTCGCTCGCAGCGTGCGGAAGCGATTCAGAAGGCGGTAACGAAGGCAGCGGCGACAAGACGAGCGACACCAGCGAGTCCACCGCGCCGGAGACCACCGGCAAGGTCGGCGTCATCCTTCCGGACTCGAAGTCCTCGGTCCGCTGGGAGACCCAGGACCGCCCGAACCTCGAGGCCGCCTTCAAGGCCGCTGGCCTGGAGTCGATCATCCAGAACGCCGAGGGCTCGCCCGACACGTTCGGTCAGCTCTGCGACCAGATGATCAATGAGGGCGTCCAGGTGCTCATCGAGACCGACCTCGACCCCGACTCGGGCAAGGCCTGCATCGACAAGGCCAAGAACGCGGGCGTCGCGGTCATCGACTACGACCGCCT
Source organism: Nocardioides sp. (assembly GCF_024509035.1). Classification (GTDB taxonomy): domain Bacteria; phylum Actinomycetota; class Actinomycetes; order Propionibacteriales; family Nocardioidaceae; genus Nocardioides. The sequence goes on along the minus strand of NZ_JANINT010000014.1, from coordinate 63,175 downwards.
CACCCTCGGCGGTGGCGCTGACTACTACGTGTCGTTCGACAACGTGAAGGTCGGCGCGCTGCAGGGCCAGGGCCTCATCGACGCTCTCAAGGCGAAGGGCACCGACAAGGGCAACATCGCCTTCATCAACGGCGCGGCGACCGACAACAACGCCACGCTGTTCAAGCAGGGTTACGAGCAGGTCATCAAGGACGACGGCAGCTTCACGGTCGTCGCCGACCAGACCGGTGACTGGGACCCGGACACCGCGGGCAAGGTCTTCGACGGGTTCTACGCCCAGCACCCGGACCTCGTCGGTCTGGTCACGGCCAACGACGGCATGGCCGGCGGCGTCATCGCCCGCATGAAGTCCGCGGGCGTCGAGGGCAAGATCCTCGTGACCGGTCAGGACGCGACGGCCGAGGGTCTGGCCAACGTGCTGCAGGGCTACCAGGCCGGCACCGTCTTCAAGGACACCTCGCTCGAGGCGAAGGCAGCAGCCGACCTGGCGATCGCGATCATCAAGGGTGAGGACCCGGCCTCGATCGCGACCGCCACGGTCAACGACTCCGAGCTCGGCGTCGACGTCCCGTCGGTGCTCGCCACCCCGGTCTGGATCACCGCCGACACCGTCAAGGACGTCGTCGCGGCCGGCCAGGCCAACGCGGCGGACATCTGCAAGGGCATCGAGAAGCTCTGCACGAAGTACGGGGTCTCGTGATCGCGTAGCGGTCGTCTGACAGCTTGAAACCGCGGGGGCCCGTCCGACTGGGCGGGCCCCCGCCTCACGATCGAACCCCCGGGAGGGTGAGGCATGTCGAGTGGAGAGCCGCTGCTGGAGCTGCGCGGTGTTCATAAGAGCTTCGGTGCCGTGCACGTGCTGCACGGCGTCGACCTGACGGTACGGCCCGGCCGCGTGACCGCCCTGGTCGGCGACAACGGCGCCGGCAAGAGCACGTTGATCAAGGGGATCGCCGGCATCTACCCCTTCGACGAAGGGGAGTACTCCTTCGAGGGCGAGCACGTGAAGGTGCACTCGCCCAAGGACGCGAACGACCTCGGTATCGAGGTCGTCTACCAGGACCTCGCCCTGTGCGACAACCTGGACGTCGTCCACAACATGTTCCTCGGCCGCGAGCTGACCAAGAACGGCCTGGTCGACGAGGACACGATGGAGTCTCGCGCCCGCGAGACGCTCGACGGGCTCTCCGTCCGCACGCTCCAGTCGGTGCGCACGCACGTCGCCGCCCTCTCGGGCGGCCAGCGGCAGACGGTCGCGATCGCGCGCGCCGTGCTCTGGAACTCCAAGATCGTCATCCTCGACGAGCCGACCGCCGCGCTGGGTGTCGCGCAGACCGAGCAGGTCCTCAAGCTGGTCCGCAGGCTCGCCGACCGCGGCCTGGGGGTCGTGCTGATCAGCCACAACCTCAACGAGGTCTTCCAGGTGGCCGACGACATCGCGGTCCTCTACCTCGGCCAGATGGTCGGGCAGGTGGAGGCCAACAGCACCAACCGTGAGCGGATCGTCCAGGCGATCACGACCGGCAACGTGAACGAGGGGGATGCGGCATGAGCGTCACCACCGACGAGAGCCAGCAGATGCACGACGCGCCCAGCCGCGCCACGGTCGTCAGCCTCTGGAAGGACTACCTCGCCAAGCTCCGGGGCGGCGACGTCGGGTCGCTCCCAGCCGTCCTCGGACTCCTTGTGCTCGTCACCGCCTTCTCCGTCCTCCGTCCGGAGACCTTCACCAAGGCCTTCAACTTCGGCAACCTGATCCAGCAGTCCGCGGGAGTCACCATCATCGCGATGGGGATGGTCTTCGTGCTGCTGCTCGGTGAGATCGACCTGGCGGCGGGCTACACGGGCGGCGTCTCCGCGGCCGTGATGTCCTCGCTGCTCACCAACCATGGCTGGTCGACCCCGTTGGGGATCCTCGCCTGTCTGGTCACCGGCATGGTGATCGGCACCTTCATCGGGCTGATCGTCTCCCGGCTCGGCGTCCCGTCGTTCGTCGTGACGTTGGCGCTGTTCCTCGCGCTGCAGGGCGTCATGCTGTCCATCATCGGCGAGAAGGGGTCGATCGACTCCGGCGACTTCGTGGCGAAGCTCAACAGCGAGACGATCCCCGTCTGGCTCGGCTGGGTCATCGCGGCCGTCCTCGTCGGTGCCTACGCGGGCCTGACCTGGCTGAGCAACCGTCGTCGGCGCCGCCACGGCCTGACGGCGCAGCCGATGCTCCTCTGGGCGTTGAAGTCGGGTTTCCTGGCGCTCATCGTCGGCCTGATCGTCTACTACCTGTCGATCGAGCGCAGCCCCAACGCGCACATCAAGTCGATCAAGGGCGTGCCGATCGCACTGCTCATCATCATCGGGATCGCTCTCGTGCTCAGTGCGCTGCTCAGCCGGACCAAGTGGGGCAGCCACGTGTACGCCGTCGGCGGCAACGCCGAGGCCGCGCGCCGGGCGGGCATCAACGTCCCGATGATCCAGCTCAGCTGCTTCATGGTCGGGTCCACGGTGGCGGCAGCCGGCGGCATCATGCTCGCGAGCTTCAGCGGCGGCGTGAACAACGTGACCGGTGGGACCACCACACTCCTCTACGCGGTGGGTGCCGCCGTCATCGGCGGCACGAGCCTCTTCGGCGGCAAGGGCCGCGTCATCGACGCCCTCATCGGTGGCACAGTGGTCGCGGTGATCGCGAACGGCATGGGACTGATGAACCAGCCCGACAGCCGGAAGTACATGGTCACCGGACTGGTGCTGCTCGTGGCTGCGAGCGTCGACGCGATCAGCCGTCGCCGCGCCGCTGCGTCCGGTCGCTTCTGACAGGAGACAGGCGTGCCCACCCCTACCGGCGTCGGCACCGACGAGCTGCGACGCGCGAACCTGCGCGCGATCCTGCAGACGGTGCACACGCGTGGTCCGACGACCCGCGCGGTCCTCACCCGCCAGCTCGGGCTCAACCGCAGCACGATCGGTGCGCTCACCGGCGAGCTGCAGAGCCTGGAGCTGGTCTCGGAGGAGACGTCGGCGGTCGGTGGGCGCTCCGGTCGCCCCTCGCACCTGGTGGTGCCGCGGGAGGACAACGTCGTCGTCGCGGTCGACGTGGGAGTGGACCGCATCGCGGTCGCCCTCGTCGGCCTCGGCGGTGAGGTCCTCCACCGGCGCGACCGCGGGCACCAGCGTGGCGAGCACGACGTCGACCACGTCGTGGAAGCCATCGCCCAGATGGTGGAGGAGATCCTCGCGGCCGCCGCCGATCACCCGGTGCGCTGTCTCGGAGTCGGGGTCGCGGTGCCCGGCGCCGTACGAGCCGTCGACGGACTCGTGCGGTTCGCCCCTAACCTGGGCTGGGTCGAGGTGCCCTTCACCGACCTGCTGGCCGAGCGGCTCGACCGGCCCGTCGCGACGGGCAACGACGCCGATCTCGGCGTCCTGGCCGAGCACGTCCGGGGCGCGGCGGTCGGGTTCACGGAGGTGGCCTACCTGAGCGCCAGCGTCGGCATCGGCGGTGGCTTCCTCGTGGGCGGCCGGCCCCTCGCCGGTGCGCGCGGGTACGCCGGCGAGGTCGGCCACATGCAGGTCGACACCGAAGGGCCCGTGTGCCGCTGCGGGGCCGTCGGGTGCTGGGAGACCAAGGTCGGCGAGAACGTGCTGCTGCGGCTGGCCGGGCGACTCCCGGGAGGCGGGCCCCGGGCCGTCGCCGAGGTCATCCACGCGGCCAGTGCCGGCGAGGCGCGCGCCGCCGAGGCGGTGGCGGACGTCGCCGACTGGTGTGGCGTGGGCCTGCGTGCGATCGCCAACCTCTTCGACCCCGAGGTCGTGGTGCTCGGCGGCTCGCTCGCCCAGGTGTGGCGAGCGGCGGAGGACCGGGTGCGCGAGGCGATGTCGCGCAGCACGATGATGCCGCGCGACGACGTCCTCGTGCGGGCCGGGCAGCTGGGCGGCGACTCACCGCTGATCGGCGCTGCCGAGCTGGCGTTCATGCCGGTCCTCGACCACCCGCAGGCGGTCCCTCAGCCGGCGTGACCCCGTCATCGCACACGCTCCCACATTCCGTAGGATCGCTCCGCACGCAGCCGCCTCGCGACGAGCTCGCGGCCGGCGGGCCGTGACGGCGTCCGGCGTCGTACCGACCTGGAAGGTCCCGCCATGTCCGACTCGAGCTGGATCCGCTCGCCCGACCAGATGGCGCAAGCCGCCGAGGACGCCGCCTTCGGCAAGGTCACCGCCGGACCGCTGAAGTCCCTGCTCCTCGGGCTCACCGGCGGCGGGTTCATCGCGCTGGGCTTCGTCTTCTTCACCACGAGCCAGGTCGGCGCCGCCGAGATGCCGTACGGCGTCGCCCGCGTGCTCGGCGGGCTGGTCTTCTCCACCGGCCTGGTGCTGGTCGTCCTCACCGGTGCGGAGCTGTTCACGAGCTCGACGCTGACCTTGGTCGCCCGGGCCAGTGGCCGCATCACCTGGCGGCAGCTGGCCATCAACTGGGCGATCGTCTACGTCGCGAACTTCGCCGGCGCGCTCACGATCGTGGGCCTGATCTACCTCGCGGGGACGTGGCACAACGCCGACGGTGCCTGGGGTGCCGTGGTCCTCGACACCTCGCTGCACAAGGTGCAGCACACGTTCGTCGAGGCGTTCGTGCTCGGGATCCTCTGCAACCTGATGGTCTGCCTGGCGGTGTGGGCGGCCTACTCCGGTCGGACCACGACCGACAAGATCCTCGCGGTGACGCTGCCGATCGCGTTGTTCGTCGCCACCGGCTTCGAGCACTCCGTCGCGAACATGTTCATGATCCCGCTGGGCCTGCTGATCAAGGACCACGCGGGCGCAGACTTCTGGTCGGCCAGCGGCCTCGACGCCGGCTCGTACGGCGACCTGACCTGGTCGTCGTTCCTCGCCGACAACCTGCTGCCGGTCACGCTCGGCAACATCGTCGGCGGAGGAGTGATGATCGGCATCCTCTACTGGACGATCTTCCACCTGCTCCCGGCCCGCAAGGCCGTGGCCGACTCCACCGCCGACTGACGGTAGCCTGCTGCCGCCATGCTCGAACGTTTCCGCGCCTTCTGGACCAAGGTCCTCTCGCCGATCGCCCACCTGCTCCTCAGGCTGGGCGTCAGCCCCGACGCCGTGACCTTCGTCGGCACGCTCGGCGTGGCCGCAGGCGCACTCGTCTTCTTCCCGCAGGGGATGTTGCTGACGGGTGTGCTCGTGATCACCGCCTTCGTGTTCAGCGATCTGCTCGACGGTTACATGGCGCGGACCTCGGGCCGGGTCAGCAAGTTCGGGGCGTTCTGGGACTCCACCCTCGACCGTATCGGCGACGGCGCGATCTTCATCGGGCTCGCGCTGTACTTCGCCTGGGAGGAGCCCAGCCGGCTCTACCTGGTGCTGAGCCTGGTCTGCCTGCTGATGGGCGCGGTGACGTCGTACGCCCGTTCGCGAGGCGAGACGCTCGGCTTCTCGGTCAAGGTGGGCATCGCCGAGCGCGCCGACCGGCTGGTCGCCATCTTGGTGATGACCGGCCTGAGTGCGATCTTCGACCTGCCGGTACTGCTCTACATCGCGCTGTGGGCGCTGGCGATCGCCTCCACGATCACGGTGGGGCAGCGCGTGTGGGTGGTACGGAAGCAAGCACTGGCCGAGGCCAGCACTACGATCTGACGCATGGTCGACAGCCCCACTCCTGACAGCAGCGCCAGCACTCCCACCACCGGCACCACCCGCGTCAAGCGCGGCATGGCCGAGATGCTCAAGGGAGGCGTGATCATGGACGTGGTCACCCCCGAGCAGGCGAAGATCGCCGAGGACGCCGGCGCCGTCGCGGTCATGGCGCTCGAGCGCGTGCCCGCCGACATCCGGGCGCAGGGTGGCGTCTCGCGGATGAGCGACCCCGACATGATCGACGGGATCATCGAGGCGGTCTCGATCCCGGTGATGGCGAAGGCTCGCATCGGCCACTTCGCCGAGGCGCAGGTGCTGCAGGCGCTCGGTGTCGACTACATCGACGAGTCCGAGGTGCTCACGCCGGCCGACTACGAGAACCACATCGACAAGTGGGCCTTCACCGTGCCGTTCGTGTGCGGCGCGACCAACCTGGGCGAGGCGCTGCGGCGCATCACCGAGGGTGCGGCGATGATCCGCTCGAAGGGTGAGGCGGGCACGGGTGACGTGTCCAACGCCGTGACCCACATGCGCACGACCCGCCGCGAGATCCGCCGGCTCGGTGCTCTCGAGGGCGACGAGCTGTTCGTGGCGGCCAAGGAGCTCCAGGCACCCTACGACCTGGTCAAGGAGGTCGCCGAGTCCGGCAAGCTCCCGGTCGTGCTGTTCACCGCCGGCGGCATCGCCACCCCGGCCGATGCGGCGATGATGATGCAGCTCGGCGCCGAGGGCGTGTTCGTGGGCTCGGGCATCTTCAAGTCCGGCAACCCCGCCCAGCGGGCCGAGGCGATCGTGAAGGCCACGACCTTCCACGACGACCCCGACGTGGTCGCCAAGGTCTCCCGTGGCCTCGGTGAGGCCATGGTCGGCATCAACGTCGAGGAGATCCCCCAGCCGCACCGGCTCGCCGAGCGGGGCTGGTAGCCGCCGCGTCCGCCCAGGTCACGACCCGGGCGGCGTCACGGAGACCGAAGCCGTCGCCGTTCGACGGGCCGAGGCGCACGACGATCGTGCGGCTGCCTGGGTCGACCATGGCGATCTGGCCCCCGAGCCCGATCGCGGAGTACAGCGACCCCGCGGCCTCCGGGACCAGCCGACCGACGTGCGTCTCGAGGGGCTGCCCGTCCTCGTCGACGGGGTCCAGCGAGCCGCGCAGCGCGCCGTACCGGTTCACCCACCACAGGTAGCCGTACGCCGCGTTGAGCTCCGAGGAGGACCGGCCCGTCGACTGGCGCACCCACGCCTTCGACACGATCCGCTCGCCGCCGACGACTCCGCGCCGGAGATACAGCTGCGCGAAGCGGGCCAGGTCGAGGCAGGTCGTGAACGCGCCGAAGTAGACGTTGGTCGAGTGCCCGCTCTGGTCGCGCGTCATGAACGTGTGCGTCATGCCGAGTGGCTCGAAGAGGCGGTCGGTCGCGAAGCGGTAGGTGGCCCGCCCGGTCGCCCGACGGATGACCCGGTCGAGCACCTGGATCGCCGCGTTGTTGTAGGCCCACACGGTGCCGCGCGGGAACTGCTGCTCCAGACCGACGGCGTACGCCGTGCGGTCGGGCGCGTGCGTGAGCTGGGTGTAGTCGCTGTCGACCGACCAGAAGCGGCCGCTGGTGTTGCTCAACAGGTCGCGGACCGTGACGTCAGCCGAGTCGGTGCCGCGCCAGGACGGCACGTAGTCGGCGACCGGGTCGTCGACATCGAGGTCGCCGTCGCGCACCGCGATGCCGACCAGCGCGCTGGCGATCGACTTGGTGACCGAGAAGACCTGGCGTGCCGCCGTGCGCGGGGTGCCCCAGTTCCAGTCCGCGACGAGCTTCCCGTCGCGGACCACCGCCAGGCAGCTGCTCTGCTCCGCCTTCGCGTCCGCCGCGACGCGGGACAGGCGGCGGGGGAGGAACCCGGCCTGCGCCGGCGTGGTCGTCGACCAGCCGTCAACGGTCCTCGGCTTCGCGGCGCCCGGTGTGTCGGTGGCACCTGAGGGCGCGCTCGCGACCGCGACCAGGAGGGAGCTCGCGACGACGGCGGCCAGGACGGTCCTCACGTCGATGAGGGTAGGGCCATCGCAGTCCCTAGGATGGACGGTCGTGACCTCGTTCTCACCAGCGGCCGCTCCCACGATCGGCGTCCTCGCCGTCCAGGGCGACGTCCGCGAGCACGTACGGACGCTCGAGGAGCTGGGCGTGCGGGCCACCACCGTGCGGCGTACCTCCGAGCTCGAGGCGTGCCACGGACTGGTGATCCCCGGTGGGGAGTCGACCACGATGGCCAAGCTGGCGCGCACGTTCGACCTGTTCGAACCGATCCGCCAGCGGATCAAGGAGGGCATGCCGGCGTTCGGCACCTGCGCCGGCATGATCCTGCTCGCCGACCGGATCGAGGACGGCGCCCACGACCAAGAGACCCTCGGCGGGCTCGACATCACCGTGCGGCGCAACGCCTTCGGCCGCCAGGTCGACTCCTTCGAGGGCGACATCGACGTCGCCGGCCTCGATGCGCCTGTGCACGCGATCTTCATCCGGGCGCCGTGGGTCGAGGCCGCGGGGGAGTCCGTCGAGGTGCTGGCACGTGTGGAGCAGGGCCCCGCCGCGGGTAGGATCGTCGCGGTCCGTCAGGGTTCGCTGATGGCGACGTCGTTCCACCCCGAGGTGGGTGGCGACTCCCGGGTCCACCGCCTGTTCGTCGACCTGGTCACCGAGGAGAGATAGGAACGTCATGTCTGGCCACTCCAAGTGGGCGACCACGAAGCACAAGAAGGCCGCGATCGACGCCAAGCGCGGCAAGCTGTTCGCCAAGCTGATCAAGAACATCGAGATCGCGGCGAAGATGGGCGGCCCCGACCCTGCGGGCAACCCGACGCTCTACGACGCCATCCAGAAGGCGAAGAAGCAGTCGGTCCCGAACAAGAACATCGACTCCGCGGTCAAGCGCGGCGGCGGTCTCGAGAGCGGCGGCGTCGACTACGAGACGATCATGTACGAGGTGTACGGCCCGCAGGGTGTCGCGCTGCTGGTCGAGTGCCTCACCGACAACCGCAACCGCGCGGCCATGGAGGTCCGCACCGCGGTCACCCGCAACGGCGGCACGATGGCCGACCCGGGTTCGGTGTCGCGCCTGTTCACGCGCAAGGGCGTCGTGGTGGTCGAGAAGGCCCAGGAGCGCGGCGGCAAGCCCTGGGAGATCACCGAGGACGACATCCTCGAGACGACGCTCGACGCGGGCGCGGAGGAGGTCGACGACCTCGGCGACACCTTCGAGATCCAGTCGGAGGCCTCCGACGTCGTCGCGGTCCGCACGGCCCTCCAGGCGGCGGGCATCGACTACGACTCCGCCGAGGTCCAGTTCGTCGCGACCCTCGACATCCCGGTCGCCGAGCCCGACGTCGCCGGCAAGGTCTTCCGTCTCGTCGACGTGCTCGACGACCTCGACGACGTGCAGAACGTCTTCACCAACGCCGACATCCCCGACGACGTGCTGGAGTCGCTGGACGCGTGATCGGGGCGGTCGACCGCCGCTGTAACGCCCGTTTACCCACCCCTCCCACCGGGTTGCATCATGGTGCGAAGGATGGGTAACACGGCGTTACAACTGCCGATCGGCAGAGCGCTGGGCGATGTCAGCGCCATCAGGCGGCGAGCGGCCGCCGCCGTCGGACGACGTACGGCGCCAGGTCTGAGATGTCGGTGCCGAACCGGGCGCAGGTGTCGGCGTACTCCCGCGCGAGCCTGGCCCGAGCGTTGTCGCGGCCGGAGTGGCAGTCGGTCGCGGTGATGCGCGAGACGCCGAGCTTGAACCCGCTGATGAAGTCCTGTCGTTGCTTCTCCTCACGCAGGACCCGTCCGGGGTCGAGACCGAGCGCATGGGCTGCGGTGTACTTCAGGTAGCCGTCGGCCTCGAACAGATGTCGGCCGACTCTCATGTCGCACCAGACGGTGCGTGTGCCGTCGGTCAGCCCGAACTGGGTCTCGGGTCGTCCGATGTCCAGAGACGTCACCAGCAGGCGCGCCTCGGACTCCAGCCACGACTCCGACCCGGGGTCGGCGAGCCGCATCGCCGCGTCCATCACCCGGCTCCCTGGCCAGCACCGCATCGCGGATCGAGCCGCTGCCAGGTCCTCCTGCGTCACGCCAAGGCGGAGAGCGGCATCGCAGCAGGCGACACCTGCGACCAGCCCGTGCTCCCGAGCCATGTCGAGCGCCGTGCGCGCGCGGTCGAGCATCCGGAGACCGTCCAGGGTGACCACCTGATGGTCGGCATACGGAGCCAGGTGATGCTTGATGCCGGCCCGGTCGGCGTCGCCGTGGACCTTCGGCCGCGTGACGTGGACCGACGCCGTGCGAGGGTCCGGACAACCGAGATCCAGCAGCATGGCCGCCGAGTCATGGCTGAGCACGTGGTCAGAGCGCAGGCACGCCTGTGCCGCGCGGATCCGGAGCAGGGGACGTCCGTAGAACTCGCCGAGAGAGGCCCAGTGGTCGCTCGGGACGAAGACGCCTCGGCGAAGCCGCACGAGCTCGCCGTGCTTCACCAAGTGGCGGAGATCGGCGTCGTCGAGGCCGGCAGCGGTAGCCCGGCGGCGGGTGATGAGGCCGTGAGGATCGGGCGTGAGGAGAGGGTGGCGTGCGAACATCAACGGAAGGCTCACCTGGGCTCGACACTGGCGCACCGATCGATTCCCCGCCCTGTGGACGACGCGATCGTCGCCCTGGCTGTGAGCATCTGGGGGGCAGGCCGACGGATGGGTGTCACGCCCTGTTGCCCCACCTTGCGACCCTGATGCAGCATCCTGAGGAGGCGGGGTGACACGGCGTTACAGCGAATGGTCGCTCCGCCCCGAGACCCGGGTGCATCGCCGGGTGCACCGCCGGGGGATCATCGCTCGGGGATCATCGCCGGGGGATCATCGCCGGGCGACAGCAGTCGGGCGACAGCAGCCGGGCGTGTCCTACGAGCTCGCGGGCCGACGGCGGCTAGCGTTAGCTCCGAACACCTGTTCGGACGGAAGGCCTCAATATGCGTGTGCTCGGGATCGACCCCGGCCTGACCCGCTGCGGCATGGGCGTGGTCGAGGGCTCGATGGGCCGACCGCTGAGCCTGGTGGACGTCAACGTCCTGCGCACCTCGGCCGACCTGCCGGTGCCGCAGCGCCTGGTCACGATCGAGCGCGGGGTCGAGGCGTGGATCGAGGAGCACGCCCCTGATGCCGTGGCGATCGAGCGTGTCTTCGCCCGCTCCGACGTCAGCACCGTGATGGGCACCGCCCAGGCGAGCGGTGTCGCGATGGTGGTGGCCGCGCGCCGTGGGCTCCCGATCGCGCTGCACACGCCCAGTGAGGTCAAGGCCGCGGTGTCCGGCAACGGCCGCGCCGACAAGGCGCAGGTCGGAGCCATGGTGACCCGCATCCTCCGGCTGGACGCCATGCCCAAGCCCGCCGACGCTGCGGACGCCCTGGCTCTCGCCATCACCCACATCTGGCGCGGAGGCGCCCAAGCACGCATCGACGCGGCGGTCGCCGCCGCCCGACAGCACGTGAGGAGCAGATCGTGATCGCCTTCGTGCGCGGCCAGGTGGCCGCGGTGACCCTCTCGAGCGCGGTGGTGGAGGTCGGGGGAGTCGGGCTCGACGTCATGTGCACGCCCGGGACGCTCGCGGGCCTGCGCATCGGCCAGCAGGCGATCCTGCCCACCAGCATGGTCGTCCGCGAGGACTCGCTGACGCTCTTCGGGTTCGCCGACGAGGACGAGAAGCAGACCTTCGAGCTGCTGCAGACCGCCTCCGGTGTCGGGCCCAAGCTCGCCCAGGCGATGCTCGCGGTGCTCTCGCCCGACGACCTGCGCCTCGCGATCTCCGGCGACGACGTCAAGACCCTCACCCGGGTGCCCGGCATCGGTCAGAAGGGCGCGCAGCGCATCATCCTCGAGCTGCGCGACCGCATCGGCGCGCCGACCGGGGCCGGTCGGTCCACCGCGGCCGCAGTCCCGGCCGCCGCGTGGCGCGACCAGGTCCACCAGGGCCTGGTGGGTCTCGGCTGGCCGGCGCGGGACGCCGAGAAGGCGATCGACGCCGTGGCGCCCGAGGCCGGCGAGATGCCCGATGTCGCTGCGCTCCTGCGCGCGGCCCTACGCACGTTGAGCAAGGCCTGAGGCGATGACCTTCCGCGAGGAGGACCTCGAGGCGGCCGAGGCCGCGCACTACCGCTCCTTGACCGCGGTCGAGGCCGACGGCGACGAGCGGGCGGTCGAGGCCGCGCTGCGCCCGCGGACGCTCGACGAGGTCGTCGGGCAGGTCCGGGTCCGCGACCAGCTCGGGCTGGTGCTCGAGGCGGCTCGTCGCCGCGGCCGCGCGCCCGACCACGTGCTGCTCTCAGGTCCTCCGGGGCTCGGCAAGACCACGCTGGCGATGATCATCGCCAGCGAGATGAGCGCCCCGCTGCGGCTCACGAGCGGGCCGGCGATCACCCACGCAGGCGACCTCGCGGCGATCCTGTCCGGCATGAACGAGGGTGACGTCCTCTTCGTCGACGAGATCCACCGGATGTCGCGGCCGGCCGAGGAGATGCTCTACATGGCGATGGAGGACTTCCGGGTCGACGTGGTCATCGGCAAGGGCCCCGGCGCCACTGCGATCCCGCTGGAGATCCCGCCGTTCACCCTGGTCGGCGCCACCACGCGTGCCGGCCTGTTGCCCGGTCCACTGCGCGACCGGTTCGGCTTCACCGCCCACCTGGAGTTCTACGAGCCCGACGAGCTCGACACGATCATCCAGCGGTCGGCCCGCCTGCTCGACGTGCACGCGCTCCCCGAGGGGACCGCGGAGATCGCGTCGCGCTCGCGCGGTACGCCGCGTATCGCCAACCGCCTGCTGCGCCGGGTCCGCGACTACGCCCAGGTGCGTGCCGACGGCCTCGTCACCCTCGAGGTCGCCCATGACGCGCTCGACCTCTACGAGGTCGACCAGCTCGGCCTCGACCGCCTCGACCGTGCGGTGCTGGACGTGCTGTGCCGCCGCTTCGGCGGCGGTCCGGTCGGTGTCGCGACCCTGGCCGTCGCCGTGGGAGAGGAGCGCGAGACCGTGGAGGAGGTGGCCGAGCCGTTCCTGGTGCGCAACGGATTCCTCGCCCGGACGCCCCGCGGCAGGATCGCGACACCGGCCGCGTGGCAGCACCTCGGTCTGACCCCGCCTCCGGCGCTGAACCTCCCGGACGGCGACGCGCCCCTCTTCGACGACTGACGCGCGGGGCACCCCGGAATGGCCGGGCCGAGTGCCCGCACGGTTATGCTTGCCCGTCGACCGGCCCGCTCTGGGCTGCGCACCGGCGAGCCCGCTCGCGAGCCCGCTGGTGCCACGGTCGTCCCGGGGGTGGCCCCAGGGCGGCCAAGGTCGTTCGAGCTCGTCCGAGAGGTTGTTCTGTGCTGGAGTTGTTGCCGCTCGTCGGCATCGCCCTGCTCTTCTGGCTGTTCATCATCCGGCCAGCCAGTCGGCGACAGAAGGAACTCGGACGCATGCAGTCCTCGTTGACGGTGGGAGACGAGATCGTCCTCACCTCCGGGGTCTACGGAACGGTGCGCGAGCTCCACGACGGTCACCTGCTCGTCGAGGTGGCGCCCGGGGTGAGCATCAAGGTCGCGCGCGGCGCGGTCGGGACGATCGCGAACAAGATCGACGGGCCGGCGGACGGGTCGGACGCGATCGATGACCAGCCGGGGAGCGCCTCCGGCCCGGAGGAGAGCTGACATGGCACGCAAGGCGTTCCGCCCCGGACGCACCCTGGTGGTGTTCTCCCTGGTGGTGGCGATCTCCTATGGCCTCGTTGCCCTCGGAGGCACCTGGAAGCCGGCCCTGGGCCTGGACCTCAAGGGCGGCACCCGCATCACGATGACCGCCACCGGCAACCCGACCTCTGCGAACCTCAAGGAGGCCGCCGGCATCATCGACCAGCGCGTGAACGGGTCGGGTGTGGCTGAGGCCGAGGTGACCACGCAGGGCGGGCGGAACATCGTCGTCGAGATCCCCGGCCCCACCTCGAACTCGCTGGTCGGCCTGGCCACCCGCACCGCGCAGCTGCGGTTCCGCACCGTCGCGTGCTCCAGCCTCGACCCAGGACCGTGTGGCACGACCAGTGGCCCGACGGCGCCGAGCGACGGTGCGTCGATCCTGCCCTCCGAGCAGCCCTCGGCCCAGTCCTCCGACAAGCCGTCGGCCCAGCCGTCGGACAAGACCACCGGCAGCCCCAAGAACCGGCCGGGCGTGTTGGCCAAGCCGGGCGCCAAGCCCAGCAAGCAGCCCGGCACGAAGGCGAGCACGAGCCCCTCGGCCACGCCCTCCGAGTCGGGCTCCGCGTCGCCCAGCGAGTCGCCCAGCGAGTCGCCCAGCGAGTCGCCCAGTGATTCGCCCGCCGGGTCCGAGGCGCCGGCCCCCGCGACCGACGACAAGGCGCAGATGGCGCTGGACTTCATGGACGACCCGGGCAAGGCGGCGATCGAGGCCTACAACGCCTACACCTGCCCGGCCAAGGGCACGGTCGAGGACAAGCCCGACACCTTCCTGGTCACCTGTGGCACCGAGGCGGAGGGGGACGCGAACGTCAAGTACCTGCTCTCGCCGGCCGCGGTCGAGGGCACCGACCTCAAGAGTGCCGACGCGGTCGTGCCGCAGCAGCAGGTGAACTGGATCGTCCAGCTGGAGATCGGCGGCGAGGGCAAGCAGGTGTTCGCCGATCTCTCGCGGGTCATGGTGAGCACCGGGCAGCGCTTCGCGATCGTCCTCGACGGCCAGGTCATCTCCAGCCCTGGCTTCGACGGCCCGATCCCCAACGGCCAGGCGCAGATCAGCGGCAACTTCACCAAGTCGTCGGCCCAGTCGCTGGCCACCAGCCTGAAGTACGGCGCACTCCCGATCGCCTTCGACAAGGAGGCGACCTCGGTCGAGCAGATCGGCGCCTCGCTGGCGGGCGACCAGCTCTCCGCGGGCATCCTCGCCGGCATCGTCGGCCTCGTCCTGGTGATGCTCTACTGCCTGATCTACTACCGCGGCCTCGGCCTGGTGGTGATCGCCTCGCTCGTGGTCGCCGGCATCGTGACCTACTCGACGGTCCTGCTGCTGAGCAAGTCGGCCGGCTTCACGCTCACCCTGCCCGGCATCGCCGGGCTGATCGTCGCCGTCGGCATCACCGCCGACTCGTTCATCGTCTACTTCGAGCGCATCCGTGACGAGATGCGCGACGGGAAGTCGATGCGGGTGGCGGTCCAGGCCGGCTGGAAGCGCGCCCGGGGCACCTGTGTCGCAGCCGACGCGGTCTCGCTGCTGGCCGCGGTCGTGCTCTACATCTTCGCGACGGGAGTCGTGAAGGGCTTCGCGTTCACGCTGGGCGTCTCCACGCTCATCGACCTCGCGATCTTCTTCTGGTTCACCCACCCGCTCGTCAGCGTGCTGGGCAAGTACTCGTTCTTCAACCGGGGGCACAAGCTCTCCGGGCTCGACGCCGAGGCGCTCGGTGTCCACCGGATCAACACCGTGGGAGGGAGGGCCTGATGGGCAAGTTCTCGCGATTGGGCAACGACCTCTACTCCGGCGAGAAGTCGATCGACTTCGTCGGCCGGAAGTGGCTGTGGTACGCCATCTCGGCGGTGATCGTGCTCCTCGCCGTCCTCGGCCTGTCGGTCAAGGGCCTGGACATGGGCATCGAGTTCGTCGGTGGCGCCGAGTACAAGGTCAGCAACGTCGAGAACCTCGACCAGGGCCTGGTCGACGACGTGCGGGCGGCGGTCGCTGACACGGGCATCGACGCAGCGCAGCAGCCGGTCGTCAACAGCAACGGCAGCGCGGGCATCCTCGTCCAGGTCAAGCCGGTGTCCCCCGCGGAGAGCGCGGAGATCGCCGACGTCATCCAGCAGACGACCGGCGTCGGGAACGACGACATCAGCCCCACCGAGATCGGACCGAGCTGGGGTCGGGAGATCGCCAAGCGGGCCGGGACCGGCCTCGTGGTGTTCCTCGTCCTCGTGGTCCTGTTCATCTGGGCGTACTTCCGCGAGTGGAAGATGTCGGTCGCCGCGATCGTGGCCCTCGCTCACGACGTCGTGATCACGATCGGCGTCTACGCCCTGTCGGGCTTCGAGGTGACGCCCGCGACCGTGACAGGTCTGCTCACGATCCTCGGCTTCTCGCTCTACGACACCGTCGTGGTGTTCGACAAGGTGCGCGAGAACACCAGGAACCTCCGCGAGAGCCGGACGACCTACGCCAAGGCCGCCAACCTCGCGGTCAACCAGACCCTGGTGCGCTCGATCAACACCTCGATCGTGGCGCTCATCCCGGTCGGCGCGATCCTCTACGTCGGTGCGGTCCAGCTCGGCGCCAGCACGCTGAAGGACCTCGCGCTCGCGCTGTTCGTCGGCATGGCGGCCGGCGCCTACTCCTCGATCTTCATCGCGACCCCGCTGGTCGTGCAGCTCAAGGCGGGGGAGACCGACGTGCTCCAGGCCGAGAAGCGCGAGAAGGCCCGGCAGAAGAAGGTCGAGGCCGACCGCTACGCCTCCGTCCCGACGTTCAGCGAGGACATGCCGATCGCGGCCGAGCCCGGTGCCGGCGATGGGCCCGACGAGCTGGACGAGATCGACGACGTGCCGACGTCCCGGCCTGCGGCGCCCACCCAGGACCGGGCCTCGGGTGCGCCGGGCCGCGGACGGGTCGCGCCTCCGGCGCACGGTCCGGTCCGCCCGTCCAGCGCTGCCGGTGGACGGCAGCAGCCGACACGCCAGCCGCGCTCCAAGCGGGGCAAGAAGTGACCCTGCCCGCCTCCGCGGCGGCCGGTCTGGACGAGGCGTTGGCGCTCATCGCCGACGTCCCGGACTTCCCCGAGCCCGGGATCCTGTTCAAGGACATCACCCCGATGCTCGCCGACCACGCGGCGCTCGCCGCGGTCGTGGCTGCGCTCGCGGCGCCCGGTCGTGACGACAGCGGCGCCGTGGTGGTCGACAAGGTGCTCGGCATGGAGTCCCGCGGCTTCATCCTGGGCGCTCCGGTCGCCCTGGCGCTCGGCGTCGGCTTCGTGCCCGTGCGCAAGGCCGGCAAGCTGCCGCGCGCGACGTACGCCGTCTCCTACGCCCTGGAGTACGGCGAGGCCACCCTCGAGGTGCACCAGGACGCGCTCGAGCCGGGTGACCGCGTGCTGCTCGTCGACGACGTGCTCGCCACCGGCGGCACGGCCCGGGCCACGATCGACCTGGTCGAGCAGTGCGGCGCCGACGTGCACGCGGTGGCGATGCTGATGGAGCTCGGATTCCTCTCCGGGCGGGCCGCGATCGGCACGGTGCCACTCACCACGCTGTTGACGATCTGAGTCGTACGTAGACTGGTCGAGTGACCGAGGAACGCACCGCCCTTCCCGAGCAGGAGCGGCGCGCCTCGGACCCGGCTCCGTCCACCCGCAGCATGCGTGCGAGGTTCGCCCGGATGGGGACCCGCAACCAGGGAGCCAACCCGGTCCTCGAGCCGCTGTTCCGCTCGGTGCGGGCCAACCACCCCAAGGCCGACCTGGCGCTGCTCGAGCGGGCCTACGTGACCGCGGAGCGGATGCACGGCACCCAGACGCGCAAGAGCGGCGACCCCTACATCACCCACCCGCTCGCGGTCACCACGATCCTCGCCGACATCGGCATGACCGAGCCGACGCTGGCCGCGGCCCTGCTGCACGACACGGTCGAGGACACGCCGTACACCCTCGAGCAGGTGCGCCACGACTTCGGTGACGAGATCGCGCTGCTCGTCGACGGGGTGACCAAGCTCGACAAGGTCAAGTACGGCGACTCCGCGCAGGCCGAGACCATCCGCAAGATGATCGTCGCGATGTCGCGCGACATCCGGGTCCTGGTCATCAAGCTCGCCGACCGGCTCCACAACATGCGCACGCTGCGCTACGTCAAGCAGGAGACCCAGGAGCGGGTCGCCCGCGAGACCCTCGACATCTACGCGCCGCTCGCGCACCGGCTCGGCATGAACACGATCAAGTGGGAGCTCGAGGACCTCGCGTTCGCGACCCTGCACCCCAAGATCTACGACGAGATCGTCCGGATGGTTGCGGAGCGGGCGCCGTCGCGCGACCAGTTCCTGGCCGAGGTGATCGCCCAGGTCGAGGCCGACCTTCGTGAGGCGAAGGTCAAGGCGTCGGTGACCGGGCGACCGAAGCACTACTACTCGATCTACCAGAAGATGATCGTCGGGGGCCGCGAGTTCTCCGACATCTACGACCTGGTCGGCATCCGCGTGCTGGTCGAGAACGACCGCGACTGCTACACGGTCCTGGGCATCCTCCACGCCCGCTGGAACCCGGTCCTGGGCCGGTTCAAGGACTACGTCGCGATGCCGAAGTTCAACATGTACCAGTCGCTGCACACCACGGTGATCGGGCCCCAGGGCAAGCCGGTGGAGCTGCAGATCCGGACGTTCGCGATGCACCGCCGCGCCGAGTACGGCGTCGCCGCCCACTGGAAGTACAAGGAGGACGGCCGCGCCGGGGTCGACACCGACCGGGCGGGCGACCTCGACGACATGACGTGGGTGCGCCAGCTGCTCGACTGGCAGAACGAGGTCGAGGACCCGGGGGAGTTCCTCGAGTCGCTGCGCTTCGAGATCAACCGTGCCGAGGTCTACGTCTTCACGCCCCGCGGTGACGTGATCGCGCTCCCGACGGGTGCGACCCCGGTCGACTTCGCGTACGCCGTCCACACCGAGGTCGGACACCACACGATCGGTGCCCGGGTCAACGGCCGCCTCGTGCCGTTGGAGTCGGCGCTCGAGAACGGCGACGTCGTCGAGGTCTTCACCTCCAAGGCACCCACCGCCGGACCGTCGCGCGACTGGCTGGGCTTCGTGAAGTCGCCGCGCGCGAAGTCCAAGATCCGCCAGTGGTTCACCAAGGAGCGCCGTGAGGAGGCGATCGACCGCGGCAAGGAGCAGATCGCCAAGCTGATGCGCAAGGAGGGCCTGCCCCTCAAGCGCCTGATGTCGCACGAGTCGCTGATGCTGGCCGCCAGCCACTTCAAGCTCGCCGACGTCTCTGCGCTCTACGCCGCGGTCGGTGAGGGCAACCTCTCGGCCCAGTCGGTCGTCCGTCGCGTCATCGACGTCCACGGCGGCGACGAGGGCGCTGCGGAGGACCTCGCCGAGGGCGTGACGATCACCGGGCGCCGGGCTCGGTCCAACGTCCAGCCGGGTGGCGACTCCGGCGTGATCGTCAAGGGCGCGCCGGACATCTGGGTCAAGCTCGCCAAGTGCTGCACGCCGGTCCCGCCCGACCCGATCCTCGGGTTCGTGACGAAGGGGGGAGGAGTCTCCGTGCACCGCCAGAACTGCACCAACGCCGCGAGCCTGCAGGCCCAGCCCGAGCGACTCCTCGACGTCGAGTGGGCGCCGACCGGCCAGTCCAGCTTCCTGGTCAACATCCAGGTCGAGGCCCTCGACCGGGCCCGGCTGCTCTCGGACATCACGATGGCGCTCTCCGACGCCCACGTCGACATCCTCAGCGCCAACCTGTCCACGACCCGCGACCGGGTCGCCAAGAGTCGCTTCACCTTCGAGATGGCCGAGGCCAAGCACCTCGACAACGTCCTCAAGGCGGTGCGGTCGGTGCCGGGAGTGTTCGACGCCTACAGAGTGACGCAGTAGGGGCCGTTTCTTCGCTCACCGGGCCTCGACCCGCCCGTCGCGACCTCGTTCCTCGGTCGCGGGGCTTGCTCGCCCTCCTCCGTGAGGTCTGCCGGGCTCGTACCTCGCCCCGCCGCCCTCAACCGCCGAAGTCGGCGCTGGCTCGCTTGGCGGTCTCGAGGAACATCTGGCGGGAGGCGAGGTTGTCCTCGAGCTCCTTGATCTTCTTCTCGTTGCCTGCGGCGCGTGCCTTCTCCAGGTCGGCCTCGACCTGGGCGATGGCGGCCTCGAGCTTGGAGACCATGTCGTCGGCGCGAGCGGACTTCTCCGGGTCGGAGCGGCGCCACTGCTCCTCCTCGACGCCACGGATCTCCTGCTCGACCTTGCGGATGCGGCCCTCGAGCTCCTTCATCCG
Organism: Nocardioides sp.; assembly: GCF_024509035.1. Classification (GTDB taxonomy): domain Bacteria; phylum Actinomycetota; class Actinomycetes; order Propionibacteriales; family Nocardioidaceae; genus Nocardioides. The sequence goes on along the minus strand of NZ_JANINT010000014.1, from coordinate 43,473 downwards.
GTCCCGCGGGACCTTGCCGGCGGCGTCCCACCGCTCGGCGATGTCGCGGAAGGCGCGCTTGGCGGCATCGATGTCGGTGACCGGCACCAGCGCCTCGGCCTCGACGAGCAGCCGCTCCTTGACCTCGGCGTTGGCCGCGAACTCCTGGTCCTGCTCGGCCGCGGCCGCGTCACGGGCACCGAAGAAGGCGTCCTGGGCGCCGCGGAAGCGCTTCCAGAGGGCGTCGTCGACGTCGCGGGGCGCGGGTCCGGCGGCCTTCCACTGCCGCATGAGGTCGCGGTAGCGACCGGCGGTCGGCCCCCACTCGGTGGAGGTCGCCAGCTCCTCGGCCTCGGCGGCGAGCCGCTCCTTGACGGCGCGGGCGGCGTCCCGCTTCTCGTGCTGCTCGGCGAAGTGCGCCTTGCGCCGGCGCGTGTACGCCGTCCGCGCGGTCGAGAAGCGCCGCCAGAGCGCGTCGTCGGAGGCGCGGTCGATGCGGGGGAGCGCCTTCCACTCGTCGAGCAGCTCGCGCATCCGGTTGGCACCGTGGCGCCAGTCGCTGCCCTCGGCGAGCTTCTCGGCCTCGCCGACGATCCGCTCCTTGCCGGCACGCGACTCGGCAGCCCGCTGAGCGCGCTCCGCCTTGCGGGCCTCGCGCTGCTGCTCGAGGATCGGCGCGAGGGCGTCGAGCCGCGCGGTGAGGGCGGCCAGGTCGCCGACGGCCTTGGCCTCGTCGACCTGCGTGCGCACGGTCTTCACAGAGCCGGCGGCCTCGTCGGGCGACATCACGCCGGACTGGATCCGCTTCTCCAGGAGCTCCACCTCGAACGCGAGCGCGGCGTAGCGCTCGGTGAAGAACTTCAGCGCCTCGTCAGGCGTGCCCTCGGGGTACTGACCGACCGACCGCTCGCCGTCGGCGGTCTTGACGAAGACCGTCCCGTCGTCCGCGACACGACCCCATTCATGGCTCGTCACTGGTAATCCTCTTCGCTCGACGGACGGACGCAGGCAGCCATGCTACCGACGCACGCCGTGTCCGGGTGTCAGGACGGTGTGCCTGGGCGCCACGGGACCACCGACTCTGCCCTCCGGAGGCGCCGCCGCCTAGCGTCGAACAGGAGAGTCTCATCCCGAGGGCAGGGAGGGGTCGACATGTTCAGCCGTCTTCACAGCATCCTCGTCTCGAGTGGTCTGGCCGCTCTCGTGGGACTTGCGGCCCTGGGAGTCGGGCCCGCCCACGCGGGCGCTCCACCGGAGGAGGAGTCGCCCCTCGAGCGCGTCGACGCCTTGGTGCAGCCCAGCATCGTCTACCTGCAGCAGGACTGGGCCGCCTACATCTTCGACAAGGCCAACAAGACCTACCTCAACGGAGGTCAGCAGTTCGAGCTCTCGTTCCAGTGCACCGGCTTCGTCGTCCACCCCGACGGCTACATCGCCACCGCCGGGCACTGCGTCGACCTCGACGAGGTGAAGCCTGCGTTCTTCGAGACAGCCGCGCAGTGGGCGGTCGACAACGGCTACTACCTCAGCTCGACGCTGACCGTGGAGGACATCGTCGGGTTCCAGGACTACCGCGTCGAGACGATGGACGAGGTCAACCGAGCCGACCTCGTCATCCAGGTCGGGTGGGGTGCAGCTGCCTCCGGCATCCAGACCGCGGAGGTACGCCGAGCGCGGGTCGTCGGCTTCCGCGCGGCCGACGCCGGCGACGTCGCCCTGCTCAAGGTGGAGGCCACCGGGCTCAACGCCCTGCCCCTGTCGGATGCGGACGTCGACGTGGGCACGGAGGTGGTCTCGATCGGCTACCCGGCCTCGGTCGACAGCGTGACCGATCCGGACCTGACCCCGAGCTTCAAGGACGGCTCGATCAGCTCGGTCAAGACCGTGCAGGGTGGCATCCTGCCGGTCTACGAGATCTCGGCGGCGGTCTCGGGCGGCATGAGCGGGGGACCCACCGTGGACCTCGACGGCAATGTCGTCGGTGTCAACAGCTTCGGCATCGTCGGTGAGAGCCAGCCGTTCAACTTCGTGCGTCCGTCCTCGCAGCTGGCCGAGCTGTTGGCCGGTGCCGGTGTCGAGAACCTGATGAGCGACACCACCATCGCCTATCGCGACGGGCTCGCGGCGTACTGGAACGGCGACAAGGAGACCGCGGTGGCGAAGCTCGCGGCCGTGGTGGACGACCAGCCGAGCAACGAGCTCGCGGCCGAGTACCTCGACAAGGCCGAGGCGCTCCCCGAGCCGCCGGTGAAGGAGGGCGACTCGGACCTGCCACTGGTCCCCATCGTCCTCGGCAGCGTGGCAGCCGTCGCGGTCGGCGTGGGCGTCGTGGTGCTGGTGGTCCTGCTGCGGCGCCGCGGCCGGACCGCCCCGAGCGGCACCCCAGCGCCGGTGTCACCGGCGACCACGGCCCCCGGCGCCCCCAGCCCGCTGACGGCGTTCCCGCCGCCGCTCATCCCGGCAGGAGGACCTCCTGCCGGACCTCCCGCCGGACCTCCCGCCGGGCCTCCGGCTGTGCCCCTCGGATTCTCGGGTCCGCCAGTGGCCCAGATGCCTCCCAGCGCCCCGGTCCACGAGCCGCACTTCTGCGGCAGCTGCGGGGAGCCAGCCGAGCCCGGCACGCGGTTCTGCACGAACTGTGGCCACCCTCTGGCCTGAGGGCCCGCCGCTCGCGCGCAGGCCGCGCCGGAGTCGCAGGCGTCGCACCGGTGCGGCGCCTGCGCGGCGCGCTCGATAGTCTGCCGGGGTGTTGATCGCCGGATTCCCCGCGGGCCCGTGGGGCACGAACTGCTACGTGGCCGCCACCGGGCCGGGCAGCGAGTGCGTCGTCATCGACCCCGGCATGGACGCCACGGAGGGCGTGGCGCAGGTGATCCGCGAGCACCGGCTCAAGCCGGTGGCCGTGCTGGTGACCCACGGTCACGTCGACCACATGTGGTCTGTGGCCCCGGTGGCCGGCTCCTACGACGCCACGGCGTGGGTGCACCCCGCGGACCGGCATCTGCTCTCCGACCCGACGGCCGGCATGTCGCCCGACACCGCACAGATGCTGCTCGGTGGCGGCTACGAGTTCGCCGAGCCCGACGACGTCCGCGAGCTCGCCGACCTGCAGGAGCTGGAGCTCGCGGGCCTGCGCTTCGTGGTCGACCACGCTCCGGGCCACACCCGCGGCTCGGTGACGTTCCGCTCGCCGTACGACCGCGAGGACGTCTCGGAGGTCATGTTCTCCGGCGACCTGCTCTTCGCCGGCTCGATCGGGCGGACCGACCTGCCGGGCGGCGACCACGCGACGATGCTCCAGAGCCTCAAGACCAAGGTGCTGCCCCTCGCCGACGACGTGGTCGTGCTGCCGGGGCACGGCGAGCAGACCTCCATCGGGCGCGAGCGCGCGACCAACCCCTATCTCCAGGACCTCTGAGGACATCGCAGAGCATGACCAAGCCCACCCCGCTGAGCGGGTTCCCCGAGCTGCTGCCCGAGCAGCGGTACGTCGAGCAGCAGGTCGTCGACACGCTGCGCGCCACCTTCGAGCTCTATGGCTTCGCCGGCATCGAGACCCGCGCGGTCGAGCCCCTCGACCAGCTGCTGCGCAAGGGCGACACCTCCAAGGAGGTCTACCTCCTACGTCGCCTCCACGAGGAGTCGGCGGAGGGCCACGCCGGCATCGGCCTGCACTTCGACCTCACCGTGCCCTTCGCGCGCTACGTGCTGGAGAACGCCGGCAAGCTGGAGTTCCCGTTCCGCCGCTACCAGATCCAGAAGGCATGGCGAGGTGAGCGGCCGCAGGAGGGCCGCTACCGCGAGTTCACCCAGGCCGACATCGACATCATCGGCCGCGACGACCTGCCCTTCCACCACGACGTGGAGGTCACTCGCGTCATGGTCGACGCCCTGGGCCGACTCTCCTTCCTGCCCGGCTTCCGGCTGCAGGTCAACAACCGCAAGCTGATCCAGGGCTTCTACGCCGGGCTGGGCGTCACCGACACCGATGAGGTGATGCGGGTCGTCGACAAGCTCGACAAGCTGCCGGTCGAGAAGGTGCGCACGATGCTCCTGACCGAGGCCGGGGTCGACGAGCCGACGGCCGACCGGGTGCTGGCCCTCGCGACCATCCGCTCCGCCGACGACTCCTTCGTCGAGGCCGTCCGCGCCCTCGGCGTCGAGCACCCGCTGCTCGAGGAGGGCCTCGACGAGCTCGCCCAGCTGGTGCGCTCGGTCACCGACCTGGTCAGCGACCGGGTGCGCGTCGAGGCGGACCTCTCGATCGCCCGCGGGCTCGACTACTACACGGGGACGGTCTTCGAGACCCGGCTCGACGGCTACGAGTCGATGGGGTCGATCTGCTCCGGCGGACGCTACGACGCGCTCGCGACCGACGGGCGAACGACCTACCCGGGGGTCGGCATCTCCCTGGGCGTCAGCCGCGTCGTCGTGCCCCTCATGGCCCGCACGGGCCTCGCCGCCACCCGCAAGGTGCCCAGCGCAGTCGTGGTCGCCGTCGTGACCGAGGAGTCGCGGCCAGTCAGCGAGTCGGTCGCCAGCGCGCTGCGCGCCCGCGGCATCCCGTGCGAGGTCGCCGCCAGCGCCCAGAAGTTCGGCAAGCAGATCCGCTACGCAGAGCGTCGCGGCATCCCGTACGTGTGGTTCCCGTCCGCCGACGGTGACCACGAGGTCAAGGACATCCGGTCGGGGGACCAGGTGGCGGCCGATCCCGCCGCGTGGGCCCCGCCCGAGGTCGACCTGCGCCCGCAGGTGGTCTCGACGAGCTCGACCAACGAAGCACAGGAGACGAATCAGTGATCCGCACCCACGACGCCGGCCTACTGCGCGCCGAGCACGTCGGACAGACCGTCACCCTCACCGGATGGGTCGCCAACCGGCGCGACCACGGTGGCGTGGCCTTCATCGACCTGCGCGAGGCCAGCGGCGTCGTCCAGGTGGTGATCCGCGACGAGGAGGTCGCCCACCACCTGCGCGCCGAGTACTGCCTCAAGGTCACCGGTGAGGTGACCCGCCGCAAGGAGGGCAACGAGAACCCCAACCTCGCCACGGGCGAGATCGAGGTCGTCGCGGCCGACGTCGAGGTCCTGAGCGCCGCCGCGCCGCTGCCGTTCCCGATCAGCGAGCACGTCGAGGTGGGGGAGGAGGCGCGCCTCAAGCACCGCTACCTCGACCTGCGGCGCCCGGCGCCCAACCAGGCGCTGCGCCTGCGCAGCAAGGTCAACAAGGCCGCGCGCGACGTGCTCGACCGCCACGACTTCGTCGAGATCGAGACGCCGACGCTGACCCGCTCGACGCCCGAGGGTGCGCGTGACTTCTTGGTGCCGGCCCGGCTCCAGCCCGGCAGCTGGTACGCCCTGCCGCAGAGCCCGCAGCTGTTCAAGCAGCTGCTCATGGTCGCCGGCATGGAGCGCTACTACCAGATCGCGCGCTGCTACCGCGACGAGGACTTCCGCGCCGACCGGCAGCCGGAGTTCACCCAGCTCGACATCGAGATGAGCTTCGTCGAGCAGGACGACGTCCTCGCCGTGGCCGAGGAGATCCTCGTCGCGCTCTGGAAGCTCGTCGACCACGACGTACCCGTCCCGCTGCCGCGGATGACCTACGCCGAGGCGATGGCGCGCTACGGCACGGACAAGCCCGACCTGCGCATGGGTCTCGAGCTCGTCGAGTGCACCGAGTACTTCGCGAACACGACCTTCCGCGTCTTCCAGGCGCCGTACGTCGGCGCCGTGGTGATGCCCGGCGGCGCGAGCCAGCCGCGTAAGCAGCTCGACGCCTGGCAGGAGTGGGCCAAGCAGCGGGGCGCCCGCGGCCTGGCCTACGTGCTGGTGGGCGAGGACGGCGAGCTCGGCGGTCCGGTGGCCAAGAACATCACCGACGAGGAGAAGGCCGGACTGGCCGCCCACGTGGGCGCTCAGCCCGGGGACTGCATCTTCTTCGCCGCCGGCGCCCCCAAGGCGAGCCGGGCCCTGCTCGGGGCCGCGCGCCTGGAGATCGGTCGCCGCGGCGGCCTGATCGACGAGAGCGCCTGGTCCTTCCTGTGGGTCGTCGACGCCCCGCTGTTCGAGCCCACGGCCGACGCGACCGCCTCGGGCGACGTGGCGCTGGGCTACAGCGCCTGGACCGCGGTGCACCACGCCTTCACCTCGCCGCAGGACCTCGACACCTTCGACGCCGACCCCGGCAGCGCGCTGGCGTGGGCCTACGACATCGTCTGCAACGGCAACGAGATCGGTGGCGGCTCGATCCGTATCCACCGCGAGGACATCCAGAAGCGCGTCTTCGCGATCATGGGGATCGACGAGGAGGAGGCGCAGGAGAAGTTCGGCTTCCTGCTCGAGGCCTTCAAGTACGGCGCGCCCCCGCACGGCGGCATCGCGTTCGGGTGGGACCGGATCGTGGCCCTGCTGGCCGGGACCGAGTCGATCCGCGACGTGATCGCGTTCCCGAAGTCCGGAGGCGGTTTCGACCCCCTCACCGCAGCTCCTGCGCCGATCACGCCGGAGCAACGGAAGGAGGCGGGCGTGGACGCGGTGGCACCGAAAACCATCCCGTCCGACGCCTGATCGAAAGGACGGGAAGCGAACCCGTCGAGACCAGATCGTTACACGCAGTAGACCCTTTGATGCGCTGGCGTCACATAGAGTCCGACGCGTCGCCGGCCCTCCGGTGCTCGTGATCCGGGCCCCAGAACCGACGGACAGCACACCCGACAAGACAGAGGTGACATGACTGTTCAGGCCTCCAACCTGGAGAGCGAACACCTGCCCGATCCGGCCGGTGCCCCCGAGGGGGAGCCGAGCAAGATCGCCGGCAAGTCCCCGACCAAGCTCGCGATGGACCGGTTCCGTCGCGACAAGCTGTCGATGATCTCGTTCACCGTGGTCGTGGTGTACCTCTTGGTCGGCATCGCCGCACCGTTCCTCGTCCACTTCGGGGTCCTGGACCCCACGACGCTGCACAACCAGGGCAAGGACAGCCTGCTCGACGCCAACACGCTGCCCAAGGGCGCGTGGGGCGGCATCAGCTGGGACCACCCGCTCGGCGTCGAGCCGGGCACCGGACGCGACGTGCTCTCGCGGGTGATCTTCGGCATCACGTTCTCGCTGAGCATCGCGCTCTCGGCGACGATCCTCGCGATCACCATCGGCACGGTGATGGGCATCATCTCCGGCTTCTCCGGTGGCTGGGTCGACGCGATCATCGGTCGCGCGATCGACCTGACGCTGTCCTTCCCGCAGACGCTGATGCTGCTCGCGCTCTCGAGCATGGGCGTGGCGACCGTCGCGGAGTTCCTGCCGGGTGGTGAGTCCGACGACATCCCGAACGGGTTCTACGTCGTCTTGGTGCTCGGACTGTTCGGCTGGCCCGGCATCGCCCGCATCATCCGCGGCCAGGTGCTCTCGGTGCGCGAGCGCGAGTTCGTCGACGCCGCCGTGCTGATCGGGGCCTCGCGGCGCCGGATCTACTTCAAGGAGATCCTGCCCAACCTGTGGGCGCCGCTGCTGGTCACCTTCACGCTCACCATGCCGGCCTATATCTCCGCGGAGGCCGCGCTGAGCTTCCTCGGGGTGGGCATCAACCCGCCGACGCCGACGCTGGGCAACATCCTGCGCAGCTCGATCAACTACTCCATCGGCGACTTCATGTTCTTCTTCACGCCGGCCTTCCTCATCATGGTCATCGTCGTCAGCTTCAACCTGCTCGGTGACGGTATCCGCGACGCGCTCGACCCCAAGGCAGCCCGTTGAGGCCCTGCCTGGGGACCCCCCAGACTTCGGCGGCACAGAGCCGCTGAATGTGCCGCCGCTCCAGGCGCGACACACACTCAAGGAGAAGTAATGGTCAAGTATCGAAAGCGGTTGTTCGCAGCCACCGCTGCGATCGCCCTGGCGACCACGCTCGCCGCGTGCGGGGGTGGATCGGACAGCGACGGTTCGTCGAACCCGGGCAGCAGCGACCCGGGCGCCGACAGCAAGGCCGGCGGGACGCTCTACTACTACATCTACGCGCCCTACGAGCACGTCGACCCGCAGCGCACCTACGTCGGTGTCGAGCTCACGAACTTCCGCCGCACGATCTACCGCAGCCTGGTCGCGTTCCCGATCTCCGAGGACCCCGAGGTCGCGAACACCCCGGTCCCCGACCTCGCGACGGACACCGGCACCAAGAACGAGGACGCCACGCAGTGGTCGTTCACGATCAAGGACGGTGTCAAGTGGGAGGACGGCCAGCCGATCACGTGTGAGGACTTCAAGTACGGCGCGTCCCGCGTGTTCGCGACCGACGTCATCACCGGTGGCCCCAACTACATCCTGAGCTACCTCGACGTCCCCACCGACAAGTCGACGGGCCTGCCGATCTACACCGGCCCCTACAACTCCACTCCGGAGGGTCAGGCCGCCTTCGACAAGGCGATCACCTGCGACGGCAACACCATCACCTACAAGTTCAACAAGCCGTGGCCGGACTTCGGCCTGGCCGTCGCGAGCCTGTCGATGATGGACCCGTACCGCAAGGACAAGGACAAGGGCGCCAAGTCCAACTACCAGATGTTCTCCAACGGTCCTTACCGGATCGAGGGCAGCATGTGGAACAAGAACAAGGGCGCGACGTTCGTCCGCAACGAGAACTACGACGCCTCGACGGACTCCACCGACATCCGGATGGCGCTCCCCGACAAGATCGAGTTCAACGTGGGTCAGACCACCGAGACGATCTACGACCAGCTGATCCAGGACTCCGGTGACGCTCAGTACGCCGTGACCAGCCAGCGCGTGCCCCCGGCCTACTACTCGCAGATCGTCGGTGACGCCGAGGCCCGTTCGGTCCTCGTCCCGTCGCCGTACGTCGACTACCTGGTGCCGAACTTCCGCCGGCTCACCGAGCCCGCGGTCCGCGAGGCGCTCAAGGTCGCGACCAACGCCGAGGGCTGGATCACCGCCGGTGGTGGCGAGAAGGCCTACGCGCCTGCCGAGTCCATCGTGAACCCGGCCGTGATCGGCTACCAGGACAACCCGGCGTTCTCCGGCCCGCAGGCCGGTGACCCCGAGGCTGCCAAGAAGCTGCTCGAGGACGCTGGCGTCCAGATGCCCTACCCGATCAAGTTCACCTACCCGCAGTCGGACACCGCCGACAAGCAGGCCGCGGCGCTGAAGGAGACCTGGGACCAGGCCGGCTTCGACGTGACCCTCGACCCGCTGGGTGACACCTACTACGACGTCGTGCAGCAGCCCGACAAGACCAGCGACGTCATGTGGGCCGGTTGGGGCTCCGACTGGCCGTCGGCCATCACCGTGACCCCGCCGCTCTTCGACAGCCGCCCGAACCTGACCGCGAACAGCGACGGCCAGGACTACGGCGCCTACAAGAGCGACGAGTTCAACGCGCTCGTCGACGAGGCTGCGAACGCCGCCGACGTCGACGCGCAGACCGCCGCCCTGCAGAAGGCCGACGAGGTCCTCGGCAAGGACGTCGCCTACATCCCGCTGGAGATCGCGCAGTTCTTCTTCCTCCACGGCTCGAAGGTGACCGGCTACGTCAACACCCCGGCCTCGTCGATGTACCCGGACCTCGGTCCCATCGGCGTGGAGCAGTGACGGACTCCGTCAACCGGTAGACACTCGATACACCTGAGTCGGGCGGCCGCGAGAGCGGCCGCCCGACGACCGGGGGTGAGGGCCTCGTCGAGGGGTCCTCACCCTCACCTCCGTCCAGGGTGAGATGCTGTGACCCAGCACCTCCGCCCACTGACATGACCCGAGGTGGTCCCTCCGTGTTCGCGTACGTCGTTCGCCGGCTCTTCATCGGCGTGATCCTGCTGATCGTGATGAGCCTCGTGACGTTCCTGCTGTTCTTCTTGATGCCGCAAGACCCGGCCCGGGTCGCGTGTGGCAAGAACTGCAGCATCGCCCAGATCAAGCAGACCGAGAAGGCGCTCGGCTACGACAAGCCCGCGCTCACCCAGTGGACGGACTTCCTCCAGGGCGTCGTCGTGGGGCGTGAGTACCCCGAGGACAAGTCGCTGCGCGAGAAGGCCCCCGAGCTCATCTCCGACTGTGCCGCTCCCTGTCTCGGCTACTCCCGCGTCAACCAGGTGACGGTCTCGGAGGAGATCAAGGAGGCCTTCCCCGTCTCCGCCTCGCTCGCCGTGCTGGCCTTCATCATGTGGATCGTCGGCGGCATCCTCTTCGGGGTGATAGCCGCGGTCACCAAGGGGACGGTCGTCGACCGGGGCATCGTCGCCATCTCGCTGGTGTTCTATGCGTTCCCCACCTTCTTCATCGGCCTGTTCCTCCTGAAGTTCATCGCGATCAAGTGGGGCTGGGTCGACGTGCCCAGCTACACCACGATCGCCGAGGGCGGCGTCGGTGGCTGGCTGAGCAACCTCTTCCTACCTGCCTTGACCCTCGCGCTGTTCTTCATGGCGGGCTATGTCCGGATGACCCGCGCGTTCGTCCTCGAGTCGATGACCGAGGACTACATCCGCACGGCCCGGGCCAAGGGACTCAAGCGCGGGCCCGTACTCTTCAAGCACACGATGCGTGCGGCGCTGACACCGTTGGTCACCATGGCGGGTCTCGACTTCGCCGGTCTCCTCGGCGGCGCGATCATCACCGAGTCCGTCTTCAACTTCAACGGCCTGGGCAAGCTGGCCGTGGACGCCAACGTCTCCTACGACCTGCCGACGTTGATCGGTCTCGTGGTGCTCCTCGGATCGTTCGTCATCGTGGCCAACATCATCGTCGACGTCCTGTACGCGGTCATCGACCCGCGCGTCCGCGTCGGCTGAGGGAGAGCAGCAACCGTGAGTTTTCTTTCCGTCCGGGACCTCCGGGTCCACTTCCCGACGATCGACGGCGTCGTCAAGGCCACCGACGGCCTCTCCTTCGACCTCGAGCGCGGCAAGACGCTGGGCATCGTCGGCGAGTCCGGGTCGGGCAAGTCGGTCTCGACCTCGGCGATCCTCGGCCTCCACCGGCGCACGAACGCCATCGTGAGCGGCGAGATCCTGCTCGACGGGGTCGACCTGCTCAAGGTGAGCGACGAGGACATGCGTCGCCGCCGGGGCCGCGAGGTCGCGATGATCTTCCAGGACCCGCTGTCCGCGATGCACCCCTACTACCGTGTCGGCAACCAGATCGCCGAGGCCTACCGGGTCCACCACGACGTGAGCAAGAAGGCCGCCCGCGCCCGGGCGATCGAGATGCTCGACCGCGTCGGCATCCCGCAGCCCGACCGTCGGGTCGACGACTACCCGCACCAGTTCTCGGGCGGCATGCGGCAGCGCGCGATGATCGCGATGGCGCTGATCAACAACCCGAGCCTGCTGATCGCCGACGAGCCGACCACCGCGTTGGACGTGACGGTGCAGGCGCAGATCCTCGACCTGCTCCAGGACCTGCAGCGCGACTTCGACGCGGCCGTCATGATCATCACCCACGACCTCGGTGTCGTGGCCGAGATGGCCCACGACGTGCTCGTCATGTACGGCGGCCGGGCGGTCGAGTACGGCGCGACCAAGGAGATCCTGACCCACCCCGAGATGCCCTACACGTGGGGCCTGCTCTCGAGCATCCCGGAGGTCGATGCGGATCCCGAGGCCAAGCTCGTGCCGATCCCCGGCAACCCTCCGAGCCTGCTGAACCCGCCCAGCGGATGCCACTTCCACCCGCGGTGCACCCACCGTGACAAGGTGCCCGGTGACCTGTGCCGCACGGTGTCGCCGGAGCTCACGCCGGGGACGCGCGGCGAGGGCCACCTCAAGAGGTGCCACCTTGCCAACCCGGACGTGGTGTACGAACGAGAGGTCCTGCCGGAGATCGCGCCGGACCTGGTGGAGGGACGATGAGCGACCATCAGCTTCCGATGGCGGGCGGCATGCCGGCCGACGACCCGCGCAGTCGGGCGGAGGACCCCGTCGACGCGGCGGCCAGCGGGTTCGTCGAGAAGGAGCGAGCGAACCCGGCGGTGGCCGGCCACTTCGACGCGGACCCGATCCTGACCGTCAAGGACCTGCGGATGTACTTCCCGGTCCGCTCGGCCGGGATCGTGCGACGCACCGTCGGACACGTCCAGGCGGTCGACGGCGTCTCGTTCCAGGTACCGAAGGGCGGCTCCCTGGGTCTCGTGGGCGAGTCGGGCTGTGGCAAGTCGACGACCGGTCGGCTGATCACCCGGCTCTACGAGCCGACCGGCGGCGCCATCGAGTTCGACGGCCGCGACATCGCGAAGACGTCCTCGCACGGCCTCAAGCCCCTGCGTCGCGAGATCCAGATGATCTTCCAGGACCCCTACACCTCGCTCAACCCGCGTCACACCGTGGGTGCGATCGTGGGCGCTCCGCTCCTGATCCACAACATCCTGCCCAAGGACAAGATCCTGCCGCGGGTGCAGGAGCTCCTCGAGATCGTGGGTCTCAACCCCGAGCACTACAACCGTTACCCGCACGAGTTCTCCGGCGGTCAGCGCCAGCGCATCGGCATCGCCCGCGCGTTGACGCTCCAGCCGAAGCTGCTCGTGGCCGACGAGCCGGTGTCGGCCCTCGACGTCTCCATCCAGGCGCAGGTGATCAACCTGCTCCAGGAGGTCCAGCGCGAGTTCGACATCGCGTTCCTCTTCATCGCCCACGACCTGGCGGTGGTGCGTCACTTCTGCCCCGAGGTGGCGGTGATGTACCTCGGCAAGGTCGTCGAGATCGCTGATCGCGACTCGCTCTACAACCGCCCCAACCACCCCTACACCCAGGCGCTGCTCTCGGCCGTGCCCGACGTGAAGCAGGCGGCCATCGGCGGGCGGCGCGAGCGGATCCGGCTCGAGGGCGACGTGCCGAGCCCGATCAATCCGCCGTCGGGCTGCCGGTTCCGCACCCGGTGTGCGATCGCGCAGGAGATCTGCGCCCGGGTCGAGCCGCCGCTGCTCCAGATCGGCAAGCGGCACAAGGTCGCCTGTCACTTCGCGGGCGAGCTGGGCCACCACCCGGAGCGTCCGGTCACGGCCTCGTTGCTCGGCGTCGACGACACCGGCACGCCGGACCCGGGAGCGAGCCCCAGCGTGGGGATCGGCAACGACCCGGGCTACTCCGACACCTGGTTCGACCTCGAGCGCAAGACGATGGCGAGCGCCTGACGCATCGACCTCCCTCGACCACCGCCACACCGTGGCGGTGGTCGAGGCGTCTGTGGGCGTGGGTACGCTCGCGGGGTCCGGAGCTCGAGTGAGGTGGGAATGGACGACGGACTGTTCGAGACTCCAGGGGTCGCTGCCCGCACCGGAGGCGGCTCCCTGAATGCGAACACCCACGCCTCCGCCCCGCTGGCCGTGCGGATGCGGCCGCGCACGCTCGATGAGCTCGTCGGTCAGGGCCAGCTCCGGGCGCCGGGTTCGCCGCTGCGGCGGCTGGTCGAGGGCGACCAGTCGATGTCGCTGCTGTTGTGGGGGCCTCCTGGGACGGGCAAGACCACGATCGCGGCGATCGTCAGCCAACAGACAGACCGGCGGTTCGTCGAGGTCTCGGCGGTCTCGGCGGGCGTCAAGGAGGTGCGGGCCGCGATCGACGCGGCTCGTGCCGAGCTCGCCGGCGGCGGCAGGGAGACCGTGCTGTTCGTCGACGAGGTGCACCGGTTCAGCAAGGCCCAGCAGGACGCGCTGCTGCCGGGTGTGGAGAACCGGTGGGTGACGCTGATCGCGGCCACGACGGAGAACCCGTTCTTCAGCGTGATCTCCCCGTTGCTCTCCCGCAGCCTCCTGCTGCGGCTGGAGTCCCTGACCGACGACGACATCCGCACCGTGCTCGCGCAGGCGGTGGCCGACGACCGCGGTCTCGGTGGCCGGGTGCGCGTCGACGACGAGGCGCTGGAGCACCTGGTCCGGCTGGCCGGGGGAGACGCCCGGCGATCGCTGACCTACCTCGAGGCCGCAGCGGGAGCGGCGACGTCCCAGGGCAGCGACGTCGTCGACCTGGCGACCGCGGAGACCGCGGTCGACCAGGCCGCCGTGCGCTACGACCGCCAGGGCGACCAGCACTACGACGTCACCAGCGCGTTCATCAAGTCGGTGCGCGGCTCCGACGCCGACGCCGCTCTGCACTACCTCGCCCGGATGATCGAGGCGGGGGAGGACCCGCGCTTCATCGCTCGGCGGCTGATGATCCTGGCCTCCGAGGACGTCGGCCTGGCCGACCCCACCGCGTTGCAGACCGCCGTGGCCGCGGCGCAGACGGTCCAGCTGATCGGGATGCCCGAGGCGCAGCTGACGCTCGCCCACGCCACGATCGCTCTGGCGGTGGCTCCGAAGTCCAATGCGGTCACGACCGCGATCGGCGCTGCGATCGCCGACGTCCGGGCCGGGAAGATCGGTCCCGTCCCCGCCCATCTGCGCGACGCGCACTACTCGGGTGCCAAGAAGCTCGGCCACGGCGCTCGATACAAGTACAGCCATGACGAGCCCTTCGGCATCGCCGAGCAGCAGTACGCGCCCGACGTCGTCGCCGACGCGGAGTACTACAAGCCGACGTCGTTGGGCGCGGAGGCGGCCGTCAAGGACCGCTGGGAGCGGGTTCGACGCTTGATCCGCGGCAAGAGAGGTTGACCCGCCCGAAACTTTCGGGCGGGTCAACGTGGGCGAGGGGCGCGGGGACCGCCGCGATAGGGTCGGTGACCATGCAGGACTGGATCGCGGTCGTCGTCGCCGCAGGGCTCGCGCTGATCGCGCTGGGCCTCGGCGTCGCGCTGCTGCGCGCCCGCTCCCGCACGGCTCGCGCCGTCGCGCAGTCGCGGGCCGAGACCGCGGCACTGCGGGTGCAGGTGGAGGAGCTTGAGCGCCGCATCACGCGTCCGGCTGCCGCGACGGGATCGACCCCGGAGCCGCAGGAGTACGTCATCACCCACCTCGGCGAGCAGGAGCCCGTCGAGCCGGTCCGCATCGAGCGGGCGCTCTTCGCCGACCTGGTCCTGCGCGAGACCGTCGTCAAGGCCGCCTCGCTGGCCCACGGCGTACGCCGGGCGCTGGACCCCGAGACCCGCAACCGCATCCGGTTCGAGATGCGACGCGAGGTCAAGCGCGCGCGCAAGCAGCGCAAGGCCGACACCCGCGAGGCCCGCCGCGACTGGCAGGCCCGCCAGCGAGCGCAGCTCCCCGACGAGGGTTCAGCCGGTACACCCCACGACGTCGCACGCTCCCGTCGCTCCGCTCCGTCCGCGCACGACGCCGCGGGGACCCCGGCGTGAGGCGGGGCCTCTGGTTCGTGGCCGGGGCCGGCGCCGGTGTCTACGCGATGGTCCGAGGTCGCCGCGCCGCCGAAGCCCTCAGCGCCGACGGCCTCAAGGACCGGCTGGGCGCGCTCGAGCTCGGCGCGCGGATGTTCCGCGACGAGGTGGCGCAGGGGCGGGTGGAGAGGGAATCGGAGTTGCGCGAGAGACTCGGTCTCGTGCCTCATGGGAGGCCCGAGCTCGAGGGCGGACGACACAAGGCCGTGGCGCCGCCCGCCGCACCCGCCACGACATCGCACGCACAAGAGGAAGGCACCACCTGATGGACACCGCGGAGATTCGCCGACGGTTCGTCGCTCACTTCGAGCAGAACACGACCGTCGGGGCACACACGCCGGTGCCGTCGGCCTCCCTGCTGCTCGACGACCCCAACCTGCTGTTCGTCAACGCCGGGATGGTGCCGTTCAAGCCGTACTTCCTCGGCCAGGAGACCCCGCCCTTCCCGCGCGCCACCAGCGTGCAGAAGTGCGTGCGCACCCCCGACATCGAGGACGTCGGCAAGACGACCCGGCACGGGACGTTCTTCGAGATGTGCGGCAACTTCTCCTTCGGTGACTACTTCAAGGAGGGCGCCATCGAGCTCGCCTGGGATCTGGTCACCAAGCCGCTCGCCGAGGGCGGGTGGGGCCTCGACGAGGCGCACCTCTACCCCTCGATCCTCGACGGCGACGACGAGGCGCTGGCGCTGTGGCGCAAGGTCACCGGGCTTCCCGAGGAGCGGATCCTGCGGCTGGGCCGCAAGGAGAACTACTGGTCGATGGGCATCCCCGGTCCCGGGGGTCCGTGCTCGGAGATCCTCTACGACCGGGGTGCGGCCTACGGCCCCGACTTCGACCCGGCGACGCTCGGCCCCGACATGCCGGTCGCGCTCGAGGACCGGCTGCTGGAGATCTGGAACCTCGTCTTCATGCAGGACGAGCTCAGCGCGGTGCGGTCCAAGGAGGACTTCGACATCGCGGGCTCGCTGCCCAAGCGCAACATCGACACCGGCATGGGCCTGGAGCGGGTCGCCTTCCTGCTCCAGGACAAGGCCAACATGTACGAGATCGACGTGATGTTCCCGGTCATCGAGAAGGCCGAGGAGCTGACCGGGCGCCGCTACGGCGCCAGCCACGAGGACGACGTCCGGTTCCGGGTGGTCGCCGACCACGTCCGCAGCTCGCTGATGCTCATCGGCGACGGCGTCACGCCCGGCAACGAGGCGCGCGGCTACGTCCTGCGGCGCCTCCTGCGTCGCGCGGTGCGCTCCATGCGCCTGCTCGGCTACGAGGACCCGGCGCTGCCCGAGCTGTTCCCGGTCAGCCGCGACAAGATGGGGGAGACCTACACCTCGCTGCACCAGGACTGGGAGCGGATCTCCACGGTGGCGTACGCCGAGGAGCACGCGTTCCGTCAGACGCTGCGCGCCGGCACCACGATCTTCGACCAGGCCACCGCCGAGCTCAAGAAGAGCGGCGGCACCCAGCTGACCGGCGACAAGGCGTTCGCGCTGCACGACACCTACGGCTTCCCGATCGACCTGACCCTCGAGATGGCCGCCGAGCAGGGACTGGCCGTCGACGAGGCCGGATTCCGCCGGCTGATGAACGAGCAGCGGCAGCGCGCCAAGGACGACGCGAAGGCCAAGAAGGGCCAGCACCGCGACGCCTCGGCCTACCGTCAGGTCGCGGACTCGATGGGTCGGGCCGTGGAGTTCACCGGCTACGACGTCGTCACCGACGAGGGCTCGGTGCGGGGACTGGTCGCCGCGGGCGGGGTCGTCTCCTCGGCCGGCCCCGGCGACGACGTCGAGATCGTGCTCGACCGCACGCCGTTCTACGCCGAGGGCGGCGGTCAGCTCGCCGACCAGGGCGTGATCGAGCTCGAGAACGGCGCCCGCCTCGAGGTGCGCGACGTCCAGTCGCCGGTGACCGGCCTGATCGTGCACCACGCGACCGTGCTCTCGGGCGAGGTCACCGCCGGTCTCGGCGCCCACGCCGTCGTCGACGTCGAGCGGCGTCGCGCGATCTCGCGCGCCCACACCGCGACCCATATGGTGCACAAGGCCTTCCGCGAGGCGCTCGGTGAGACCGCGACCCAGGCGGGCTCGGAGAACGCGCCCGGCCGCTTCCGCTTCGACTTCTCCGCCGTCGGCGCCGTGCCGGCGTCGGTGATGTCCGACGTCGAGGCGCGCGTCAACGAGGTCGTGCTCGACGACCTGGCCGTCCACGCCGAGGTGATGAGCCAGGCCGAGGCGGTCAAGTCCGGCGCGATGGCGCTGTTCGGCGAGAAGTACGGCGACCGGGTGCGCGTGGTCTCGGTCGGTGACTGGGCGCGCGAGCTGTGCGGTGGCACCCACGCCGGCAGCTCCGGCAAGCTCGGCGTGATCAAGCTGCTCGGCGAGTCGTCCATCGGCTCCGGCGTACGCCGTGTCGAGGCGCTGGTCGGCAGCGATGCCTACCGGTTCCTCGCGCGCGAGCACGTGCTGGTCGCCCAGCTCTCCGACACCTTGAAGGTCCGCCCCGAGCAGCTGCCCGAGCGCGTCAACGACCTGGTCGAGAAGCTCCGCACCGCCGAGAAGGAGATCGAGAAGGTCCGGGTGGCGCAGCTGCTCGCCGCGGGCGGCGAGCTCGCGGCGGGTGCGGCGAAGGTCGGCCCGGTCAACCTGGTCGCGCACCGCGCCGACGGCGCGGGCGGCGGCGACGTGCGCACGCTGGCCCTCGACGTCCGCGGCCGCCTGCCGCAGGGTGAGCCCGGCGTGGTCGTCGTCATCGGCGCGGCCGACGGCAAGGTCGCGGTCGTCGCGGCCATCAACGACGAGGCGCAGGCCCGCGGGCTGAGCGCGAACGACCTGGTGCGCGCCGTGGGCCCGCTGGTCGGCGGCAAGGGTGGTGGCAAGGCGGACGTCGCGCAGGGCGGCGGCACCGACGCCTCCCGCATCGACGAGGCCCTCGCTCTGGTGACGACCGAGGTCGGTCGGGTGGCAGCCGGCTGAGGCCGGCACGCTATGAGACACGGCATCCGGATCGGCATCGACCCGGGCGACGCCCGCATCGGCGTCGCCCGCAGCGACCCGTCGGGGTTCCTGGCGACGCCGGTGGAGACCGTCCGCCGGGGCAAGGGCGACCTGGCGCGGATCGCGCGGATCCTGCGCGACGAGGCCGAGGAGTCGACGGTGCTCGAGGTGGTCGTCGGTCTGCCGAGGTCGCTCGCCGGAGGCGAGGGGCCGGCGGCGGCCAAGGTCCGCGTGTTCGCCGCCGGGCTCGCCGCCCGGGTCGCGCCGGTGCCCGTGCGCCTGGTCGACGAGCGCATGACCACCGTGTCGGCGGAGGCTATGCTGCGCGACCAGGGCCGCAAGGGGGGCAAGCGGCGAGCCGTGGTCGACCAGGCGGCAGCCGTCCTGATCCTGCAGCACGCACTGGACACCGAACGCGCGACGGGGGCCGCGCCGGGCGAGATCGTCGAGGAGACGTAGATGACCGACGAGTACGAGCCGGTGGAGGACGCACCGCACACCGCCGAGGACGACGGCGGGATCCTGGGCACCGGCGCGGCGGCGTACGAGAGCGGCCACCGGCGGCGGCGCAAGCGCCGCAGCCTGCGCAGCTGCCTCGCGGTGCTGATCGCGCTGGCCATCGTCGTGGGCGGCTTCTACTTCGTGGTCACGTGGGGCATCGGCAAGGTCCGCGACCAGTTCGGCTCCGCCGAGGACTATGCCGGACCGGGACGCGGCAACGTGACCTACCAGGTCGTCAGCGGTGCCACGGCCGGCAGCATCGGCCGTGACCTCAAGGCGGCCGGCGTCGTCGCGTCGGTCGACGCGTTCGTCGAGGCCGCCAACGCGAGCCCCGACTGGTCGAACCTCCAGGCCGGCTACTTCGCACTGAAGAAGGAGATGGCCGCCGACGACGTGGTCGAGATCCTGGTCGACCCGGCCAACATGGTCACCGACCGCGTCACGATCCCCGAGGGCCTCCGGGTCGTCGAGATCGTCGACATCCTCGCCAAGAAGACGAAGTACAAGAAGTCCGACTTCGAGAAGGTCCTGGCCAAGCCGGACTCGCTGGGCCTGCCCGACTACGCCGAGGGCAACCCGGAGGGCTACCTGTTCCCGGCGACCTACGACTTCGGCCCGGACGCGACGCCGGAGACCATGCTCACCGCGATGGTCACCCGGTGGCGGCAGGCGGCCGAGGACGCCGACCTCGAGGCCGCAGCTGCTGAGCTCGGCTACACGCCCGCGGAGCTGATGACGGTCGCGAGCCTCGTGCAGGCCGAGGGCCGGGGCAGTGACATGCCCAAGATCGCGCGCGTGATCTACAACCGCGTCGAGAACCCCGACAACGGCATCACCAACGGGCTCCTGCAGGTCGACGCCTCGGTCAACTACGCCCTCGACCGCTCCACGATCGCGCGACTGACACAGGCCGAGATCGACTCGGTCGCGGACTCGCCGTACAACACCTACAAGCAGACCGGGCTCCCGCCCACGCCCATCGAGGCACCGGGCGACGAGGCGATCGCAGCGGCAGCCCACCCGGCCGACGGTGACTGGTTGTTCTACGTGACGGTCAACCTCAAGACGGGCGAGACCAAGTTCACCGACGACTACCAGGAGTTCCTGTCCTTCAAGCAGGAGCTCCAGGAGTACTGCGACACCCAGTCCGACCGGTGCTGAGCCCGTGATGGTCGCGTGATGCGCTGCGCCGTCCTGGGGGATCCGGTCGCCCATTCGCTCTCGCCTGCTCTGCACCGGGCCGGCTACGCAGCCGTCGGGCTCGACTGGGAGTACGACGCGATCCGGGTCACGGCCGAGGGGTTCGCCCCGTTCGTGCTGGGGTTGGGATCGGAGTGGCGGGGGCTGTCGCTGACGATGCCGCACAAGCGCGCCGGTTTCTCGCTGGCCGGCGTCGAGGTCACGGCGCGGGCCCGGCTCGCCGCAGGGGTCAACACGCTGGTGCTCGAGGACGGCTCGATCGTGCTGGCCGACAACACCGACCTGCCGGGGGCGGTGGCCGCCGTGCGGGAGCGCTACCACGGCCCGGTCACGGCCGGCACGGTCATCGGCGGTGGCGCGACGGCGGCGTCGACCGGGCTGGCGTTGTGCGAGCTCGGCGCCCGGGAGGTACGCCTGCTGGCCCGGACACCGGAGCGCGCCCGGCTCACGGCGATGGCGATCGCCGAGCACCCGAGCGGCCCCCGGGTCGAGGTGCTGACCCTGGGGGAGTCCGACGTCATCGGCGAGGTCGTGGTGTCGACCGTGCCCGCCGACGCACAGAGCGATGACCTGGTCGCCCGCTGCAGCGAGGCCCCGGTGGTCTTCGAGGTGCTCTACGACCCGTGGCCCACGCCGCTGGCCGCGTCGATCGGCCCGGACCGGGTGCTCGTGGGCGGGCTCGACCTGCTCGTGCACCAGGCCGTACTGCAGTTCGAGCTGTTCACCGGGATCGCCGGCCCGCTCGCCGCCATGCGGTCGGCGGGGGAGCGCGTCCTCGAGACGCGTCGGGTCGACGGGTGAGCCTCGACCCGGTCGCGGTCGGCCTGGCCGCTGTGACCTGCAGCGCCGCCGGCCTGCTCGTGGCACCGCTCGTCGCGCGGATCCCCGAGCCGGCGGCCGACCCGGAACGGGACGCCGAGCACCCCAAGCCGCTGTACGCCGAGGTCGCGGCGGCCCCGCTCCTCCCGGCCGCCTCGGTGGTGGCCTGCCTGGTCGCGGGCGCCCTCGTCGGCGCATCGGTCGGGCTCGCCTGGCCACTGCTGTTCCTGCTGCCCCTGGTGCCGGTCGGCGTCGCACTGGCCGCCGTCGACCTGCGCACCCACCTGCTGCCCACGGTGGTGATCTGGCCGACGTTCGGCGTGACCGCGCTGCTGGCCCTGCTGTGTGGTCTCCTCGAGGACGACCGCGACGCGCTGGTGCGTGCCGGCCTGGGTGCGGTCGTCGTGTTCGGCCTCTTCTTCGCGCTGTGGTGGATCCATCCCGCCGGCATGGGGTTCGGCGACGTGCGGCTCTCCGCCGTCCTCGGCCTGGCGCTCGGCTACCTCGGCTGGATCGAGGTCGTGCTGGGCGTCTACGGGGGGTTCCTTGCGTTCTCGGTGCCCGGCCTGCTCGTGGCGTTGGTGCGCCGCGACCGGAGGGTGCTGAAAGCCTCCTACCCCTTCGGGCCGTTCCTGCTCGGCGGTGCGCTGCTCGGGGTCGTGCTCGGACCGGTGTGGAACGGTCTCGTCTCCGGGTGACCCCGGACGACGTGCCGTCGTGACATGAAAGACTGCCGCCATGCTTCGTTGGCTGACCGCGGGTGAGTCCCACGGCCCTTCCCTGGTCGCGATCCTCGAGGGCCTGCCCGCGCACGTGCAGGTGACCTCGAGCGACATCGGTGACGCCCTGGCCCGCCGACGGCTGGGCTATGGCCGCGGCGCCCGGATGAAGTTCGAGCAGGACGAGGTCACGCTGGTCGGCGGCATCCGCCACGGCGAGACGATGGGTGGACCGGTCGCGATCGAGATCGGCAACACCGAGTGGCCCAAGTGGGAGAAGGTCATGTCGGCCGACCCGGTCGACCCGGTCGAGCTCGAGGCGCTCGCTCGCAACGCGCCGCTCACCCGCCCCCGGCCCGGCCACGCCGACCTCGTCGGCATGCAGAAGTACGACTTCCCCGAGGCGCGCCCGATCCTCGAGCGAGCCTCCGCCCGCGAGACCGCCGCCCGGGTGGCGCTGGGCCGGGTGGCCTCGCAGTTCCTCGAGCAGGCGACCGGTGCGCGCATCGTGTCCCACGTGATCGAGCTCGGCGGCGTCCGCGCGCCCGCCGGCGTACTTCCCGATCCCGACGACGTGGCCCGCCTCGACGACGACCCGGTGCGCTGCCTCGACGCCGACACGAGCAAGCTCATGGTGGAGGCGATCGACCAGGCCCACAAGGACGGCGACACCCTCGGTGGGGTCGTCGAGGTCGTCGTCCACGGCCTCCCGCCCGGGCTCGGCTCGCACGTGCACTGGGACCGGCGCCTCGACGCACGCCTCGCGGGGGCCCTCATGGGCATCCAGGCGATCAAGGGCGTCGAGGTCGGCGACGGCTTCGAGCTCGCCGCGACCCCCGGGTCGCGCGCGCACGACGAGATCGTGCCCGGCGCCGACGGCATCCAGCGCGTCAGCGGCCGCTCCGGCGGCACCGAGGGCGGCATGTCGACCGGCGAGGTGCTGCGGGTCCGCGCGGCGATGAAGCCGATCGCCACCGTGCCGCGTGCGCTACGCACGGTCGACGTCGCCACCGGCGAGGAGGCCGTCGCCCACCACCAGCGCTCCGACGTGTGTGCCGTGCCGGCGGCCGGCATCGTCGCCGAGGCGATGGTCGCGCTCGTGCTGGCCGACGCCGTCGTGGAGAAGTTCGGCGGTGACTCGGTCCGCGAGACCCGCCGCAACGTCGAGAGCTACCTGGACACGTTGAGGTTCCGGTGAGCGGCCCGACCCGTCCTCGGGTCGTGCTCGTCGGCCCGATGGGTGCCGGCAAGACGACGGTGGCCGGCGTCCTGGCGGCCGCGTGGGGGACCACGGCGCGCGACACCGACCACGACGTGGAGCAGACCGAGGGCCGCTCGATCTCCGACATCTTCGTCGACTCCGGTGAGGAGACCTTCCGCCGCCTCGAGCGCGCTGCGGTCGCCGAGGCCCTCGCCACGCACGACGGCGTGCTCTCGCTGGGCGGCGGAGCGGTGCTCGACCCCGAGACCCGCGAGCGGCTCGCCGAGCACCGCGTGGTCTTCCTGCGCGTGGGGCTCTCCGACGCCGTCAAGCGGGTCGGACTCGGCACCGCGCGCCCGCTGCTGCTCGGCAACGTCCGGGGCCGCAT
Source organism: Nocardioides sp. (assembly GCF_024509035.1). GTDB lineage: Bacteria > Actinomycetota > Actinomycetes > Propionibacteriales > Nocardioidaceae > Nocardioides. The sequence goes on along the minus strand of NZ_JANINT010000014.1, from coordinate 20,399 downwards.
CAAGGCGCTCCTCGACGAGCGCACCCCGATCTATGAGTCGGTCGCGACCCTGGTCGTGGACACCGACGGCCGCAGCCCCGACGATGTCGCCGAGGAGATCTTGGCCGCGTTCGGCGAGCCCGGGCAGGAGGGGGACGGATGAGGGACACCGTCGTGCGGGTCACCGGCCCGTCGCCGTACGACGTCGTGGTCGGCCACGACCTCGCCGATCGGCTCCCGCAGATGCTCGGCGTGGCCGTCCAGCGGGTGGCGGTCGTGTTCTCCGACGCGCTGGCCGAGCTGGTGCGGCCCGTCCTCGACTCCCTGGCGGCCGCCTACGACGTCATGGTCCTGCCCATCCCCGACGGCGAGCGCGCGAAGAAGGCGGCGGTCGCGGTGTCGTGCTGGGAGGCGCTTGGCGAGGCCGGCTTCACCCGGTCGGACGCCGTGGTGACGTTCGGCGGCGGGGCCACGACCGATCTCGGCGGCTTCGTCGCCGCCACCTGGCTGCGGGGTGTCACGGTCGTGCACGTGCCGACCACGCTGCTCGGCATGGTCGACGCGGCGGTCGGCGGCAAGACCGGCATCAACACGCGCAGCGGCAAGAACCTCGTGGGGTCGTTCCACGAGCCTGCCGGGGTGATCTGCGACCTGGCGACCCTGCGCACGCTCCCGCGGCCCGAGCTCGTCGCCGGCCTCGGCGAGATCATCAAGTGCGGCTTCATCGCCGACCCGGTGATCCTCAGCCTCGTCGAGGGCACCGACCCCTCCCAGCTCGAGGCGGACTCGCCGGTGCTGCGCGAGCTCGTGGAGCGCGCGGTGCGCGTCAAGGCGGAGGTCGTCTCGACCGACCTCAAGGAGACCGGCGGCGCCGACGGCCACCCCGGCCGCGAGGTCCTCAACTACGGGCACACGATGGCCCACGCCATCGAGCGCACCGAGAACTACCGGATCCGCCACGGCGAGGCGGTCGCGATCGGCTGTGTCTACGTGGCCGAGCTGGCCAGCCGCGCCGGCACGCTGGCCGCGGACGTCGTCGACCGGCACCGGCAGGCCTTCGCGCGGGTCGGCCTGCCCACGTCGTACTCCCAGGCGTCGTTCGACGAGCTGCACCGCGCGATGCGCGTGGACAAGAAGGCCCGCGGCTCCCAGCTGAGGTTCGTGGTGCTCTCGGACATCGCCGTCCCCACCGTCCTCGCGGGTCCCTCGGTGGTGGATCTCCGCGACGCGTACGCCGCGATCGGCGGGCCGGCGTGACCGGCGCGCGTCCGGTGCTGGTGCTCAACGGGCCCAACCTGGGTCGACTCGGACGTCGGCAGCCGGAGATCTACGGCACCACCACGCACGACGAGCTGGCCCGGTTGTGTCGCGGCTGGGGCCGCGACCTGGGGCTCGACGTCGACGTCCGCCAGACCAACCACGAGGGCGAGATGCTCGACTGGCTGAACGCTGCCGCCGACGGCGCCCTTCCGGTCGTGCTCAACGCCGCCGCGTGGACCCACTACTCCTACGCGATCTTCGACGCGTGCGCCCAGCTCGAGGCACCGCTGGTGGAGGTGCACATCTCTGACCCGCACCAGCGCCCCGAGGAGTTCCGGCACCACTCCGTGGTGACGCCGTACGCCGTCGAGGTGATCGCCGGCCACGGCATCGACGGCTACCGGATGGCGCTCGAGGTCATCGCCCGACGCTGAGACGGGACGTCCGGCCCGCCGGTCGGTGGGGATGGGTGGCCGTGAGGTCGGCGGCCCCCCGGTGCTGGATCATCGCTGGATGATCCGCGCCCGCACCTGTCGGGATGCCGTCGGGCTCTGGTCACGGAGACGTCATACGAGCTGGTCGTCCGGGTAGCCACGTCGGATGACCTCCGGTGGGCCGACCCCGGGAGGTCATCCGAACAGGGCGTCCCAGCCGCCGGAAGGTATGACGTCCCCGGGTGACCACCGGTCGGGGTGACGACTCGACGTGGGGAACCGGGGCAGGCCGGGGACCGTCCGAGCAGGCATGAACAGCAACGTGACGGTGAGTGTGCGCGGGCTGCTGGTGGCCGCGTTGGTGGCGATGGCGCTGGTGGTGGCCTACCTCCTCGGGGGCTCCGACGGCGCGACTCCGGCCGCGCAGGCGGCCGACGACGGGGACGCGGCCCCCGCCCAGGAGCGGGTGCTGACGATGAGCGGCACGGGGGAGGCCGGGGCCGTGCCCGACCAGCTGGCCTTCAGCCTCGGGGTGAACGTCACGCGGCCCGACCTCGACGACGCCCTCGACGCCGCCAACGGCTCGATGGGCCGGGTGCTCGGGGCGCTCGGGGAGTACGGCGTGGAGAAGGCCGACGTGCAGACGACCGGGCTGTCGATGGCGCCGGTGTACCAGTACCACGACTACAGCCCGCCGACGATCACCGGCTACCGCGTCTCCGAGCGCGCATCGGTGCTCGTCAAGGAGCTGAAGCAGGGTGGCAGGGCCGTCAGCGCGGCGGTGGCCGCCGGGGGCAACAGCGTGCGCGTGAGCAACATCCGACTGCTGGTCGGCGACGACGACGCCGTCATGGAGAAGGCCCGCGACGCCGCGGTCGCCGAGGCCACCGCCAAGGCCGAGCAGTACGCCGAGGCCTCGGGTCAGCAACTGGGCGACGTCGTCACCCTGCGGGAGATGCACGCCCGGCCACTGCCGAGCGTCGAGCTGAGGTCCGCCGCCCTGGCGCGCGGCTACCTGGACACCAATGCGCTCAAGGCGATGCCGATCCGCGCGGGTCGCGACCACGGGTCGGTCACCGTGCAGATCGTCTGGGAGCTCTCGTAGGTCCTGGGCCGGCCTTTTCGGCGCAGCGGCGCCCAGCCGATAGACTCGTGCGCTGTTGCCCGGCGGGTCCGGGCGACGCCCCGACCCCCCGACGTACGCAGAAGGCTGACACGCGCGCATGGCAACGACGAACGACCTCAAGAACGGCATGGTTCTCAACATCGACGGCCAGCTCTGGGCCGTGGTGGAGTTCCAGCACGTCAAGCCCGGCAAGGGCCCGGCCTTCGTGCGGACCAAGCTCAAGAACGTCGAGTCGAACAAGACCGTCGACAAGACGTTCAACGCCGGCACCAAGGTCGAGACCGCCACGGTCGACCGTCGCACCATGCAGTACCTCTACAACGACGGCAGCTCCTACGTCTTCATGGACGTCCAGAGCTACGAGCAGCTCGAGGTGGCGCCGGAGATCGTCGGCGACGCCAAGAACTTCCTGCTCGAGAACCAGGACGTCATCATCGCCACCAACGAGGGCCGGGTGCTGTTCATCGAGCTCCCCGCCTCGGTCGAGCTGCAGATCACCTTCACCGAGCCCGGCCTGGCCGGTGACAGCGCCACCGGCCGCACCAAGCCGGCGACGCTCGAGACCGGTCACGAGATCCAGGTCCCGCTGTTCATCAACCAGGGCGAGAAGGTCAAGGTCGACACGCGCGACTCCTCCTACCTCGGCCGTGTGAAGGGCTGAGAACGCTCGATGTCAGCCCGGTCCAAGGCCCGCAAGCGCGCGCTGGACATCCTCTACGCCTCGGACATGCGGTCCGAGAGCCCGGTCGAGGCCCTCGAGCGGGCGATCGCCGACGGTGAGGGGCCGACCAACGACTACACCGCCACGATCGTGCGCGGCGTGGTCGAGCACCAGGAGCACATCGACGAGCTGCTCTCGTCCTACTCCGAGGGCTGGACGCTGGCCCGGATGCCTGCGGTCGACCGCAACGTGCTGAGGCTGGGGGTCTGGGAGCTGCTCTACGCCGACGACGTTCCCGACGCCGTCGCGGTGAGCGAGGCGATGGCGCTGGTCAGCGACCTGTCGACAGACGAGTCGCCCCAGTTCGTCAACGGCATCCTCGGCAGCATCGTCCGCAACCGGCAGACCAGCGCCTGACCCTGCGCCTGACCCTGCGCCTGACCCTGGGTCTTCCTGGCTCTCCGTCATAGTGGGCGGCATGCCCACCCCACCGAATCGCGCGCTTCCCCCGCTTCGCTCCTCCAGCCCACGATTCGGCGGGGACCCCGCATGAACGCTCACGAGGTGGACCTGGTCGTCATCGGCACCGGACCCGGCGGCGAGGCGCTCGCCACTGGCGCCGCCAAGGCCGGCCTGCGGGTCGTCGCGGTCGACAAGCACCTGGTCGGCGGCGAGTGCCCCTACTACGGGTGCATCCCGACCAAGATGATGGTGCGCGGCAGCGACGTCGTCGCGGAGGTACGCCGGGCCGCCGCTGTCGCCGGTGAGGCCACCATCGCGCCGGCGTGGTCGGTCGTCGCGCGCCGCGTCGACCAGGAGGCGACGACCGGCTGGGACGACACGATCGCCGTCGACCGGTTGCGCGACGCCGGCGCGACCGTGCACCACGGCGTGGCGCGCCTCGACGGGCCCGGCCGCGTGCGCGTCGAGCTCGCGGACGGCGCCTCCGAGGAGTACGTCGCGGCGCGCGGCGTCGTGCTCAACCCGGGCACCCGCCCCGCCGTCCCGCCGGTCGAGGGCCTCGCGGGGACGCCGTACTGGACCAACCGCGACGCGGTGCGCCTGTCCGAGCTCCCGGGCTCGCTCGTCGTGCTCGGGGGCGGGCCGATCGGCTGCGAGATGGCCCAGGTCCTCGCCCGCTTCGGCGTGCGCGTCACCGTCGTGCAGCACGGCCCCCGGCTGCTGCCGGGTGACGAGCCGGAGGCCTCGGCCCTGATCGAGAAGGTGTTCGCCGAGGAGGGCATCCGCGTCCTCACCGGTGTCGAGCTCACGCGCGCGGCGTACGCCGACGGCCGCTTCACCCTCGACCTCGACACCGGTGAGCGGCTCGGACCCGACAAGCTGCTGGTGGCCGCCGGCCGGACGCCCAACCTCGACGACCTCGGCCTCGAGACCGTCGGCCTCGACCCCGCCGCCCGCACGATCGAGGTCGACGAGCACCTGCGGGCGGGGGAGCGGCTCTGGGCGATCGGGGACGTGACCGGCAAGGGTGCCTTCACCCATGTGTCGATGTACCAGTCGGCGGTCGCGCTGCGCGACGTGCTCGGCCAGGAGGGTGCGCCGGCGGCGTACCACGCGGTGCCGCACACGACGTTCACGGACCCGGAGGTGGGCGGTGTCGGTCTGACCGAGCAGCGGGCACGCGACGCCCGCCTGCGGGTGCGCACCGGGTCGACTCCGCTGGAGCAGTCGTCGCGGGGTTTCACCCACGGAGCGGGTGGGCACGGCTTGATCAAGGTCGTCGAGGACGCGGATCGGGGAGTCCTGGTCGGTGCCACCGCGGTGGGCCCGGCGGGCGGGGAGATCCTCGGCTTCCTGGCCGTCGCGGTCCACGCGGCGGTCCCCGTCGAGACCTTGAGGAACATGATGTACGCCTACCCGACCTTCCACCGGGCCATCGAGTCCGCGATCGCCGACCTGTCATGACCGTCTCGGGCGGGAGCACGGTGAGGCGCGCCGAGGGTGCCGGCCGCGACGCGCACCAGAGCGAGTGGGTCGAGCGGGCTGCCCGCGCCGGTCTCGTCGCCTACGCCGCGGTCTACCTCTTGATCGGCTGGCTCGCCGTCCAGCTCGCCTTCGGCGACCGGGAGGGCAAGCCGTCGAGCTCGGGCGCCATGCACCAGCTCGCCGAGCAGCCGTTCGGGGGCGTCTTGATCTGGGCCGTCTCGGTCGGGATGTTCCTCCTCGTGGTCTGGAAGCTCCTCGACGCCGCGTTCGGTCACCGCGAGGAGCGAGACGGCGGCAAGCGCGCCCGCAAGCGGGTGGAGTCGGCCGGCAAGGCGGTCATGTACGCCGCGATCGGGCTCTCCGGGGTGCGGGTCGCGACCGGCTCGGGCTCGTCCGGCAAGGGCCAGGAGACCTGGACGGCCAAGCTGATGAACGTGACCGGCGGCCAGCTGCTCGTCGGCCTGGTGGCCCTCGCGATCATCGGCTACGGCCTCTACCAGGGCTACCAGGCCTGGACCGAGAAGTTCGCCGACAAGCTCGACACCGAGGGCCGCAGCGGCACCACCGGCACCGCCTACATCGCCTTCGGCAAGGCGGGCTACACCGCACGCGGCGTCGCCTTCGTCGTCGTCGGCGGCCTGTTCGCCTACGCCGCGATCACCCACGACGCCTCCAAGTCCGGCGGCCTCGACCAGGCGCTCTTCGAGGTCCTCGACACGCCCTTCGGGCCCGTGCTGCTGTGCCTCATCGGCGCCGGGCTCGCCTGCTACGGCGTGTTCACGCTCGCGCGAGCCCGCCACCTCGCGAAGTGACCGCCCGACAGGACGCCGAGGCGGAGGTGGACCAGGAGGTCGACGTCGTCGTCCTCGGCCTCGGGGCGGGCGGTGAGTACGCCGCTCGCAAGCTGGCCGAGGCCGGTCTCGAGGTGGTCGGCGTCGAGCGCGACCTCGTCGGCGGCGAGTGCCCGTTCTGGGGCTGCACCCCGTCCAAGCTGCTGATCCACACCGCTCACCAGGGCAAGCCGTGGAGCCGTGCCGCCGAGCGGATCCGCGAGGCCAACCACGACTGGACCGACGACCACCACGCCGGCCCGCTCCTCGAGGCCGGGGTCCGCGTCGTGCGCGGACATGGCCGGCTCGACGGGCTGCGCCGGGTGAGCGTCACGGGCTCGGCGGGCACCGAGACGTACGCTGCGCGACTCGGCGTCCTGCTCGACACCGGCACCGCTCCGGCCGTGCCGGACATCCCCGGCCTGGCGGCGACGCCGTACTGGACCAACCGCGACGTGATGCGCCAGAGCGAGCCGCCCGCATCGCTCGTTGTCATCGGTGCGGGTCCGATCGGGGCCGAGCTGGCCCAGGCCTTCGCCCGGTTCGGCACCCGCGTCACGATGCTCGAGGTCCAGGACCGGATGCTGTGCCCCGAGGAGCCCGAGGCATGTGAGGTGGTGTCCCGGGCGCTGCGCGACGACGGCGTCGAGATCCGCACCGGCGTGCAGGTGGCCGGGGTCCGGCACGACGACGACGGCTTCGAGGTGGAGGTCGACGGCGACCGGATGCGCGCGGAGCGTCTGCTCGTCGCCACCGGCCGGCGGATGAACCTCCCCGACGTGGGCCTCGAGACCGTCGGGCTCGACCCCGAGGCCCAGCAGATCGAGACCGACGAGCGGATGCGGGCCGGGGACGGGCTCTGGGCGGTCGGTGACATCACCGGCCGGGGCGCCTACACCCACCTCTCGATCTACCAGGCCCAGGTGGCGGTGCGCGACCTGCTCGGCGAGGACGGCCCCTGGGCCGACTACCGCGCCGTCAGCCACGTGACGTTCACCGACCCCGAGGTGGGCTCCGTGGGGCTGACCGAGGAGCAGGCCCGCGACCGAGGCCTGCGCGTCGCGGTCGGCCACGCGGACATCCCGCGCTCGAGCCGGGGCTGGATCAACGAGGCCGAGGGGATCGTCAAGGTGGTCGCCGACGCCGACCGCGACGTGCTGGTCGGGGCCACCGTCGTGGCGCCGTACGGCGGCGAGGTCGTCGCGCTCCTCACCGCCGCCGTGCACGCCGAGATCCCGATCGCGACGCTGCGTGGGATGCACTACGCCTACCCGACGTTCCACCGAGCGGTGGCCGCTGCGCTCGCCGACCTGTGAACACCCGCCGCGGCGGGTGTGACACGCGGCAGATCGGGGAATGACCCCGGTCAGCACCACCGTCTGCCGTCTCAGGGGGATCGTCGATGTCGCAGGAAGCAGGGAGCTCGCAGGCCACGCCACAGCACCACGACGAGCGGCCGGACCCGCTCACCCGGCCGCTCGCCGAGATGCCGACGTCCCCGCCGCCCCAGCGCGCGCCGCTGGGGCCACCGCCCTCCGCGCCGCCGTCGAGCGTGCTGCTCAACCCGCTCCCACCGTCGAGCCCGCCGCTGGGTGCTCCGCTCGAGCCGGCGTCGCCGATGGCCGCGGGTGCGCCGGTCGAGCTGGTGCCCGAGCGCGGGGCGACGAGCGACAGCCAGGGCGAGGTGCGCCGGTTCATGACCGCCACCGACTTCCTCGACCGACGCGACGCCACCCAGGACCACGGTCCGGCAAGCTGGGGCTGGCGCGGCGCCGTGCGGCGCTGGACCGGCGGGCTGATCAGCCCTGGCATGGGTCGCGCCGAGCTAGCCCACGAGAACGACCGCCGCACGATCCAGCGCGACTTCGACGGCCCGCGGACGATCGCGTTCATCAACCCCAAGGGCGGGGCGGCGAAGACCACCGGCGTCCTCGCCGCCGGCTACACCTTCGGCACCGTGCGCGGCGGCGGCGTGGTCGCGTGGGACAACAACGAGACCCGCGGCACGCTCGGCATCCGGGGCACCCGGAGCACCCACCGCAACACCACGCGCGAGCTGCTCGAGGACCTCGAGCGGTTCACCGACGTCTACCAGTCGCGGATCGGCGACCTGGGCGCCTTCGTCCGCTCGCAGGGCGACGCCCACTTCGACGTGCTGGCCTCCGACGAGCGGCCCGACGTCACGGGCACGATCCGTGCCCAGGACTTCGACGCGGTGCACAAGCTGCTCGAGCGCTTCTACCGCGTGATCCTCATCGACACCGGCAACAACATGCGCGCCGAGAACTGGCTCGCGGCGGCCGGCGCCGCGGACCTGCTGGTCGTGACGAGCACGATCCGCGAGGACACCGGCTACAGCGGCCTGTGGATGCTCGACGCCCTGCAGGACGCCGGCTACCAGAACCTCAAGTACAAGACGATCACCGTGCTCTCCGACCCGTCGGCCAACGTGGACGCCAAGCTCGCCGCCGACCTCGTCGGCGTCTACGAGCAGCGGACCCGCGAGGTCTACCGGGTGCCCTACGACCCGGCGCTCGTCTCGGGATCGGTCGTGCCCTACGCCCGGCTGTCCGAGAGCACCAAGCGCCAGTGGCTCAAGGCCTGCGCGGGGATGGCCTCCGCGCTCTGACCGGAGGCGTCGCCCACGGGCGCGTTAGGTTCACCCCATGCGCGCAGTCGTCTACCGCCAGACCGGACCGTCCTCGGTGCTCGAGGTCGTCGAGCGCCCGCTCCCGGAGCCCGGGGCGGGAGAGGTGCGGGTGCGGATCGTGCGGGCCGGGGTCAACCCCACGGACTGGAAGTTCCGCGCCTCGATGATGTCGGGGTACGACGAGGTGGTGCCCGGCCAGGACGGCGCGGGCGTCGTCGACGCCGTCGGCGCGGGCGTCGGCGGACTGTCGGTCGGTGACAGGGTCTGGCTGGTGCTCGCCCAGCACGGACGCGCCTACGGCACCGCGGCCGAGTACACGGTGCAGCCGGTCGACCGGGTGGTCGCGCTGCCCGACGCCGCGTCGTACGACCTCGGCGCGAGCCTGGGCGTCCCGGCCGTCACGGCCCACCGCGCGCTCACCACGATCGAGGGTGGTCCGGCCCGGCTCGCACCCGGCGCGCTGGAGGGCCGCGTCGTGCTGGTGGCCGGGGGAGCGGGTGCCGTCGGCAACGCAGCCATCCAGCTTGCCCGCTGGGCGGGCGCGACCGTCGTCACGACGGTGAGCGGTGAGGAGAAGGCCGCCCTGGCGCGGGCTGCCGGAGCCCATCACGTCATCAACTACCGCGAGCCCGGGGCCGCGGCGGCGATCCTCGAGATCGCCCCCGAGGGCGTCGACCTGGCCGTCGAGGTCGCGCCGGCTCAGAACGTCGGCCTCGACCTCGAGGTCGTCCGCGTGCACGGGACCGTCGCGATCTACGCCAACAACGGGGGCGACGAGCTGACGATGCCGCTGCGAGCCGCGTTCGGCAAGAACCTGCGCTTCCAGTTCCTCATCCTCTACACCCTCGACGAGGGCCTTCTCCACGCTGCGGTCGAGGACGTCGCCGCCGCCGTCGAGGCGGGTGCGTTCGGCGTCGGGCCCGAGGCCGGGCTTCCGCTGCACCACTTCACGCTCGAGCAGACCGCCGAGGCCCAGGACGCGGTCGAGGCGGGCGCCGTCGGCAAGGTGCTCATCGACCTCGAGGCGTGAGCCGAGTGATCTCCGCGCGCTCGACGTGACGAAGGCCTCAATCCGGTCGAGGACCGTCCGTCCCTGGTGTCCCAGCCTGGGCCCGGGCCACCCGAGTGGGTGATTCCGTCGGTGCGGGCCGGCCCTCCCGCGGCCAGCGATGCAAGGTCATGCATGCCGCTGTACAGTGATCCACGACCGCGCGGACGAGCGCGGAGACGGCCCGGTTCGGTGGCCCTCCGCCGGCTGGGACGGGTCCCGATCGCATGTGCCGTTGGTCCCTGCTGTGCGCATTCCGAGGCGCCCTAGCGTCCTTCACAGGACGGAAGATCGGTCTTCTGTCCCCCTGAAGGAGGCCCGAACTACATGACTCAGCAGATGGTCCGACCACCGTCGGGCCCCAGTCCTGAGCAACCCGGGCGTGGCGCCGGAACCCTGGCTCTGCCCGCCCTGGTCGCACTCGTCGTCGGCTCGATGATCGGCAGTGGCATCTTCGCCCTGCCCTCCCAGATGGCCGGGAGCGCCGCTCCCGGGCCGCTGCTCATCGGCTGGCTCATCACCGGCGTCGGCATGCTCATGCTGGCGTTCGTCTTCCAGACGCTCTCGCGCCGCAAGCCCGAGGTGGACGGCGGTGTCTACGGATACGCCCGCGCCGGCTTCGGCAACTACCTCGGCTTCACCTCGGCGTGGGGATACTGGATCAGCGCCTGGATCGGCAACGTCGGCTACCTCGTGCTGCTCATGTCGACCCTGGGCTACTTCATCCCCGCCTTCGAGGGCGGCAACACGGTCTCGGCGATCGTGTGCGCCTCGGTCGTGCTGTGGGTCCTGCACTGGCTGACCACGCGCGGCGTGCACAACGCGGCCTTCGTCAACACGCTCGTCACGATCGCCAAGGTCGTCCCGATCGTCACCTTCATCGCCATCGCGGCCGTCGGCTTCAAGGCCGGCATCTTCACCGCCGACTTCTGGGGCGACAACCAGGGCCTCGGCTCGACGCTCGACCAGGTCAAGAACATGATGCTGGTCACCGTCTGGGTGTTCATCGGCATCGAGGGCGCCTCGGTCTACAGCCAGCGCGCCGCCAAGCGCAGCGACGTCGGCCGCGCGACCGTCATCGGCTTCGTCGGCGTCCTCGGCCTGCTGCTCGCGGTCAACGTGCTGTCCTACGGCCTGATGAACCAGGCCAAGATCGCCGGCCTGGACGACCCGTCGATGGCCGGTCTCATGCGCCACGAGGTCGGCAGCTGGGGCACCGGGTTCATCTCCGCCGGACTCGCGATCTCGCTGCTGGGCGCGCTCCTCTCGTGGGTGCTCCTCTGCGTCGAGATCCTCCGGCTCCCCGCCCAGGAGGGCGTGCTGCCGCGCCAGCTCGGCGCGGAGAACCGGTACGGCGCCCCGTCGAACGCGCTGTGGCTGACCAACGGCTGCGTGCAGCTGATGCTGATCTGGACGCTGTTCAACGACAGCACCTACACCGACCTGATCTACCTCGCGACCTCGCTGATCCTGCTGCCCTACCTCTGGTCGGCGCTCTACCAGGTCAAGCTCGCGTTCACCGGTGAGACCTACGTCGGAGAGAGCCGCACGCGCGACCTCCTCATCGGCCTGGTCGCCCTCGCCTACGCGGTGTGGCTGGTCTACGCGGGTGGCTGGAAGTACGTGCTGGTCGCCGGCATCTTCTACCTCGTCGGCACCGCGCTCTACGTCTGGGCCCGCAAGCAGGTTCGCGCGGAGATCTTCACCGCGGCCGAGCGTCTGGTCGTCGGCGTGGTCAGTGTCCTCGCCGTCGCCGGCGTCGTCGGCCTCATCCAGGGCTTCGTCACCATCTGACGCTGCCGATCCTCGGCATCACCTCTCGCAACACCGGGGGGCGGGGCGGTCCTCGGGCCGCCGCCCCGCCCGACCGGCGGCTGACGCTGCCCGGACCCCGAACCCCGGCCTGTCCCATCCCTGAGCGAGGAAGTCTCATCATGGCTATCGAACAACTGCCCCGGGCCACGGTCGAAGGAACCGTCACCGACCCTCGAGTCGGCGTGTGGTCCGAGGCCGGCCGTCTCCGACGCGTGATGGTCTGCGCCCCCGGACTCGCCCACCTGCGGCTCACCCCCGACACCTGCGACGAGCTCCTGTACGACGACGTCATCTGGGTCAGCCAGGCCAAGCGCGACCACTACGACTTCGTCACCAAGATGCGCGACCGCGGCATCGAGGTGCTCGACATGCTGCAGCTGCTCGTCGACGTCGTGCGCTACCCCGAGGGCCGCAACTGGATCCTCGACCGCAAGATCACCGACGACCAGATCGGCCCCGGCCTCGTCCACGAGGTGCGCGCCTGGCTGGAGAGCCTGCCGGCCGAGAAGCTGGCGGAGTTCCTCATCGGCGGTGTCGCGTTCAGCGACGTGCCCGACGACATGGCCGGCTCCTTCCTGCGGTCCTTCCGCGACGCCGACGTGCAGCAGTTCGTGCTGCCGCCGCTGCCGAACACCGTCTTCGCCCGCGACAACTCCTCCTGGGTCTACCAGGGCGTGACCCTCAACAGCATGTACTGGGGCGCTCGTCGCCAGGAGACCCTGCTGACCACGGCGATCTACCGCTTCCACCCCGCCTTCGCCGGCGAGGACTTCCGCGTGTGGTTCGGCGACCCCGACCAGCAGCCCCGCGACCGTGGCAACGCCACGATCGAGGGCGGCGACGTGATGCCGATCGGCAACGGCGTGGTCGTGATCGGCATGGGCGAGCGGACCTCGCAGCAGGCCATCACCCAGGTCGCCCGGTCGCTGTTCGCCGCCGGTGCCGCCGAGCGGGTCATCGCGGCCGGTCTGCCTCGGACGCGCGCGGCGATGCACATCGACACCGTGTTCACCTTCTGCGACCGCGACGTCGTCACGGCGTACGGCCCGGTCGTCGACGCGATCGACAGCTTCTCGCTGCGACCCGACGAGTCCTCGCCCTCGGGCCTGGACGTCCGCCACGAGGACAAGCACTTCGTCGACGTGGTCTCCGAGGCGCTCGGCGTGAAGATGCGCAACGTGCCCACCGGCGGCGACCGCTACGGCTCCGCCCGCGAGCAGTGGGACGACGGCAACAACGTCCTCGCGCTCGAGCCCGGTGTCGTCATCGGATACGACCGCAACACCCACACCAACACCCAGCTCCGCAAGGCCGGCATCGAGGTCATCACGATCGACGCGAGCGAGCTGGGCCGGGGCCGAGGCGGCGGGCGCTGCATGACCTGCCCGATCCTGCGCGACCCCATCGACTACTGACCAACGACCGGACCCTGAGCCGGAACAAGAGAGGACTACCGACCATGCCGGTCAACCTTCGTGGGCGTCACCTGCTGAGCCTGCGTCACCACACCGCGGACGAGATCCGCTACCTGCTCGACCTCTCGCGCGACCTCAAGCGCGCGAAGTACGCCGGGACCGAGCGCCAGCTCCTGCAGGGCCGCAACGTCGCGCTGATCTTCGAGAAGACCTCCACCCGCACCCGCTGCGCCTTCGAGGTCGCCTCCTACGACCAGGGTGCGCACGTCACCTACATCGACCCCGCGTCGTCCCAGCTCGGGCACAAGGAGTCGGTCGCCGACACCGCACGCGTGCTCGGCCGGATGTACGACGCCATCGAGTACCGCGGCTTCTCCCAGGACGTCGTCGAGGAGCTCGCCAAGTACGCCGGGGTCCCGGTGTTCAACGGCCTCACCGACGAGTTCCACCCCACCCAGATGCTCGCCGACGTGCTCACCATGCGCGAGCACAGCGACAAGCCGATCCACGAGATCGCGTTCGCCTACGTGGGCGACGGCCGCAACAACGTGGCCAACTCGCTCATGCTCGTCGCGGCCAAGCTCGGCATGGACGTACGCATCGGGGCTCCCCAGGACCTGTGGCCCGAGGACGAGCTGGTCAAGCTCTGCCACGAGCTCGCCGACGAGTCCGGCGCCCGGATCATGGTCACCGACGACCCCCAGGAGGCCGTCGCGGGCGTCGACTTCATCTACACCGACGTGTGGGTCTCGATGGGTGAGCCCGTCGAGTCGTGGGCCGAGCGCGTCGAGGCCTGCCTGCCCTTCCAGATCAACGCCGACCTGCTGCACGCCACCGGCAACCCGCGGGTCAAGGTGCTGCACTGCCTGCCGGCCTTCCACAACACCCAGACCAAGGTCGGTGCCCAGGTGGTCCAGCAGTACCCGCAGCTCGCGAACGGGATCGAGGTCACCGAGGACGTGTTCGAGTCCTCGGCCAACATCTCCTTCGACCAGGCGGAGAACCGGATGCACACCATCAAGGCGCTGCTCGTCGCGTCGCTGGCCTGAGAGGAATCGCCATCATGAGAATCGTGATCGCCCTGGGCGGCAACGCCCTCCTGCGTCGTGGTGAACCGCTGACCGCGGACAACCAGCGCGCGAACATCCGCATCGCTGCCGAACGCATCGCCACGGTGGTGCCCGACAACGAGGTCGTCATCGCCCACGGCAACGGCCCCCAGGTCGGCCTGCTCGCCCTCCAGGCGGCGGCGTACGAGGACGTGCGGCCCTACCCGCTGGACGTCCTCGGCGCCCAGACCGAGGCGATGATCGGCTACGTCATCGAGCAGGAGCTCGGCAACGTGCTGCCGCTCGAGAAGCACATCGCCACGTTGCTGACGATGGTGCGGGTGGACCCGGAGGACCCGGCGTTCCAGAACCCGACGAAGTTCATCGGCCCGATCTACATGCAGGAGGAGGCCGAGCGCCTCGCGGCCGAGAATGGCTGGGCCATCCGCCCCGACGGCTCGTCCTACCGCCGGGTCGTCGCCTCGCCGGAGCCGCAGCACATCTACGAGGTGCCCTCGATCCGGTCCCTCGTGGAGAACGGCACCGTCGTGGTGTGCGCCGGTGGCGGCGGCATCCCGACCGTCCTCGAGCCCGGGCGCATCCTGCGCGGGGTCGAGGCCGTCATCGACAAGGACCTCGCGTCCTCGCTGCTGGCGCGGGAGATCGACGCCGACATGCTGGTGATCGCCACCGACGTCGACGGCGTGTACGTCGACTGGGGCACCCCCGACCAGCGGCGCCTGACCGAGACGACGCCGTCGGAGCTGCGGGCGTTCGACTTCGCGGCCGGCTCGATGGGTCCGAAGGTCGAGGCGGTCTGCCGGTTCGTCGAGCAGACCGGCCGCACCGCGGCCATCGGCTCGCTGGCCGACATCGCCGACATCGTGGCCGGGATCGCCGGGACCCGCATCGTTCCCGACGGCCAGGCCACGACGCCGGGCCAGGACCGGGAGCTCGCCGTCTCCGGCTGACTCCCATCGGACCGGGGTCGTCGCATCCGGCCCCGGTCCACCACCACGTTGACCCGCCCGAAACTTTCGGGCGGGTCAACGTGCACGCGTCTCGCGTCGACTTCGTCGCCGCGCGGGCCGCGAGATCGCTCCTGGGATGGTGCTCCGACGGTGTGGTGGCGGTGGGCGCGCTGGCTACGGGGCCTCGGAACGTCGTCCGACGGGGTCGTGGGGGAGCCGAGTTGGCGCCTATCGGGAGGGCGCCGACCTGTGGTCACCCCGGGGCGTCATACGTTCTGGTCGCTGGGATGCCCACGTCGTATGACGTCCCCGGGCCGCCCGCCGGGCGTCATACGTTCTGGTCGCCGGGATGCCCACGTCGTATGACGTCCCGGTGACCAGACCGTTCTCTCGCGGCCGCGTTCGGCGCTGCTGGAGATCTCCGGCATCCGAGACAGCACAGCCCCGGCGCGCACGAGGCCTGCTCGGGGGAGTAGGGTCCACCACGATCGACATCCTTTAACGAGCCGTCCCGAGAGGCGGAGAAGGAGGTCCGAGGCTCTTGCCTGCGCACCCTCAGCACGTGCCCCCCAGTCCTACGACTGACAGTCCGACCAGCGGCCCCCAGGCCAGCGCGGACATCTCTCGCGTCGTCCTCGACGACAGCGACATCACGCGGGCCCTGACCCGCATCGCCCACGAGATCCTCGAGCGCAACAAGGGCGCCGCCGATCTCGTCCTCCTCGGCATCCCGACGCGGGGCGTGCCGCTCGCCGAGCGGATCGCGGCCCGGATCGCAGCCGTCGAGGGCCAGGACGTGCCCGTCGGCTCGCTCGACGTCACGATGTACCGGGACGACCTGCGGATGAAGCCGGCCCGGGCGCTGCTCCCGACGCAGATCCCGGCATCCGGCATCGACGGACGCACGGTCGTCCTCGTCGACGACGTCCTGTTCTCCGGCCGGACCATCCGCGCCGCGCTCGACGCGCTCAACGACATCGGCCGCCCGCGGGCGGTGCAGCTCGCCGTCCTGGTCGACCGCGGACACCGCGAGCTGCCGATCCGCGCCGACTTCGTCGGCAAGAACCTGCCGACCTCGCTGCTCGAGCGGGTCAAGGTGAGCCTCGGCGGCATCGACGAGGTCGACGCCGTGACGATCCAGGGACCGGCCACCGGGGAGGTGACGGCATGAAGCGCCACCTCCTGAGCACCGCCGACCTCAGCCGCGACGACGCCGAGCTGATCCTCGCGACCGCCGCGGAGCTGCGCGAGCTCGCGGACCGGCCGATCAAGAAGCTGCCCGCCCTGCGCGGCCGCACCGTGGTCAACCTCTTCTTCGAGGACTCCACCCGCACCCGCATCTCGTTCGAGGCGGCCGCCAAGCGGCTCTCGGCCGACGTCATCAACTTCGCGGCCAAGGGCTCCTCGCTGAGCAAGGGCGAGAGCCTCAAGGACACCGCGCTGACGCTCGAGGCGATGGGCGCCGACGCGGTCGTCGTCCGTCACGGCGCCAGCGGCGCGCCGCACCGGCTCGCCCACTCCGGCTGGGTGCGCTCCAACGTCGTCAACGCCGGCGACGGCACCCACGAGCACCCCACCCAGGCGCTGCTCGACGCGTTCACCATGGTGCGCCACCTCGGCGGCTCGGGCGCCAAGCCCAGCCTCGACGGGCGCCGCGTCGTGATCGTCGGCGACGTCCTGCACAGCCGGGTGGCCCGGTCCAACGCGCTGCTGCTCAACACGCTCGGCGCCGAGGTCACGCTGGTCGCGCCGCCGACCCTGCTGCCGGTCGGCGTCGAGAGCTGGCCGGTCGAGACGTCGTACGACCTGGACGCCGTGATCCCGAAGGCCGACGCGGTGATGATGCTGCGCGTCCAGCGCGAGCGGATGAGCGGCGGGTTCTTCCCCACCGCGCGGGAGTACTCGCGCCGCTACGGCCTCGACGGCCGGCGGATGGCGACCCTGCAGGACCACACGATCGTCATGCACCCCGGGCCGATGGTCCGCGGCATGGAGATCACCGCGGACGTCGCCGACAGCGACCGGTCCGTGATCGTCGAGCAGGTCACCAACGGCGTCGCCGTGCGGATGGCCGTCCTGTACCTGCTGCTGGGCGGCTCCGAGCCCGCCGTCGGAGGAGAAGAGTGACCACGTACTGGATCAAGAACGTCAGCATCCTGGGCGGGCAGCCGACCAACCTCGTCCTCAACGAGGGCAGGATCGGTCACATCGGCGACCTGCGTGGCGTGTCCTCGGACGACGGCGTCGAGGAGATCGACGGCACGGGCCTCATCGCGCTGCCGGGCCTGGTCGACCTGCACACCCACCTGCGCGAGCCGGGCCGCGAGGACGCCGAGACCGTCGAGTCCGGCACCCGCGCCGCGGCCATGGGCGGCTTCACCGCCGTGCACGCGATGGCCAACACCGAGCCGGTCGCCGACACGGCCGGCGTCGTCGAGCAGGTCTGGCGGCTGGGCCGCGAGGCCGGCTACTGCGACGTCTACCCCGTCGGCGCAGTCACGGTCGGCCTCGCCGGCCAGCAGCTCGCCGAGCTCGGCGCCATGGCCGACTCGGCCGCCCGGGTGCGGGTGTTCTCCGACGACGGCAAGTGCGTCAGCGACGCGGTCCTCATGCGCCGGGCCCTGGAGTACGTCAAGGCGTTCGACGGCGTCGTCGCCCAGCACGCCCAGGAGCCGCGCCTCACCGAGGGCGCGCAGATGAACGAGGGCGAGCTCTCCGGCCGGCTCGGGCTGGCCGGCTGGCCGGCGGTCGCCGAGGAGGCGATCATCGCCCGCGACGTGCTGCTCGCCGAGCACGTCGGGTCGCGCCTGCACGTCTGCCACGTCTCCACCGCCGGTTCGGTCGAGCTGATCCGCTGGGCCAAGGGCAAGGGCGTCCAGGTCACCGCAGAGGCCTGCCCGCACCACCTGCTGCTGACCGACGACCTCGCCGCGACGTACGACCCGATCTACAAGGTCAACCCGCCCCTGCGCTCGACGGCCGACGCCGAGGCGCTGCGCGCCGGGCTCGCGGACGGCACGATCGACATCGTCGCCACCGACCACGCGCCGCACCCCCTCGAGGACAAGGACTGCGAGTGGGCGGCGGCCGCCTTCGGCATGCTCGGGCTCGAGACCGCGCTGTCGATCGTGCAGCAGACGATGGTCGACACCGGTCTCCTCGACTGGGCTGGCGTCGCCGAACGGATGTCGTACGCACCCGCGCGCATCGGCCGGGTCTCCGACGTCCAGGGCCGGCCGATCGTGGCCGGCGAGCCGGCCAACGTCGTGCTCTACGACCCTCGCGCGACCCGCGTGGTCGATCCCGCCGAGAGCCAGAGCCTGAGCCGCAACACCCCCTACCGCGGCATGGAGCTGCCGGGCCGGGTGGTCGCGACGTTCCTGCGGGGCAAGGCGACCGTGCTCGACGGGAAGATCCAGTGAGCGCCCCGACGAGCACGGGGGCGATCCTCGTGCTCGAGGACGGCCGGACCTTCCACGGCGAGTCGTTCGGCGCCGAGGGGGAGATCTTCGGCGAGGCGGTCTTCAACACCGGCATGACCGGCTACCAGGAGACGCTGACCGACCCGTCGTACCACCGCCAGGTGGTCGTCATGACGGCTCCCCACATCGGCAACACCGGCGTCAACGACGAGGACCCCGAGAGTCGCCGCATCTGGGTGGCGGGCTTCGTCGTGCGCGACCCCGCCCGCCGGTCATCGAGCTGGCGCGCGAGCCGCACGCTCGACGACGAGCTGCGCGAGCAGGGCGTCGTCGGCATCTCCGGCATCGACACCCGTGCGCTGACCCGCCACCTGCGCGAGCGGGGCGCGATGCGGGTCGGGATCTCCAGCACCGAGACCGACGCCGCCGCGCTGCTCGAACGGGTGCGTGCCTCGGGCGAGATGTCCGGCGCCGAGCTCGCCTCGGAGGTCTCGACCACGGAGCCGTACGTCGTCCCCGCCATCGGTGAGAAGCGGTTCACCGTGGCCGCGCTCGACCTCGGCATCAAGACGATGACGCCGCACCGGATGGCCGAGCGGGGCGTCGAGGTGCACGTGCTGCCCGCGACGGCGAGCCTGGAGGACATCCGCGCGGTCGGTGCGGACGGCCTCTTCTACTCCAACGGCCCCGGTGACCCCGCCGCCACCACGCACCAGATCGAGGTGCTCCAGGGCGCGCTCGCCGAGGGAGTGCCGTACTTCGGCATCTGCTTCGGCAACCAGCTGTTCGGCCGCGCGCTCGGCTTCGGCACCTACAAGCTGAAGTACGGCCACCGCGGCATCAACCAGCCCGTGATGGACCGCACCACGGGCAAGGTCGAGGTGACCGCGCACAACCACGGCTTCGCGGTCGACGCGCCGCTGGAGGGCACCACGTCCACGCCGTACGGCGAGGCGAGCGTGAGCCACGTCTGCCTCAACGACGACGTGGTCGAGGGCCTCGAGCTGCGCGATGCCGACGGGACGCTGAAGGGCTTCTCCGTCCAATACCACCCCGAGGCCGCCGCCGGCCCGCACGACGCGGCGTACCTCTTCGACCGGTTCGTGGACCTGATGTCCGAGAGGAAGGGCGACGCCTGATGCCGAAGCGCGATGACATCAAGAGCGTGCTGGTGATCGGCTCCGGGCCGATCATCATCGGGCAGGCCTGCGAGTTCGACTACTCCGGCACCCAGGCCTGCCGCGTGCTCAAGGCCGAGGGCCTGCGGGTCATCCTGGTCAACTCCAACCCGGCCACGATCATGACCGACCCCGAGTTCGCCGACGCGACGTACGTCGAGCCGATCACCCCGGAGTTCGTCGAGAAGGTGATCGCCAAGGAGCGGCCCGACGCGCTGCTCCCGACGTTGGGTGGCCAGACCGCACTCAACGCCGCGACCGCCCTGCACGAGCGCGGTGTGCTGGAGAAGTACGGCGTCGAGATGATCGGCGCCAGCTTCGAGGCCATCCACCGCGGTGAGAACCGCGAGCTGTTCAACGCGATCGTGGACAAGGTCGGGGGAGAGGTCGCCACGAGCTTCGTCTGCCACACCCTCGAGGACTGCGAGAAGGCCGTCGGAGAGCTCGGTTACCCGGTCGTGATCCGGCCGTCGTTCACGATGGGCGGCACCGGCTCGGGCATCGCCTACGACGAGGGTGACCTGGCCCGTATCGCCGGCGCCGGCCTCGCCGCCAGCCCCACCACCGAGGTGCTGATCGAGGAGTCGATCATCGGGTGGAAGGAGTACGAGCTG